>NZ_DKGR01000002.1:0-140459 GCF_002453335.1 Arsenicicoccus sp. UBA6765
CGAAAGACTTACAGGCCCCCGTCGACCCCCTCCGCCGCATCGCCCGAGGCTTCCGCAACCCCACCAACTACCGCCTACGCTGCCTGCTCATCGCCGGCGGCCTCACCCCATAAACCCACACCCAGGTCGGAAGAGCCAGATCACCGAGGTCGGCGGGGACCACACCGGTCGCCGCTTCACCTGGGACCTCGTCCTGATCTGCGGCGACCCCAAGACCGCCGGCACCTACTTCGGTGGCTACACCGGCCCGGTCGCCCCGATCGCCTGCCCCGACAACGTGGCCTTCGACAGCCGCGGTGACCTGTGGATCTCCACGGACGGCATGCCGAGCGCCCTGAAGTACGACGACGGCCTGTTCCACGTCGAGCTGGGTGGGCCCGAGCGGGGTCGCGTCACGCAGTTCCTGGCGGTGCCGGCCGAGGCCGAGACCTGCGGCCCGGTCATCCACGACCGCGACGGCTCGGTCTTCGTGGCCGTGCAGCACCCGGGCGAGGACGGCACCTGGGCCGACCAGCACTCGTTCTTCCCCGACTACGTCAAGCAGTCCGGTCGCGGCCGCTTCGCCGGCCCGCGCCCGACCGTCGTGCAGGTGACCCGCATCGGCTGACCGAGAGCCACCTGCTCTGGGCCGTATGCCGTATGCCGACCGCCCGGCGCCCCGTCGGATCCTCGTGATCCGGCGGGGCGCCGTCGTGCGCGGGCGATCCAGCGTTCGCTGAACGGACGGGTGTCCGAGATTCGGACCGCCTCTTTCCTGCCGGCCGGTCGCTCTGTCTACTGTCCTCGGCTCGCGTCGGGACCCGTCCCCCACGAGGCGCCCATCCGACGACGAATGGACCGTCCCATGACCGATCAGCACGGCGACCCGGTCGCCGCCCAGGACCGTGAGCCCCCCGGCGCCCACAGCCCCCGCAAGGCCGCGGCCAGCGGCTTCATCGGCAGCGCCCTGGAGTACTACGACTTCTTCATCTACGCGCAGGCGGCCTCGCTCGTCTTCCCGGAGATCTTCTTCCCCAAGGGCAACCCCACCGTGGCGATCGTCGCGTCCCTGGCGACCTACGGCGTGGGCTACGTCGCCCGGCCCATCGGCGCGTTCTACCTCGGCCGGTGGGGTGACCTGCACGGCCGCAAGAACGTCCTCGTGCTCTGCATGCTCCTCATGGGTGTCTCCACCATGGCGGTCGCGCTCCTGCCGACCTACCAGCAGGTGGGCATCCTCGCCCCGATCCTGCTGGTCGTCCTGCGCCTGGTCCAGGGGTTCGCCGTCGCCGGCGAGATCTCCGGTGCCTCCTCGATGATCGTGGAGCACGCACCCTTCGGCCGCCGCGGCTACTTCGCGTCGTTCACCCTGCAGGGCACGCAGTTCGGCCAGATCCTGGCGGCCGCCGTGTTCCTGCCCCTCGCGGCGGTGATGAGCGAGGGCTCCTTCAACAGCTGGGGCTGGCGCATCCCGTTCCTGATGAGCGCCTTCGTCATCATCGCGGGGTGGTACATCCGGCGCAGCGTCGAGGAGTCGCCGGCCTTCGTGGAGGAGCTGGAGGAGGGGCAGCTGCCCGAGTCGCCCATCGTCGGCGCGTTCCGCCACTCGTTCGCGGACATGGTGCGGGTCATGTGCATGGCGCTGATGAACGTCATCCCCACCGTGGCGACGATCTTCGGGGCGGCGTACGCCGTGCAGAAGTCCTACGGGGTGGGGTTCGACAAGGACGTCTACCTGTGGATCCCGGTCATCGGCAACGTCGTGGCCTGCATCCTGATCCCGTGGGTGGGATCGCTGTCGGACCGCATCGGGCGGCGGCCGCCGATCATCGTGGGCGCCCTCGGCTCGGGGCTGCTGGCCTACTTCTACCTCTCGGCCATCAGCAGCCACAACGTCGTCCTGGCGATCGTGATGTCCATCCTGATGTGGGGGATCGTCTACCAGGGCTACAACGCCACCTTCCCCGCGTTCTACCCCGAGCTGTTCCCCACCAAGACCCGGGTCTCGGCGATGGCGATCGCGCAGAACATCGGCACGATGATCACCGCCTTCTTCCCGGCGCTGTTCGCCGCGATCGCGCCTCCGGGATCCACGGGCATCCCGCTCAAGATCGGCGCCTTCGCCTTCGTCGTGACCTGCATCGCTGCCATCGCGGCGTTCTCGGCGCGCGAGACCTACAACGTCCACCTCGACGACCTGGGTCGGCCGGACGCGCAGCCGATCCCGCGCGAGGAGTACCTCCGCCTGCGCGCCGAGGCCGGAGGCACGCCCCTGTCGTGAGCCGACGCTGAGGTGCGGGTGCCGGAGACGTCGCGAGCCAGGTGCCACCCACCAGGGGTGTGCCCGGGAGGTCGTATGCCGGACGCCGCGGACCGTGCGGGCGGCGTCCGGCACGCGGCCGCTCAGCGAGCGGGCCCGAGCAGCCGCACGGCTCCAGGCCGCACGCGGATCGTGCAGGGCGTGGTCCCCACCCGCTCACCGTCGGCATAGACGGGCACGGGGTCGGGGGTCTCGAGCCGCAGCGAGCGGGCCCGGCGGTGCTGCACGGCGCGCGAGGCGATGGGCCGCCTCAGCAGCGTGGCGACCAGGCTCGCGACGAAGCCGCCCCACGTCCGTGCGTCATAGCTGACGACGTCGAGCAGACCGTCGTCGGCCTCGGCCCCGGGCGCGACCAGGATGCCGCCGCCCTGGCTGCTCGTGATCGCGATCGACACCATCCACGCGTCGACCGGTGTGGCCGCACCGTCGATGACGTGCACGACCCTCGTGGGCCGCACCCGCGGCAGCAGCGCCACGGCCGCGGCGACGTAGATGAGGGGGCCGCGACGATGCACGCGGTTGGCCTGCTCGTTGATGGCGGCGGTGAAGCCCAGCGTCGCGATCGTGAGGAAGACCTGGCCGTCGACGTCCCCCAGGTCGATGGGCCGCTCGGTCCAGGACGCCGTCGCCCGCGCCGCGCGGACCGGGTCCAGGGGGATGCCCAGGTGGCGGCACAGGTCGTTGCCGCTGCCGCCGGGCAGGGGAGCGATGACGGACCCGGACCTCGACGCGCCCGCAGCGGCGGCCCGCAACGTGCCGTCGCCACCCAGCACGACCACCACGTCGTCCGGCCGTGCGGCGGCGGCGATGGCGGTGACGTCCTCCAGGGACCGGCTGGCGACGACGGTGGCGTCGGCATACGGCCCGGGGAGAGCCCGTCGGACCTGCTCGGCGAGGCCGGCCCGTCGCCGAGCTGCCCGGCAGGCCGGGTTGACCAGCAGGGTCACGCTCATGCGGGGGGCCTTCGGGCGGTCGGACGGGTCGGCGTCAGCCTAGTCGTCGCCGCTCGGCAGGTGGGCGAGGAAGTGGGTCACGGCCAGCAGGTCGGCGCACCCCCCGGGGCTGAGCCGACGAGCCGTGAGGTCCGCATCGAGCCGGCAGAGGCGGGTGAGGGCGTCCGGAGCCCGGACCCCACCGGTCTCGAGGAGCTCATGAGCGCTGCGCTGGACGTGCCGCAGCCCGTCGAGGGAGCCGTCCTTGACGAGGGTGGTGTCGTCGGTCGTCGCCAGCAGCACCAGCAGCGCCTGCAGCAGCGCCGCCCGCTGATCGCCCCGGTCCTCGAGGACCGCCCGGTAGGCCGGGAGGGCACGCAGGCGGACGGACGCGTAGCCGCTCGCCGCCTCACCCCGCGCACCCGCGAGCCGGTGCTGCACGAAGGCGACCTCGCCATAGGTGCCGGGCCGGTCCACCGAGGGCAGCTCGACCTCGACGAGGGGGCGCGCCATCCGGCCGGCGAGGGCCGTGAGGGTGTGGACGGTGACGGGGAGCCCGCCCGCCGCCAGCCGGCCGGCGCAGCCCAGCAGCAGACCGAAGGCGAAGACGGCTCCCTTGTGCGTGTTGACCCCACGGGTGGCCGCGAACATCGCGTCCTCGCAGCCCATGCCGGGGCGCCGGAGCCGCTCGAGGAAGCGGGCCGGCCCGTCGCGGTGGCCCGCGCGACCGGTCTCGTGCAGGACCGGGAACCACGGCGAGATCGCGTCGATGCTCGCCCGGAAGGTCTCGACGTCCATGTCGTCGTGCGACGCGCACGACGTGGGGTCGACGAGACCGGGCTTGGGGCTCAGCTCCACCTCGGCCAGCAGGGCCTCCGTCGCGAGCCGGGAGAGGCGACGGGCCTGGTCGCGGTCGTGCAGGGCGGTCACCGTGGCCTCCTGGGAGCTCATGGAGGTCGGGATCTGCTCAGCGGTGGGCAGCACGGAGCGCCTCCACCGCGGTGGTCAGGTCGGCCAGGTCGTGGGCCCGGGAGCGCGCGCAGGCGTGGGCCGGCTCCGCGCAGACCAGGCAGCGTCGAGGCGCCCGGCCCAGGGAGGTGCGCGAGACGGTCCGCTCGCCGTCGTGGACGTCGAGGTCCCACAGCCGCCCGCCGGGGCACGAGTCCTCCAGCCCGACCAGCACCCGCTTGACGGTGGTGGCGTCACCGGTCGGGACGTCCAGGACCAGGTGCGCCTCGGGCCCGGCGGCGCCGTCGCGCTCCTCGCGGTCGAGCACCGGCCAGCCCAGCTCGGCGGCCTGTCCCCGCAGCGCCGTGACCGCCCGGTCCCTGATCCGCACCAGGGTGGGCGAGCTCTTGACCGGTCCTGGCGTGACGAGCGTGACGCCGACGACCACCGACCCCGGGTGGCGTCCCTGGAGGGAGCGACGCCGACGGACCCGGTCGTCGCGGGCGGCGAGCAGCTGCGCCGGGGTGGTCGTGGTCACGGCGCGAGCACCTGCCGCACGACGTCGATGACGCTCCCGTCGCGGTAGCGCACGACCCCGACCACCTGGTCACCGCGCTCGATCGGACGGGGCACACCGGTGATCGACACGGCCCGTTCGTAGAGCTGGTGGATGGTCGTCACGGGCAGGCCCGCAGCTCGGAGCCGTTCCTCGACGTCTGGGCGCGCCGGGTTGACCGCGATGCCGTGGTCGGTGACGAGCACGCCGATCGTCTCCCCGGGGGTCACCCTCGTGGTGACCTTGTCGACCACCACGGGGATGCGAGACCGGATCAGGGGCGCGACGACGACGGCGAGGTTGGCACCGGCCGCCACGTCGCAATGCCCGCCGCTCGCACCCATCATGAGTCCGTCGGACCCGGTGATGACGTTGACGTCGAAGTCGAGGTCGATCTCGAGGGCCGAGAGGATGACCACGTCCAGCCCGTCGGAGCAGGCGCCCTTGGAGAACGGGTTGGCGTACTCGTTGGCGCTGATCTCCCGGTGGTCGGGGTTCTCGGCGAGCGACTGGGCCGCGACCGTGTCGAAGTCCTGCACGTCCAGGATGCGCCGCACCAGACCCTGGCGGTGCAGGTCGACCATGCCACCCGTGATGCCACCGAGGGCCCACCCCGCGCTGATCCCCTGGTGGCGCATGCGAGGTCCGAGGAACTGCGTCACCGCGGTGGCACTCGCGCCCGAGCCGGTCTGCATCGAGAAGCCGTCCTCGAAGCACCCCGAGTGCTCGATGACGTCCGCGGCGAGGCGGGCGATGAGCAGTTCCTTGGGGTCCTTGGTGAGGCGCGCGGCCCCCACCGAGATCTTGGACGGGTCGCCCACCTCGTCGACCACCACGACGTGGTCGACCCGGTCCTGGCTGATGCTCACCGGGGTGTTGGGATAGGGGACGATCTCCTCCGTGAGCATGACGACCTTGTCGGCGTGCTCGGCATCGACCATCGCGTAGCCCAGCGACCCGCAGTGCGACCGCCCGGTGACGCCGTTGGCGTTGCCCATGGCGTCGCACGCCGACACCCCCAGGAAGGCCACGTCGAGGTGCAGCTCGCCGGACGTCACGAGAGCGGCCCGTCCGCCGTGGCTGTGGATCATGACCGGGTGCTCCAGCAGCCCCCCGCTGATGCGCCGGGCGAGCTCGCCGCGCATGCCCGACGTGTAGATCCGGGTGATGACGCCGTCCTGCACGTGCCGCACCAGGGGCGCGTGGCAGCGGTTGAGCGAGCTGGAGGCCAGGGTCAGGTCCCGCAGGCCCATCCGGGCGATGGTGTCGACCACGAGGTTGATGCTCTTGTCGCCCTCGCGGAAGTGGTGGTGGAAGGAGATGGTCATGCCGTCGCGCAGCCCGCTGGCCTCGATGGCCTCCTCCAGGCTGCGGCGGACCTTGCGGCCCAGGGGGTCGGTCGCCATGAGGTGGGGCGTCGTGCGGGCCCATCCGGCATACGGCCGCAGTCCCTGGCCAAAGGCCGCGAGGTCGGGCAGGTCATCGGGCGCAGGGTGGGTGACGGGCAGGTCGGTGGCGGTCATGCGTGACGCTCCTGGCGACGGACGCCCGAGGCGTCGGCGAAGGCGATGGTGCGGCGGGCGGCGACGATGATCGGGGCGTCGATCATCTTGCCGCCGAGGGAGACGACGCCGAGGCCGTCGCGCTCGGCCTTCTCGGCCGCCGCGACGACGACCTGGGCGTGGGCCAGCTCGTCCTCGGTGGGGGCGAAGGCCTCGTGCAGCAGGGGGACCTGTCGCGGGTTGACGAGGGACTTGCCGTTGAACCCGAGCCGCTTGATCAGCTCGACCTCGGCGAGGAAGCCCTCCTCGTCGTTGACGTCCGACCACACCACGTCGTAGGCCGCGATGCCCGCCACCCGAGCGGCGTGCAGGACGGCGCACCGGGCGTAGAACAGCTCGGTCCCCTCGCGGCTCCGCGTCGTCTGCAGATCGATGACGTAGTCGAAGCCGGCCAGGGCGATGGACACCATCCGCGGGCTCGCCTGGGCGATCTCGACGGCGTTGACCACCCCGCTCGCCGACTCGATCGCCGCCATGAGCCGGGTGGAGCCGACCTCGCGCCCGCAGTCCCGCTCGACGTCCTCCACCTCGTGCTCGAGCTCGCGGATGTCGTCGGCGGAGTCGGTCTTGGGGAGCCGGATCGTCCGGGCGCCGGCGCGCACGCACGCCTCGAGGTCGTCGCGGCCGTAGGGCGTGTCCAAGGGGTTGATGCGGACGACCGTGTCGGTGCCCGCGTAGACCGGGGACTGCAGCGCGTGGAAGACCATGAGCCGCGCCGAGTCCTTCTCGCGGAGGGCGACGGCGTCCTCGAGGTCGAACATGATGGCGTCCGCGCCGTAGACGTAGGCCGTGCTCATCATCGAGGCATTGGACCCGGGGACGAACAGCATGGAGCGGTGGCGCATGGCCCCGGGATCGCGCATGGTCGCAGCGGTGATCATGCCTGCGCCCCCTCCTCGTCATCGCTGCCGTCAGGTGCACCCTCGGCGGCCTGCAGCGTCGTCCAGTCGAGGGGGACGCCGCAGCCGCGCACCAGCGCGGCCTGCAGCCGCGCCCGGATCGCCCAGTCGAGCGCCCCCTTGTCCTCGATCGTGATGCGACCGGCGGTGACGCCGAGCGCGGACACCACCTCGTCGACCACGGCCCGGATCTGGTGGCCGAACTGCGCCAGCACCGCGCTGCTGACGTCGATCTCCAGCCCGTCCTCCCCGTCCGGCGGGGGAGCGACCCTCACCATCACGTCGCTCGACTCGAGCGTGCCCGCGATGGCGTCCTGGGCGATGCGCATGACGACCTCCTTGTCGTGGTGGCGCGGTCAGCCGACGGCGGCGGGCACGAGCTCGGCCCGGGGGCGGTCGGCCTGCACCTTGGTGGTGAGCAGGGCGAGGGTGGGGGCCGGCACGAGGCCGGCGAGGGCGACGAGGTCCTTGTTGGCCAGGCGACGACGGACCTCCGACGCGGAGATCGCGACGCCGTCCCGCGCCACGCGCGGGATCTCGTGCACGCGCACGGGGTTTGCGGCCAGCGGCTCCGCCTCGAGCCAGCGGTGCATGTCGGCGTTGTAGGCCCGGGTGACGGGGCAGAACGGCTCCGTGCCGACGTAGCGGTCGGTGATGCCGAGGGCCGGCGCGATGTGCCGGCGGAAGATCAGCAGGTCGAGCCCGGTGCCGGCGCGGTCGACGACCCCGGAGTCCTTGAGGAAGTAGCTCGGGAAGGTCGCCCGGCTCACCAGGTAGGCCGACCCGCGGTGCACCATGATCCGGTCCCGCTCCGGCATCTCCTCGACGCCGGCCACCACGAGCCGGTAGCGCTCGTCGAAGGTGAAGCTGCTGGACCGCTCGGCCACGACGAAGACGTGCAACACCTCGCAGTCCGCCACGGCCCGGCTCAGCAGGTGGCGGTGCCCCAGCGTGAACGGGTTGGCGTTGAGCACGACGGCACCCACCTTGTCGCGGTAGCGCCGGAGGTGCGCCAGCTGCTCGCAGTAGGCCGGGAGGCCGCGGGGGGTGTTCTCGAGCAGGGTCACGACACCGGGCACGGTCGCCAGGTGGTGGAAGCCGCACGCCTCGAAGTGGGGCCGGTAGTCCGGCTTGGTGTAGATGAACAGGTGGGTGACGCCCCGGTCGAGGGCCACGTAGGTCATCTCCGTCATCAGCGGCAGCAGCACCTCGCGTCCCTGCAGGGACGGGTCCACGGCCACGCACTTGACGACCTGACCCTCCAGCCCGGCGCAGGCCAGCACCCGGCCGTAGTGCTGGAAGGTCACGAACTCCTCGACGCCGGAGTCGATCTCGAGGTCCTGGCTCGCCAGCAGCGTCCGGATGCGCTCCATCGCGGCGGGGTCCTCACCGGGGTCCACGCAGATGATGTCGAGGTCGTCATCCACGCTCTGGACACTACGGCGTGGGCCCGGCCGCGCCTCCGGCGGGGTGGCCGTATGCCGACCGCCCGGCCCCCCGACCGGTCACCGTGATCGCGCGTGCGCCAGCGCGCGCTGCACGGCGGGGTCGTGCTCGGGGTCGTCCTCGCGCCGGGGGCGGACGAGGTCGGCCAGGACCTTGGCGCCGGCGGCCCACTCGCGGGCCACGCCGTAGGCCCAGGCGTTGCGGTCGGTCCCGGCCAGGGGGCGCTTCACGGACCAGTCGGCGACCCCGACCGCGTCCAGCCCCGCCGCGCCGGCGATCGCCAGGGCCCGCGGCAGGTGGTAGGCCTGGCTCACCAGTGCGATCCGCTCCAGGCCGTAGACGCGTCGCGCCCGCCAGCAGGTGGCGTAGGTGTCCACGCCCTCCCGGTCCTCGACGACGAGGTCGGGGTCGACGCCGTTGTCCTCGAGGTACCGCCGCATCACCCCGGGCTCGTCCGCCCCGGGCAGGTCGGCCCCGGACACGACGATGACCTCGACCCGTCCGAGCCGCAGCAGCTCCAGCGCCCGGTCCAGACGCGCGGCGAGGTAGCGGCTCGGTGTCCCGTCAGGCAGGACGCCCGCCCCCAGCACGACCGCCACCTCGGCCGCGGGCGTGGACCCGGGGGAGTGGATCCGGTCGCGGGCGGCGACGAGGGCCCAGGCCCGGGTCCCGGCGACGGCTGCGGTGGCGGCGGCTGCGCCGAGGAGGGCGGTGAGGGCGCCCCAGCGCAGGGCGGCGGTGGGGGAGACGGCGGGCTTCGGCATACGGCATCCTCCCACCACACTGCCCCTGGGGACGCGACGAGGGCCGCCCTGCACGCGGCAGGACGGCCCTTCGGCGACGGCTCGATCAGATGCTGAAGTACATCTCGAACTCGTAGGGGTGGGGGCGCAGACGCAGCGGCGCCACCTCGTTCTCGGTCTTCCAGTCGATCCAGGTGCGGATCAGGTCCTCGGTGAAGACGTCGCCCTCGAGCAGGAACTCGTGGTCCTCCTCGAGCGCCTTGAGGACCTCCTCGAGGGTGCAGGGGACCTGCTCGATCTGCTCGTGCTCCTCCGGGGGCAGCTCGTAGAGGTCCTTGTCGATCGGCTCCGGGGGCTCGATGCGGTTCTTGATGCCGTCCAGGCCGGCCATCAGCTGCGCGGCGAAGGCGAGGTAGGGGTTGGCCGAGGGGTCCGGGATGCGGAACTCGATGCGCTTGGCCTTGGGGCTCGTGCCCGCGATCGGGATGCGGATGCAGGCCGAGCGGTTGCGGGCGGAGTAGACCAGGTTGACCGGAGCCTCGAAGCCCGGCACCAGACGGTGGTAGGAGTTGGCGCTCGGGTTGGTGAACGCCAGCAGCGCCGGGGCGTGCTTGAGCAGGCCGCCGATGTACCAGCGAGCGATGTCGGACAGGCCGCCGTAGCCCTGCTCGTCGTAGAAGAGCGGCTTGCCGTCCTTCCACAGGGACTGGTGCGTGTGCATGCCGGACCCGTTGTCGCCGAAGATCGGCTTGGGCATGAAGGTCGCGGTCTTGCCCTCCTCCCACACGGTGTTCTTGACGACGTACTTGAACTTCATGATGTCGTCGCCCGAGTGCAGCAGGGTGTTGAACTTGTAGTTGATCTCCTGCTGGCCGGCGGTGCCCACCTCGTGGTGGGAGCGCTCGACCTCCAGGCCGACGCGGTCCAGGTTGAGGCAGATCTTGTCGCGGGTGTCGGCGAAGTGGTCCACCGGCGGCACCGGGAAGTAGCCACCCTTGAACGCCGTCTTGTAGCCGCGGTTGCCGCCCTCCTCCTCGCGCCCGGAGTTCCAGGCCGCCTCGATAGAGTCGATCGAGTAGAAGGAGGTCTGCGCGTTGTTGGCGTAGCGCACGTCGTCGAAGACGTAGAACTCCGCCTCGGCGCCGAAGAACGCGGTGTCGGCGATGCCCGTGGACTTGAGGTAGGTCTCGGCCTTGAGCGCGATGTTGCGCGGGTCGCGGCTGTAGGGCTCGTCCGTGAACGGGTCCACGATCGAGAAGTTCATGATCAGGGTCTTCTCGACGCGGAAGGGGTCGAGATAGGCCGTCTTGACGTCCGGCAGCAGCTTCATGTCGGACTCGTGGATCGCCTGGAACCCGCGGATCGAGGACCCGTCGAAGGCCTGGCCCTCCGTGAAGAAGTCCTCGTCGAGCGTCTGGGCCGGCACGTTGAAGTGCTGCATCACGCCCGGCAGGTCACAGAACCGGATGTCGACGAACTTGACGTCCTCGTCCTTGATGAAAGTCAGGACCTCTTCAGGGGTGCTGAACACATCGTCCTCCTGTGTGTCGTCGGCCCGACTGGCCGACCTGTTGCCCACCAACGTACGGGCAGGCCGTTACCCGACCATGACTCCAATGTTTCCCGCGTGTTACACGCTGTCCAGCCGAACCCCGCCCGGCAGGTAGCCTGAGCCGGTGGTGGATCGCAGGGACGTCGGTGGCTGGCTCGAGGGACCGGGTCAGCTGACCCAGCAGGGCGCGTATGCCGGGGAGCGCCTCGGCCTCCCCGCGTCGGGGCCAGGCGCCATGGCACCGCTCGGACGCCGCGTGCTGGCCCTGCTCGTCGACTGGCTGCTGTGCTGCGCCATCGCCATCGGGTTGTTCCGCATGCCGGTCGGCGCCACCGGACTGGACTCGTTCATCCCGCTCGCCGTGTTCGCCGTCGAGAACGTCCTGCTCGTCGGCACCGCCGGCTGCACGATCGGCCACCGCCTGCTCGGCCTGCACGTCCGCCGCGCCGCCGGAGGGCCGCTGGGCGTCGTGGGCGCCGCGCTGCGGACCCTGCTGCTCCTGCTGGTCATCCCACCCGTGGTGTGGGACGGCGACGGCCGGGGCCTGCACGACAAGGCCGCCGGCAGCGTCATCGTCCGCACCCGCTGACCTGAGCGTCTCTCGTCGCGTCCCGCGTCCAGCGTCTCTGGTTGCGTCCCGCGTCTCTGTTTGCGTCCCGCGTCTCTGGTTGCGTCCTCCGTCTCGTGCTGCAGCACGAGACGGGGGACGGTGGCTGAGACGGGCGCTGGTCGTGCAGACGGGAACTGATCGTGCAGACGGGAACTGATCGTGCAGACGGTTGAGGGCCGCCCCCCGTACCTCGGGACGACCCTCAACCTCCGCATACGTCCTTCGTCAGCGACCTGCCTGACTCGGTCGCTTCCTCGGACTCCGCTACGGCCGAGGGCCCCAGGCTCGTTCCTCGCCCAGGGCCCTCAACCTCCGCATACGTCCTTCGTCAGCGACCTGCCTGACTCGGTCGCTTCCTCGGACTCCGCTACGGCCGAGAGCCGCCCCTCGTACCTCGGGACGACCCGCAACCTCCACATACGTCCTTCGTCAGCGACCTGCCTGACTCGGTCGCTTCCTCGGACTCCGCTACGGCCGAGGGCCCCAGGCTCGTTCCTCGCCCAGGGCCCTCAACCTCCGCATACGTCTCTCGTCAGCGACCGCGCATGCCCTTGCGATCCACGCGCGCCCTCGTCGGGTCCATCCCCGCCGGGACGCCGGCGCCGGCGCGGGCGCCCGTCATGGCCTTCAGGCGCTTGTTGACGACCGCGACCTCCTCCTTGGTCAGCACCGGCTTCAGGCGCTGCACCTTGGAGGCGAGCTTGCGCACGGGCACGACCTCGACGTCACCGGTCTGCCCCTCCGCCTCCGCATCCCCGACCCGCATCAGGTGCACGGGCGAGCCGGACGCGAGGCGCTCGACCTTGCGACGCTCCTCGACCAGGAGCTTCTTGGCGCGGGCCGTCGGACCCTCCGCGACGAGCACGACGCCGGGGCGACCCACAGCGCGATACAGCGTGGCGACGTTGGTGTAGTCCTGCCCCTTGGGCCGCCCGTCCGCGGCGATGGGCTGCTGCTCGATGAACCAGCCGCCGCGGCGGATGGAGGACAGCGCGGCCATGGTCGCACCGGGCTTGCCCTCGATCATCGAGTAGGCACCGCGGTCCGTACGGCGGCTCATCACGATCATCGCGGCCAGCGCGGCGAGCGGGATGCCGAGGAACAGGAAGTACCAGGGGTGCCCCACCAGGAAGCCGATGGCCACCATGACGAGCAGGGTCAGCAGCGCCGCGCCGACCATCCACTGCGTGATCTTGGGATCCACCTGCTTGGCGAAGCCGTACGCCTGCTTCATCTGAGCGATGCGCCCGGGCTTGTTGGGGTCCTTGGGCTGCTTGGGCGCCTTGTTGCGCCCGAACCGGGACGCCT
The DNA here is from genome assembly GCF_002453335.1 of Arsenicicoccus sp. UBA6765. Lineage (NCBI taxonomy): Bacteria > Bacillati > Actinomycetota > Actinomycetes > Micrococcales > Intrasporangiaceae > Arsenicicoccus > Arsenicicoccus sp. UBA6765. The sequence continues at coordinate 12,856 of NZ_DKGR01000002.1, forward strand.
TCGTGCTGCCGGATGCTTCTCGTGCCATGGGGCGGATCTTACCGTTCTATGGGGGTTGGCTCGGGGGACGTCAGCGCTGCGCGAGCAGCGAGGACGCCTCCTGGCGAGTGGTCTGGTCGGCGGCGTCGGAGAGGTGCGACAGGTGCTCGGGCAGCGGACGGCCGAACTCCCGCATGGCCTGGCTGTAGAGCTTGCCCGACCGGTAGGACGAGCGCACCAGGGGGCCGGCCATGACGGCCCTCATCCCGCGGTCGAGGGCCAGGTCGCGCCAGTGCACGAACTCCTCGGGCTTGACCCAGCGGTCGATGGGGTGGTGCAGCTTGGACGGCCGGAGGTACTGCGTGATGGTCAGGACGTGGCAGCCCGCGTCGACCAGGTCTGCGATGGCCTGCTCGATCTCCTGCTCCTGCTCACCCATGCCGAGGATGAGGTTGGACTTGGTGATGAGGCCGGCGTCCTGGGCCATGGAAAGAACCCGCAGCGACTTGTCGAAGGTGAACGCCGGGCGGATGCGCTTGAAGATGCGCGGGACGGTCTCGAGGTTGTGCGCGAACACCTCGGGGCGGGCGTCGAAGACCTGGCCGACCAGCTCGGGCTTGGCGCCGAAGTCCGGCGGCAGGATCTCGACCCCGGTCGTGGGGTTGAGCCGGTGGATCTCGCGGATCGTCTCGGCATACAGCCAGGCCGCCCCGTCGGGCTGGTCGTCCCGTGCGACGCCGGTCACGGTCGCGTAGCGCAGCTGCATGGTCGCGATGTTCTGCGCGACCTTGGTCGGCTCGCCGCGGTCCAGCTCGGTGGGGCGCCCGGTCGCGATGTCGCAGAAGTCGCAGCGGCGGGTGCACACGTCACCGCCGATGAGGAAGGTCGCCTCGCGGTCCTCCCAGCACTCGAAGATGTTGGGGCAGGACGCCTCCTGGCACACCGTGTGCAGGCCCTGGCCCTTCACGCGCGACTGCATCTGGGAGTACTCGGGCCCCATCTTGGCCGTCGTTCGGATCCAGCTCGGCTTGCGCTCGATGGGGGTCTCCGCGTTGCGCGCCTCGACGCGCAACATGCGACGACCCTCCGGTGCGACGGTCATGGTGCTCCTAGCGATCGTGTGCGTCAGGCCGTATGCCGACCCCTAGCAACCGGCCGCGTCCGGGGTGCGGGGGCGACCGTTCCCACAGGGTACGCCGCGCCACGGACACACCCCCAATGCAGCGGTGCCGGCACGGCGGGGTCCGGATGTGCGAGCGCTGCACCAGGGCTACCGTGAACGCATGCCGACCCCACCCGCAGACCCGCAGACCAAGCTCGTCGAGGCGTTCTGGACCGAGGCTCGGGTGCGCTCCGGCCTCGCCGGGGAGGAGATCTATCAGGGGGTCTCCTCGTCCGCGGTCCTGCGCCCGCCCGCCTGGTCCTTCGGGGACACCCGTGAGATGGCCGACGAGCTGTGCGCGCTGGTCCTGTCCGGCCGCAAGACCACGACGTCGTCACCGGCCTGGGCCTACGACGCTGACGCTGAAGCCGGCGAGCCGATGCCCGAGGCGGGGTCCGTGACCATCCTGTGCGACGGTTCCGGCGCGCCGCGGGCGCTGCTGCGCACCACGCGCGTGCGCGTCGTGCCCTTCGACGAGGTGGAGGCGGCTCATGCCTGGGCCGAGGGCGAAGGTGACGGGAGCCTTGACGGCTGGCGCGCGGGTCACCAGGACTTCTTCACCCGTGTCGACGACGGTAGTCACCCGTTCGCGGCGGACATGCCGGTCGTCCTCGAGGAGTTCGAGGTGCTCGCCCGCGCGTAGGCGGGCGCGTCGTCAGTGCAGGAGCTCGGGCAGCGGCGTCGTGCCGGTGACCGTGCCACGCTGGCGGGCCGCCTCGACCGCCTGGGCGGTCGTCATGTCGAACACGCGGGCGAGGTGCCGCTCGGCGAGGGGCAGGACCTCCTGCACGGTGACGTCCCGGTCGAGCTCGCGGGACAACGAGGTGACCCCGGCGTCGGCGATGCCGCACGGCACGATCACCTGCGCCCAGGACAGGTCGCAGTCCGCGTTGAGCGCGAAGCCGTGCATCGTCACGTCCCGGCTGACCCGGATCCCGATCGCCCCGATCTTGCGGTCGCCACCACGATCGTCGGCCATGACCCAGACGCCGCTGCGCCCGGTGACGCGGGCGGTCTCGACGCCGAGGTCGGCGCAGACCCCCATCATCATGTCCTCGAGGCGGCGCACGTGCGCCACGACGTCGCGGTTGCTGGGCAGGTGGACGATCGGGTAGCCGACCAGCTGCCCGGGGCCGTGCCAGGTGATCTTGCCTCCCCGGTCGACGTCGATGACCGGGGTGCCGTCGAACGGCCGCTCGTGCGGCTCGGTGCGCTTGCCCGCGGTGTAGACCCGCCGGTGCTCCAGCAGGAGCGTCGTGTCGGGGATCGCGCGGGCCACGACCTGCGCGTGGACCTCCCGCTGGTGGTCCCAGGCCTGCTGGTAGTCGACCAGGTCCGGCGCGAAGCCCAGGTGCTCGAAACGCATGCCCCCACGATACGACCGCGTGACGACTCCTTCGTCCACAGGCGTTGAACGTTCACAACCCCGCCTGTGGATGACGGCCGGGGTGGTCGTCCGGGAGGAGGCAAGGTGTGGGTCGAGGGGGACGGACCTCTTCGTGGCAGGCAGGAGGGCTCCCATGGCCAGGCCCGCAGTTCCCGGGTATGACGTCCAGGGCGTCCTCGGGGGCGGCGCCGCGAGCGTGGTGTGGCGCGGCGAACGCCTCTCCGACGGACGTGCGGTTGCGCTCAAGGTGTCGCGCGAGCCCCTGCGACCCGACGACCCCTGGCAGGTCAAGGGGTGGTCGACGGCACCGCGGGACGCGGAGAGCGTCCTGGCCGAGCTGGAGTGGCTGAGGCAGGTCCACCATCCCGGCGTCGTCGAGCTCCTCGACGCGATGGTCCTGGAGGACCAGCGGATCGTCGTGGTGCTGACGCTGGCGGAGGGCGGCTCCCTGTCCGACCTTGTCCGTTCACGCGGCCACCTCACCCCCGCGGAGGTGACGGCGGTGCTGCTGGGTCTCGCCACGACGATCCGAGACCTGCACGCCGCCCGCCTGGTCCACGGCGACCTGTCACCCGGCAACGTGCTGCTCGACGCGACCGGGAAGCCGCTCGTGGGCGACCTCGGGACCCTCAGCGCCTTCGACGAGGCGGTCGACGATCCGTGGGGGACGACCGGATTCGTCGCACCGGACATCGTGGCCGGTGGCGAGCCTGCGCCGTCCTCCGACGTGTACTCGCTGGGCGCCCTCGCGTGGTACGCCCTCGTCGGTGAGGCCCGCCCCGCGGCCACGGACCCGCGCGAGCTCGATGCCCGGGTCCCCGGCACGCCCGCCGGGCTGCTGGACGTCGTGCGGGCCTGCCTGTCCCCACGCCCAGGTGACCGACCAGAGGTGGCGGAGCTGGTCGAGTCCCTGACCGCGCTCGTGTCGTCCCCGGTGGAGGTCAGCCCGGTCGACCGCCCCGAGGACGTCACCCGGCGGGTTCGGGAGCAGGCCGCCGAGCAGGAGCGGGCCCTCACCCGTGCCAGGGTGCGAGCCGCGCACCTCGAGGAGGCCCGACGCAAGGCAGCACGGCCGCGACTGCTCTCCCGACGAGCGCTGGCCCTGTCGATCGCGGTCGGGTTGGTGCTCGGCGTCCTCGGCGGTCGCTGGTGGCTGGACCGACGAGACGCGCACGCGGCCGCCGCATCTCGCCCCGTCGCGGCTGCGACGCAACGCCCGTCGGGCACCCCTGCGTCAGCCTCCACACCTGCCCGTCCCGCCCAAGCCGCCGCTGCACCTGGCCGCTCGGACCCCGTCACCACGGCTGCCGCGACCTCGGGCCCCACCACGCGCCCCGCCAGCACTGGCCCGGCGCCCACCAGCCCGGCGCCCACCAGCCCGTCGATCGCGAGCCCGCCGGCCGCGAGCCAGTCGACCGCCAGCCCGCCGGCCGCGAGCCAGTCGACCGCCAGCCCGTTGGCGGGCACGTCGGCCGCACCCCCCGCCGGGGGCGCCTCCTCGCGGGCGTCCGGACCATCGGGGGCCGTCTCGACCGATCCCCGGGCCGTGCTCCAGGACCTTCTCGATGCGCGCGCCTCAGCGCTCATGGCCCGTGACGTCGGGGCGCTCCGATCGGCCGACGCCGACGGGTCGTGGGCCCGCCGGAACGACGAGACGGCCGTCGCGGAGCTGCGACGACGGGGCCAGACGCAGCGGGGCGTCCGGTTCGTCGTGGAGCAGGCACGAACCGTCCGCATCGACGGGGGAGCGGCGACCGTGCGGGCCTCCGTCCGGCTGGACGACTACACCTGGACCGAGCCCGGGTCGCCGACGCGGACGGCGTCAGGTCATGCGGCTACTGCCGCGGACTACCACCTGCGCAGGACGAGGGAGGGCTGGCGGCTCGACGGCATCGCCGAGGCACCCGCCGTCGTGGGCCGGTGAACCCGTGAGCCTTGCGGGCTCACGGCTAGCTCAGGGGAACGGGCCTACGGTGGAGACGTCGGGACCAACGACCGTCGGGGGAGATCATGAGAGTCGCACGCGCACTGCTGTTCCTGGCCGTAGGAGCCCTGGTCTGGGCGATCTGGCTGTCCTGGGGGTTCGACGGCACCTATCCCGCCTGGCAGGTGGCCGCCTGCGGGATCACGGCGGTCGCGGCGACCGCGCTGGGGGCCTGGCGCCTCGGTCCGGTTCCGGCCGTCCTGGAGGTCGCCCTGCCCATGGCGGTCGGCCTCACGGGCGCCTGGACCCTGTGGGCGCGGGCCGACGAGACGGGGCTCTACGCCGTGGGCGCGATCCTCATGGCCCTCGGCACGGGCGTCGGGTTGTCCGCCGTGGCGGCGATCGCCTCGATCGTCGGGCGACGCAGCGGGGTCGGCAGTCACGCTCGAGGCTGAGGGCTGAGGGCTGAGGGCTGAGGGCTGAGGGCTGAGGGCTGAGGGCAGAGGGCAGAGGGCAGAGGGCAGAGGGCAGAGGGCAGAGGGCAGAGGGCTGAGGGCAGATCCTGAGGCGCCTGGGTCAGGCGCGGACCGTGAGGTCGTGCCAAGGACTCGCCACCTGGCGCACGGCATCCTCGACCCGGGCGTGGCGCCATACGAAGCCGGTCTGCTCGAGCACCCCTGGTCGGATCAGCTGGCTGCCGAGGATGTCGTCGGCCAGCTCGCCCAGCGCGAGCCGCAAGGCCGTCGCGGGCGCGGGGACGAACGCAGGACGGCCGAGGGCACGAGCCAGGGCCATCGCGATCTCGCCCTGCCGGGCGCTGCCCGGGGCGACGAGGTTGACCGGACCATGGACCCCGGTGTCGATCAGGTGCAGGAGCGCCCGCACCTCGTCCTCCATCGAGATCCACGGCCACCACTGGCGCCCGCTGCCGATGGGTCCCCCGAGCCCGAGGCGAGCCAGGGGGAGGAGCGGGCCGAGGGCACCGCCCTCGGCCGACAGGACCAGACCGGTGCGGGCGAGCGTGACCCGACGACCGTTCGTCTGCGCCGCGCAGGCCTCGAGCTCCCAGGCCTTGACGACCTCGGCCAGGAACGTGTGGCCCGGGGCGCTCGCCTCGGTCAGCTCCTCCTCGCCGCGGTCGCTGCCATAGATCCCGACCGCGGAGGCGTTGATGAGCGGCACCTGGTCGCCGAGACGGTCGAGGTGCCGCACGAGCGTCCGCGTGGTGCTCGTGCGGCTGGTGAGGAGCTCTCGCTTGTAGCGCGAGGTCCAGCGCCGCGCGACCGGGGCACCCGACAGGTTGACCACGGCATCGACGGGCTCGACCCCGTCGAGGTCTATGTGCCCGGCCGTCGGGTCCCATCGGATCTCGTCGGCGCTCGACGGCGGTCGGCGCACCAGCCGGATCACCTGGTCGCCACGGGCGGCCAGGGCGGTGCGCAGCTCGGTGCCGATCAGGCCGCTGGCGCCGCTGACCAGGATTCGTCGTGCCACGGGGTGCCTCCCAGGTGTCAGGTGCAGAGATGGCTGCGGGCCGTGACCACCGGTGGTGATCACGGCCCGCAGACAGGGTGGGTCAGAGCCCGAGCGAGGACTCGAACCGGCCTTCCTCCAGGCGCGCCTTGAGCGCCGAGAGGAACTTGCCGGCGAGCGCACCGTCGACCGCGCGGTGGTCGTAGGTGAGCACGAGGTACATCATCGAGCGGATCGCGATCGCGTCGTTGCCCTCGGCGTCGGTGACGACGGCGGGCCGCTTGACGATGGCGCCCGTGCCGAGGATGCCGACGTTGGGCTGGTTGATGATCGGCGTGTCGAGCAGCGAGCCGTTGCTGCCGATGTTGGTGATCGTGAAGGTCGCGCCACCCAGCTCGTCCGGCCCGACCTTGTTGGTGCGGGTGCGGTCGGCCAGGTCGGCGATCTTGCGGGACAGCCCGGCGATGTTGAGGTCACCGGCGTCCTTGATCACCGGCACGAGCAGGCCACGCTCGGTGTCGACCGCAATGCCCACGTGCTCGGCGCCGTGGTAGACGAGGCTGTCGCCGTCGATGCTGGAGTTGAGCTGCGGGAAGGCCTTGAGGGCCTCGATCGCGGCCAACGTGATGAACGGCAGGTAGGTGAGCTTGACGCCCTCGCGCTGCTGGAACTCACCCTTGGCGCGGGCCCGCAGGGACACGACGCGGGTCATGTCCACCTCGATGGCGGCCGTGAGCTGCGCCGAGACGGACAGGGACTCGACCATGCGCTGGGCGATGACCTTGCGCAGGCGCGGCATCTTCTCCGTCGTGCCACGCTTGGCGGCCGACGCGGGGTCGGCGGTCGGCACGGCGGTCGGAGCGCCACCACCGGCCGCGGGGGCCGGGGCTGCTGCCGGCGCGGCGGCCGCAGCGGGGGCAGCCGCCTCCGGCTCGGAGGCCTTCTTGGCGGCGTCGAGGACGTCCTGCTTGCGGATGCGGCCACCCACGCCCGTGCCCTTGAGGCTGGACAGGTCGACGCCGTTGTCGGCGGCGAGCTTGCGGACCAGCGGGGTCACGTATGCCGAGGCGTCGGCGTCACCCTGGGACTCGGCGCGAGGCGCCGCGGCCTTGGGCTCGGACGACTGCTGCTGGGGGGCGTCCTGCTTCGGCTGCTCCTTGGGCTTCTCCTCGGCCTTCGGCTCCTCCTTGGGGGCCTCTTCCTTGGGAGCCTCTTCCTTGGGAGCCTCTTCCTTGGGAGCCTCTTCCTTCGGAGCCTCTCCCTTCGGGGCGTCCTCCTTGGGCGACTGGCCCTCGGAGCCATCCCCGTCAGAGGAGTCGCCGCCGGAGGCCTCGCCACCGACGATCGCCAGCTCGGCGCCGACCTCGGCGGTCTCGTCCTCCTGGACGAGGATCTTGGTGAGCTTGCCCGCGAACGGGGAGGGGATCTCGGTGTCGACCTTGTCGGTGGACACCTCGAGGAGCGGCTCGTCGACCTCGACGTCGTCGCCCTCGGCCTTGAGCCACCGGGTGATGGTGCCCTCGGTGACGGACTCGCCGAGCGCGGGCATGGTGACCTTGTCGCCACCGGAGACGGATCCGCCGGAGCCGGAGCCCGACGTGTCGCCGGAGTCGCTCTCGTCGGCCGGCTCCTCCTGCTCGGTGGAGGGAGCGGCCTGGGTGGTCTCCTCGACCGTCTCCTCCGTCTCGGGCTGCGAGGACTCGGAGTCCTTGGCCTCCTCGGCGGCGGACTGGTCCTCGTCGCCGGAGTCGTCCTTGGCGGGGGCGTCGCCGTCACCGATCACGGCGAGGTCTGCACCGACCTCGACCGTCTCGTCCTCCTCCACCAGGATCTCCTGGAGGGTGCCCGCGGCGGGGGAGGGGATCTCGGTGTCGACCTTGTCGGTCGAGACCTCGAGCAAGGGCTCGTCAACCTCGACCGAGTCACCCACGGACTTGAGCCAGCGGGTCACGGTGCCCTCGGTCACCGACTCGCCAAGTGCGGGCATCGTCACGCGTTCAGACATGTGTGAGGTTCTCCTTCGGTGAGCCGTTGACGTTCGAGAGCCACCCTACTGCGACAAGGCGCTAGGAGTGCGCGTGGAGCGGCTTGCCCGCGAGAGCGAGGTGAGCCTCCCCGAGCGCCTCGTTCTGGGTGGGGTGGGCGTGGACCAGCGAGGCCACGTCCTCGGGCAGTGCCTCCCAGCCGTAGATCAGCTGGGCCTCGCCGACCTGCTCGCCCATGCGGGCGCCGATCATGTGCAGTCCGACGACCGGCCCGTCCTTGCGTCGGACGAGCTTGACGAAGCCCTGCGTCCCGAGGATCTGGGACCTACCGTTGCCGCCGAGGTTGTACTCGTAGGCCTCGACCTCCCCGAAGGCCTCCTCGGCCTGCTCCTGGGTGTAGCCCACCGACGCGATCTCGGGGTCGCAGTAGGTGACGCGGGGGATGCCCCGCTCGTCGATGCGCGCCGGCTCGAGCCCGGCGATGGCCTCGGCGACGTAGATGCCCTGGGCGAACCCGCGGTGCGCCAGCTGCAGCCCGGGCACGATGTCGCCGACGGCCCAGACGCCCTCGACGGACGTGCGGCAGTCCTCGGCCAGCACGTAGCCGCGGTCCGTCGCCACGCCGATCTGCTCGTAGCCGAGGCCGTCGGTGACGGGGCCCCGGCCGACGGCCACGAGCAGCAGCTCTGCCTCCAGCTGGTCGCCACCCTCGAGCGTCACGGTCACCTGGGCGTCGTCCTGCGTCGCGGACTCGAAGCGGGCGCCGGTGCGGACCGCGATCTTGCGCTTGCGGAAGGATCGCTCCAGCTGCTTGGAGATCGCCGGGTCCTCGGCCGCGACGAGCCGGGGGAGCGCCTCCACGATCGTCACCTCGGAGCCGAAGCTGCGCAGCGCCGAGGCGAGCTCGACGCCGATGACGCCTCCACCCAGCACGATGGTGCGGGCGGGCACCTCGTCGAGCCGCAGCGCCTGCTCGCTGGTCATGACCCGCCCCCCGATCTCGAGCCCGGGCAGCGTCTTGGCGTAGGACCCCGTCGCGAGCACGAGGTTGCGGCCGGTCAGGCGCCGTCCGTCGACCTCGACCGCGTCCGCCGCGACGACCCGTCCGGTGCCCTCGACATACGTCAGGCCGGCCGCCTTGACCAGGCCCTGGAGACCCTTGTGGAGGCGGTTGACCACGCCGTCCTTGTAGGCGTGGACGGCGGGCAGGTCGATCGACTCGAACGTCGCCCGCACCCCGAACTGAGCGCTCTCGCGGGCGCTGTCGGCCACCTCGGCCGCGTGGAGCAGGGCCTTGGTGGGGATGCAGCCGAGGTGCAGGCAGGTGCCGCCCAGCTTGGACCTCTCGACCAGGGCCACGGACAGGCCCAGCTCCGCGGCGCGCAGCGCGCAGGCGTAGCCCCCGCTGCCCCCTCCGAGGATGACGATGTCGTAGGTGTCCTGCTGCTGGTCAGCCATGGTGCGCTCCCTTGCGTCTCGGCCGTCGTTGGTCGGGATGGCCTCGAGGCGCTCGTGACGCCGCCGCAGCCGCCGTCATCCTCTCACCCACGCGTCTCCAGGGCGCAAGCGGAGTCGCGACTCCCGAGGCCGAGGCCGACGTCGAGGCCGACGCTCAGCCACGCGACGCCAGGGCACGCCAGGGCCCGCAGACCCTCGCGTCCAGGCGACCGTCCCGCGCCTCGGCGTCGAAGAACGCGCGCTTGGCCAGCCCCGCGGTGGACGCACCCTCCACGGGGGCGTCACGTGACGTGCCGTGGAGGCACCAGTAGGCGTAGCTCTCGGCGAAGTCCTCGGTGGGGTGCGTCGCCGCGTAGGCAGACACGAAGGACTCCGGGCCGGTGGCGTGGAAGGCCTGCAGCTCGTCCGCGGAGGGCTGACGGTGGTCGGCATACAGCCTGGAGATGCGGCTGCGCTGCTCGGCCGAGTAGGTGCCGGCGTAGAACGCCACGAGCGGGGTGCCGGCTGCCGCGCAGGTGCCGGCGTTGTCGATCACCCAGGGGCACCGGGGGTCGCGGGAGGGGCGGGTCCGGTCCGGGTAGAGGCTGACCACGTGCCCGACCTCGTGCGCCATGGTGAGGAGCTGCTCCTGCGCTCCGAGGCCGGTGGCGAACGCCAGCCGGTAGCGCGTCGGGTCGCTCGGGTTGGGCTCGAAGAAGCCTGTGCGGATCCCTCCCTGGCGGGAGGGGTCCTGGAGCACCTCGGGCGGGTAGTCGTAGAGCACGACCTGGTCCAGGGCGACGAGATGGGCCGCGGGTATGCCGGACCGCAGGACCTCCCACCGCCACCGGTCGCAACGATCGGCCGGGCCGAGGCCGTCGAGGGGGCTGAGGCGTCCGTCGCGAACGGCGTAGACGCGCTGCAGCCTGGCGCCCTTGCCGAGGCTGGCGGGGTCGGTGCTGTAACCCGTCCGCGCGGGGAGGCGAGGCGGCAGCGCACCCCTCGCCCGCGAGGACACGTCGGTGCAGGACGCCGGCAGCGGCCAGGTCAGCCTGGTGGCGCCCCGCACGTCCTCGGGAGTGGCGGCGCTGCCCGGGTCCACGTGCTTCGGCGCCGCCACGGCCGGCACGACCGGCACCTCGCGCGGGATGTCGGTGCGCGAGCGGAGCACGGCCTGCGGCGCGCGCCGGCCGTCGGCTCGGGCCTGGACCAGCTCCGGCAGCAGACCCCCGGCGAGGGTGCGGAGGCCGGACGCGTCGCGCGCCACGGCAGGCAGGACGACAGGCAGGACCACGGTCAGCACCAGGGCGAGGGCTGCGACGGCCCCGGTCGTCGCCACCGCGCGCAGCCGACCTGCAGGGCGCGGCTGCGAGGCGCGTCGTGGCTGGTCGGAGCGGTGGGGCACAGACGCATCTCACCGCAGCCCGGCGCCCCTTGGCACCGCGTCGCAGCAGGTCGGCATCCGTCCTGCCGAGCACTATCGCGCAGAGGGACGGCGCCCGTCACCAGCGTGACCGGGCGCCGTCCATCCGGGTGACGGGGCGCGTGGGCGTCAGTCGGCGCTCAGCACCTCGGCGAGACGGACCAGGGTGGCGACCCCGAAGCCCGTGCCGCCCTTGGGGGCGACGCCCCGAGGAGCCTGCTCGTTGAAGGACGGTCCGGCGATGTCCACGTGGGCCCACGGGATGCGGTCACCGCCGACCTCGGGGACGAACTCCTTGAGGAACAGTCCGGCGGTGAGCATGCCGCCGGCCGGGCCCGCCTTGTGCGCGATGTCCGCGACCTCGGTGTCCAGGGCCTTGCGGTATGCCGGGGGCAGGGGCATCGGCCACAGGTCCTCACCCATGTCGTCGCCGGCGCTGCACACGCGGGTGCGGAAGTCGTCGTCGTTGCCCATGACGGCGGCCACCTCGTGCCCGAGGGCCACGACCTGGGCGCCGGTGAGGGTCGCGATGTCGACGATCGTGTCGGGGCCCTCCTCGCCGGCGGCGCACATGGCGTCGCCGAGCACCATGCGCCCCTCGGCGTCGGTGTTGAGGATCTCGACGGTCATGCCGTTGCGCATGGTCACGACGTCCGAGGCGCGCTGCGCGGTGCCCGAGGGCATGTTCTCGGCCAGCCCGAGCCACCCGGTGACCTGGATCGGCAGACCCAGCTCGGCGATCGCGAGGACCGCGCCGGCGACCGCGGCGGCACCGGCCATGTCGGACTTCATGTTGGCCATGTTGTTGGCGGGCTTGATGTCCAGGCCACCGGAGTCGAAGGTCATGCCCTTGCCGACCAGCGCCAGGTGGTGCTTGGCCTTGGCCGGCTTGTAGGACAGGGACACGAGCCGCGGCGCGTGCGCCGAGCCCTGGCCCACCCCGACGATGCCGCCGAACCCGCCCTTGGCCAGGGCCTTCTCGTCGAGCACCTTGATCTTGACCTTGGACCCGGTGGTGCGCTCGCGGACGCTGTCGACGAAGGTCTGCGGGTAGAGGAGGTTGGGGGCCGTGTTGACCAGGTCACGGGCGTAGCCGACGGCCTCGGCGACCGCCGCGGCCCGCTTGACGGCGGCCTTGACGGCGGAGTCGCGTCCGCGGTCGGCCACGACGGTGATGGTCTCGATGACGGTCGGTGCGCTCGAGGTGCCGCGCTGCGCCGTGAAGCGGTAGGCGCCCAGGGCGGCTCCTTCGGCCACGGCGCCCACGGCCGTCGCCGAGCTGCCCGGGAAGGCGACGGCGACGGTGCCGGCGTCCTTGACGGCGCGGGTGGCGGTGGCGGCGGCGCGGCGCAGGGCGGCCTCGTCGACGAGCTTCTTCTTGGCTGGCTCGGCGCCGAGACCGGCGACCACGACGCGCGGGGCCTTGACCCCGGGCACGGCGGGCAGGACGACCGTCGAGTCGGGGGCGCCGGTGAACCCGAGCGTGGGCAGGGCGCCCGCGAGGTAGGACCTCGCAGCCTCGGAGAGGCCGGACGGGAGGACGGGTGACGCGTCGCCGCTGAAGGCACCGAGGACGAGGACGTCGACGGCGAGGTCTGCGGCGGAGCGCGCGGTGACGGTGAGCGAGGTCACGACAGCTCCTGTGGGGGATGGACGGTGCACGAGACGTGCGGGGTCGGTGGTGCGGATGGCAGGGAAGGACAGGACAGGACCGGCCCGGGGAGGCCTTCCCGACAACCTAGCCTCCCGGCGCGGTGGACGCCCACCGCCCCTTGTAGTGTCGGCCCCATGACGGAAACTTCACTGAAGAAGTCCCCCCTCCACGAGAAGCACGTCGCGCTCGGCGCCAAGATGGCCGACTTCGGCGGGTGGCAGATGCCCATCGAGTACCCCGGTGGCGGCGTGATCCGCGAGCACACCGCGGTCCGGGAGCGCGTCGGGATCTTCGACGTCTCGCACCTCGGCAAGGCCAGGGTCGTCGGCACGGGCGCCGCCGACTTCTGCAACGCCTGCTTCACCAACGACCTGCGCAAGGTCGAGCCGCCCAAGGCGCAGTACACGATGTGCTGCGACGAGGAGAGCGGCGGGGTCGTCGACGACCTCATCCAGTACGTCAAGAGCGACGACGAGGTCTTTCTCATCCCCAACGCCGCCAACACGACCGAGGTCGTGCGCCGCATGCGGGAGAAGCTCCCCGAGGGTCTCGAGCTGACCAACCTGCACGAGGAGTACGGCGTCATCGCCGTCCAGGGACCCCGGTCCGAGGACGTGGTCAAGGCGCTCGGCCTGCCGACCGACCTGGAGTACATGTCCTTCGCCGAGGCGCAGTGGAACGGTCGTCCGGTGATCGTGTGCCGCACCGGCTACACCGGCGAGAAGGGCTACGAGCTGCTCCCGACGTGGGACAACACCCCTGCCGTCTGGGACGCCCTCGTCGAGGCCATGGAGCCCTTCGACGGTCTGCCGTGCGGGCTGGGTGCCCGCGACACCCTGCGCACCGAGATGGGGTACGCCCTGCACGGCCACGAGCTGTCCATGGACATCACCCCCAACATGGCGCGGGCCGGCTGGGCGGTCGGCTGGGGCAAGGAGTCGTTCTGGGGCAAGGAGGTCCTCGCGGAGCAGAAGGCCGCCAAGGACTGCCGGTTGTCCTGGGGGCTGCTGGTCACCGGCAAGGGGATCCCGCGCAAGGACTGCGTGATCAGAAGTGCGGGCGGCGAGGACGACGCAGTGATCGGTGTGGTCACCTCCGGCACGATGTCGCCGACCCTCAAGCAGGGCATCGCGCTGTGCCTGCTCGACCGGGGCGCCAAGGAGGGCGACGAGGTCGTCGTCGACGTGCGCGGCCGCGAGGTGGCGGCCACCGTCACCAAGCCGCCGTTCGTCCAGGGCGGCGCCGCGAGCTGATCGCCATACGTCACCTGCGAGGGCCTCTTGCCGTATGGCGAGAGGCCCTCGTCGCACGTCGCCGCCAGGAGCGTCGGCCGGACGGATCGCCGGACACGCACCGTGGGTCGCTAGCGTGAGCGGCGTGCTGCGCGGATACCTGCTCGTCCTGACCTCCGCCGTCGGCTTCGGGATCAACCCGTTGCTCGCGACGGCGGCCTATCGCGCGGGCGTCGACGTCCCCACGGTGCTCTTCTACCGCTTCGCGGTGGCCGCGCTCGTGCTGTGGGGGCTGTGCGTGGGCCGGGGGCTGGTGCGGCCGCTCCCACGTCGCGCGCTGGCGGGCCTGGGCGTGGCGGGGTTCGCGTACGTCCTGCAGGCCGCCACCTACTTCTATGCGGTGCAGCAGATCTCGGCGGGGCTGGCGGCACTGCTCCTCTACCTCTACCCCTGCCTGGTGGCGCTGGTCACGGCCCTGGCGGCACGCGTCGTGCCGTCGCGCGGCGTGGTCCTGTCGCTCGTGCTGTCCTTCGCGGGGATCGGGCTCGCCCTCGGCCGGGTGACCGGCGCGGGCAGCCTCTCCGGCGTGCTGGCAGGGGTGGCGACGGCGCTGTGCTACACGGCCTACGTGCTGCTCACCGACCACCTCGGCGCGACCGTCCCCCCGCTGCTGGCGAGCGCCTGGGTGTGCACCCTCGCGACCGGGTTCATCGTCGTCGCGACCGCTGCCACGGGCACCTTCGCCCCGGCGTTGGCCATGCGGTCCCCCTGGGCGGTGGCCGGGGTGGGCCTCGTCGGCGGGGCGCTCGCGATCGCGACCTTCTTCGCGGGGGTGGCGGCGGTGGGCGCGACCCAGGCGTCCATCGTGTCGACGGTCGAGCCGATCATCTCGGTCGTGGGCTCGGCGGTCCTGCTGGGAGCGGCGATGACCGGCTGGCAGTGGCTGGGTGCTGCCACGGTGCTGGCGGGGGCTGCCGTCGCCGTCCTGGCGCACGCCGAGCAGGAGCCCGAGATCGAGGCGCGCGAGGGATCGGCCGCACCGGGCTGACCACCGCCGGCCTGACACGCGACGGCCTGACATATGGCGGCCTTACCTCCACGGGCCTGACCTGGCGCGATCCTCCACCGGTCTCAGACCAGGATGGCGGCCAGCACCAGCGCGAGGGTGAGCGACACCTCGATCGCGGCGCCGAGGACGTCGCCCGTGATGCCGCCGAGGCGGCGCACGGCCCGCTCCACCACGAGCCAGCAGCCCACGAGTCCCGCTGCGACGCAAGCAGGTCCGTGCCACCAGGCCGAGGCGGGACCCGAGGTCCAGGACGCCAGGACGGCCAGCGCCGACAGGACCGCCAGCGCCGCCCCGGCCTGCCACCGTGCGACGCTGCCGGCCACCATGTCGCCGAGGCCGCCCGGGCGCGCGCTCGGCACCCCGCGCAGGCACCCCCACGCAAGGACGTGCCGACTGACGACCAGGGCGACGGCGCCGAGCGCGATGCCGTGCCAGGTCGCGGCGAGCGCTCCGAGGCTCGCGGCCTGCAGGAGCAGGCAGAGCGCGATGGCGGTGGCACCGGACGGGCCGACGTCGCCGGTCTTCATGACCGCCAGGGCGCGCTCGCGGTCATAGCTCGACGACAGCCCGTCCGCGTAGTCCGCCAGCCCGTCCTGGTGCATGGCCCTGGTGAGGAGCACGAGCAGCGCCACGGCGACGCCCCCGGTGACGAGGCTCGGGGCGTCCGCCCAGCGCGCCACGAGCGCCCACCCGACCCACGACGCGAGCAGGGGGAGCGTGGCGAGCGGCGCGACGAGCATGGCGACGCCGGCCACGGGGCGGTCCACGCGGCGTGGTGGGGGCACGGGCACCGCGGAGAGCATCCCCCAGGCCAGGCGCACCCCGTCCGTCCACGTCCCGCTCGCGGGAGCCCCCGTGCCGCCGGTCGCCCCGCTCACGGGACCACCGGCGCCGCCGACAGGTCGAGCACGCGCCCGGCCACCACGAGCACCACCCGGTCCGCGATCGCGGACACAGCGGCATTGACCCGCCCCAGCTCGTCGCGGAACATCCGGCCCGAGGCGTGCTCGGGCACGACGCCCCACCCGACCTCGTTGGTGACGAGGACGACGTCGACCCCGGCGCGGGCGTCGGCGCGGGCTCTGGCAAGAGCACCGACGAGCGACTCACGCGCCAGACCGACGGCCTCGGCGGCCGCCACCGGGTCGTCCCACGCCTGCGCGTCGTCGACGAGCCGGGTCACCCAGGTGCCGAGGCAGTCGATCAGCAGCGGGGTGCTCGCCCCGGCCACCACTGCGGCGAGGTCGGCCGACTCGACCGTGGTCCAGCAGGCAGGGCGGTGCTCGCGGTGCGCGGCGACCCGGCGGGCCCACTCAGCGTCGCCGTCGACGGGCACGAGGCCGGGCGCCACGTAGGCGACGGGCCGCGAGGCGGGGACGAGGCTCTCGGCATACCGGCTCTTGCCGGACCGGACCCCGCCGGTGACGAGGGTGATCATGCTGCCTCCTGCGGGATGGGGACGTCCTTGTCGACGAAGGTGGGCGACGCGTCGAAGCGCGCCCGGCGCACCGCCCGCCGCAGCACGCGGTCGATGGCAGGCCCGGCCCACCACACGAGCACGGCGGTCAGGATGCCCCGGGGCAGGTCCCAGCCGAGCGAGGTGAGGACGTAGAACGTGGCGTAGTGCGCCACGTTGGTCGCGAGGTCCCCGCCGGGCACGAAGCCGGCGCCCTCGGGGGCCATGGTGGTGGCGAGGAAGGGCCAGAACCAGAGGTTCATGACCACGCCGTAACCCAGCCCCGCCACCAGGCCGTAGACCGCGAGCAGGCTCCGCCGACCCCACCGTCCGAGGCGGGCGGTGGGGAGCAGCCCGGCACCGAGCGCGACCCAGCCGGCCGTGATCATCTGGAACGGCACCCACGGACCGATGTTGCCCGTGAGCAGGCCCCCGGTGAGCAGGGCGAGCGCGCCGACCACGAAGCCGGGGGCCGGGCCGAGCACCGCGCCGGCCATGACCAGCAGGAAGAACATGGGCTCCAGCCCGGCCGTCCCCGCGGACAGGACCCGCAACCCACCCCCGGCGGCGCACAGCACGCCCATCACGGCGACCGTCTTGGCGTCGAGGCCGTCGGCGGTGACCTCGGCCAGGCAGACGAGCGCGAGCAGGCCGAGGAGGGCCGCAAAGACCCAGGGCGCGTCATGGGCGTGCGCGAGCACCTCGGGGGAGCTCGTGACGAACGGCCACAGGAAGGCCGCGGCGCACACCACGCTGACGAGCAGCAGCGTGAGGGCCGAGGTGGGGCGCAGCCGGAGGTTCACGAGCGCCCCCGTATGACGCCCGCGCGGGTCGCCAGGTCCGTGGCCGCCGGGACCGTGAGCACCGACAGCGGGTGCAGGACCTTGGCCACCTGCGGGGCGAACGCGGTGGAGGCCGAGAGCACCTCGTCGGCGGGGCCGTCGGCCACGACCTCGCCCTCGGCCAGCAGCACGACGCGGTCCGCGACGTCAGCAGCGAGCTCGACGTCGTGCGTCGCGAGGACGACGGCGTTGCCCTCGGCGGCCAGCTGGTCCAGGACCGCGACGAGCCGGGCCTTGGCGGTGTAGTCGAGCCCCCGGGTCGGCTCGTCGAGCAGGACCACGGGGGGCGCGCCGGTGAGGACCACGGCGAGCGCCAGCAGCAGTCGTTGGCCCTCGGACAGGTCACGGGGGTGGCGGTCGTCGAGGTCGGCGGGCTCGCTCGGCCCCAGCAGGCGGGACAGCAGGGCCCGGCAGGTCCCCGGCACGGCGCCGAAGTCGGTGTCGGCCTCGCGGCACTCCCGCGCCACGGTGTCGGCGTGCAGCAGCGTGCCGGCGTCCTGGGGGACCAGCCCGACGTGCCGCACCAGCTCGCGGGCCCGAGCGCCCGCGGGGTCCAGGCCGTCGACCCGGACGCGCCCCCGGGACGGACGGAGGGTGCCGGTGAGCACCCGGAGCAGGGTGGACTTGCCGACGCCGTTGCGGCCCATGAGGGCCAGCACCTGACCGGCGTGCGCGTCGAGGTCGACGCCGGCGAGGACCGGTCGGCCGTCCCGCACGACCGCGAGGCCGTCGACGGCGACGAGGGGCTCGCCAGCGGTCCGGGTGACGAGGGGCTCGCCGGCGGGCCGGCGGCCGCCCGCAGCCCGGGCTGCTGCGATGGCCGGTCGCCCGGCCTCGACCAGCCGGGCCGGCATGGTCTGTCGGGCCGGCTCGATCAGCCGGGCCGGCGTGGTCTGTCGGGCCGCGGCCTCGAGACGGTCGCGCAGCGGTCGCACGGCCCGGCGGGCGTCGCGCACCGACAGCGGCAGCGGCGACCAGCCCAGGGCCCGTCCGAGCCCGACGACGGGTGGGTGCACGACAGATCGGCCCATCGCCGCCGCGGGAGCCAGCACGTCCGAGCACGCGGACCCCTCGACGAGCACGATGCCGTCGGCGTGGTGGACGACGCGCTCGAGGCGGTGCTCGGCGACCACCACGGTCATGCCGAGGTCGTGGACCAGCCGGGTGACCGACGACAGGACGTCCTCGGCGGCGACGGGGTCGAGGGCGGACGTGGGTTCGTCGAGGACGAGGACGCGGGGGCCCGCCGCCAGCACAGCACCGATGGCGACCCGCTGCTGCTGGCCGCCGGACAGGGTCCGCAGACCCCGGTGGCGCAGGTCGGCGAGGCCGAGCAGGTCCAGCGTCTCCTCCACGCGGCGGCGCATGGCGGTGGGGGACAGGCCGATCGCCTCCATGCCGTAGGCCAGCTCGTCCTCCACCGTGTCGGTGACGAACGACGCGGCGGGGTCCTGCACGACCATCCCGACGACGTCGGCCAGGTCGCGGGGCCGGTGGGTGCGGGTGTCCCGACCGGCGACCTGCACCCGCCCGGAGACGGTGCCGCCGCTGAAGTGCGGGACCAGCCCGTCGAGGCTGCGCAGCAGGGTGGACTTGCCCGACCCGGTCTCGCCGACGACCAGCACCAGCTCGCCCTCGTCGACGTGCAGGTCGGCGTCGCGCAGGGCAGGGCGGCTCGCGCCGTCGTAGGTCACGGTCCAGCCCTCGACGCTGATCACGCCGCCACCTCTTGCCGCGGGCGTTCGGGCTGCCCGGGCCGGGCTGCGGGAGCCTCGGTCCGCGGCAGGGGAGGCGCGGCGACGGCGGCCAGCGCGGCGCAGGTGATGGCGACGAGCGCCGGGACGACGAGGGGAGGGGCGGTGAGCGGGACGGTGGGCATCGTGAGGCCCGGCACCTGCCGCGTCGCCAGGGTGATCAGGGTCAGGGCCGGTATGCCGCCCGCCAGCGTCACGCCCCACTCGGGCCATCCCCAGGGGTCGCGGCGGTAACGGGTCCGGGTGTCGTGGCGGGAGCCGAGGAGCAGGGCCCCCGCGCTGACCAGGACGCCGAGGACGAGCAGCGGCCAGCCGAAGGCGGACGCCGCCGACCCGTCGAGGAGGCCGTAGAGGCCGGCGACCAGGCCGATCAGCCCGACGACGGTGACGACGCCGGACCAGCGAGGGGTGCCGCCCGCCCGGGTGTGGCGGCCGTAGCCGCGGGCCTCCATCGAGGCCGCCAGGTCCAGGGAGCGGTCGAAGGCCGCCTCGAGCACGGGCACCATCGTGCGGGCCAGCTCGCGGGGCCCGCGTCCGTCATGGCCGCGCAGGCGACGGGCGGTGCGGACGGCACGGGCGTCCACGACCATCCGCGGGGCGAAGGACAACGCGACCACGACGGCGGTGCCGACGTCGTAGAGGGTGGCCGGGACGTAGCGCAGCAGGCGCCGCGGGGAGGCCAGGGCGTTGGCGGCGCCGATCGCGGCCAGCATCGCGGCGAGCTGCAGCCCCTGCCAGAGGGCCGCCAGCACGCCCTCGAGCGTGACGGGGCCGCCCAGCCGGAGGCTGCCCGCCGCCTCCGGGAGCGGGACCTCGGGCAGGGTGACGAGCACGACCTGCCCGGTGACCCCGCCGCCGAGGACGATCGACAGGCCGACCCGCAGCCCGATGGCGACGAGCCCGAGCACGAGGAACATCGTCAGGGGCGCGTCGGCGTGCGGGTCCTCGCGCAGCGCCACCACGAGCACGGCGACCGCGACGACGGCGAGCAGGAGCAACGGGTTGTCCGTGCGGGAGGCGGCCGTGGCGAGCCCGGCGGCCCACAGCCACCACGCGACGGGATGGACCCGTCGCGGCACGCGTGCTCGCCCGGACGTCACGGGGTCCGTCAGCGCCCGTCCGTGCGGCGCCGGCGCGCCATGGCCCACGCCGCGGCCGCCAGGAGCGCCAGGACAGCGAGCACGCCGACGACATACGCGGTCGTGCTGGAGGACGAGCTCGATGACGCGGGTGCGGCGGCGGACGAGGAGGCGGCCGCGCCCGAGGCAGAGGTCGAGCCTGCAGACGAGGCCGGGCGGACGTCGATGGTCACCGGCTGGTCGGCGGCCTTGGCGGCGGCGGGCACGTCCTTGACGGTGTCGCTGCAGCCGCTCGCCGGGTAGCCGTCGATGCCGCAGACCATGGCCTTCTCGACGCGGGGCTTGGCGGCCGCCGCCAGGACCTGGGCCCCGGTCGCCGCCGTGGGCACCGTCACGCAGGTGGCGTAGGGGGCCGGCACGGTCGCGCCCTGCTCCCGTGCGTCCGCCGCGCGACCGAAGTCCACGACCACGCCCACGCGCTTGCTCCCGGACACGGCCGGGGTCGAGCCGCAGGCCTGGTCGAACGTCACGACCGCCCGCGGCAGCCGCGGGGTGCTCGTGTCGCCCAGGGCGAAGCGGTAGCCCTCGACCGACCCGTCGGCCGGCGTCGTGCCGTCGGGCCCCTTGGTCGCGAAGCCCCACGTGCCGCTGGTCAGCTGGTAGTAGCCCCAGAAGCGGTAGGAGTCCGCCGCGTGCGCGGGCGCCGCGAGGGCGACCGTCGACACGAGCGCCGACAGCAGCGTTGCCAGGAACAGGGCGAGCACCGCGGTGAACGGCGTGGCGACGTTCCCACGTGCCCTGCGGGCACGGCCGGCACGAGAGATGGAGCGGGACGTGGGGGACACGGGCGACCTTCCTTGGCGGGCGTGGGCCGCCTCGGAACTGCCCGGGACGAGCTCCACCCGCATGCCACGGCGGATAGACGGAGCCGACGCGCAGGACGGGCGGTCCGGCTGCTCCAAGCCACGGATGGCGCCAGGAGGTCACGGTTGCGGGTCAGCGCCGGAGTCTCACCGGCTTCCCCGCCCTGCGGTGTTCGGTGCCCGCAGCCTACCAACGGGAACCCTGACCCGGCCCCGGGGGTTGGTAGGGGTGGACCGGCAACGACCAGGGTCGCGACAGGGTGGACCCTGGCCGGATCGGGTTTCGCCGGCCCGGATCGACGAGTAGGTTCGAGTCAGTGGCCGGCCCGCCAGGGCCGCCGACACCAGGATCCAAGGGGGACACCAGGATGGACACGCGCAGCAGGATCATCGCCGGCCTCGTCGCCGCGCCGCTGGCGATCGGGACGCTCGCCGCCTGCGGGGCAGGCACGACCGGCAGCGACGCCAAGGCGGCCGCGGCGGTTGGGTCGGACGCCAAGGGAGCGTTCTTCTCCGCCTACGACAAGACCGGTGACAGCAAGCGCCAGCGCGTCACGACCAAGCTCGAGGCGAGCCCGGACACGATCATCAAGCTCGCGTCGAGCATGGGCAGCGGCAGCGGCGGGTCCACCAGCACGCCGAGCGTCTCGCCCAAGATCGCCCAGCTGATCTCCGGGTCGTCCATCGTCGTCGACATGCAGTCGACGGGGGCGGCGCTCAAGGACGAGACCGACCCGACCAAGATCAACACCGCGATGTCCTGGAAGACGGACTCGGACCTGTTCAACCTCAGGACCGCCGCGCAGGACACCTTCGTCAAGCTCGACCTGGCCAAGATCGCCGACCAGACCGGCGCGTTCTCCATGGCCGACGTGCAGGGCGCGCTCGGGCAGGCGCCGACCTGGATCAAGGACGCGGTCAACGGCAAGTGGGTGGGCTTCGACAAGGGCACCGTGGAGCAGCTGGCGAAGTCGAGCGGCGGCACCGCAGCCACCACCAACCCGACCCAGCTGACGCCGGACCAGACCAAGCAGCTGACCGCCGCCGTCAAGAGCAACCTCGACACCAACAGCACGTTCACCAGCGAGGGTGACACGGTCAAGGTGCAGGTCAAGATCCAGCCCTTCCTGACCCAGATGTTCCAGGACGGCAAGCGGATCGCGCCCAAGCAGTTCACCGACCAGATGGTCAAGGACGCCACCAAGAGCCTCGGCGAGTTCAAGGCCGGCTCGGTCCTGGCCTTCGACGCCACGATCGCCGACGGTCGCTTCACCGCCGTCAAGGGCGACGTGATGCAGGTCCTGAACTGGTTCGACGAGACCAAGGCCAAGGACGCCAAGAGCAAGAAGGAGCTGCAGGACCTCAAGGCCAAGAACCTGCACCTGACCCTGGTCTCCCAGATCTCCGAGCTCGACCGTGACGTCACCAAGCCGGAGGGCGCCCGCATGGTCACCAAGGCCGAGCTGGAGCAGCTCGGTGGCATGGGTGGCTCGATGGGGAAGTCGTCGTCCGGCTCGGGTTCGGGCTCGGGCTCGGCGTCCGCGGTGCCGTCGGCCCCGGCCGCAGGCTGACCAGGTCGGCGCGCGCACCACAGACCGCAGCACCCGCCGCGACACCAGCGCGAGAGCCCGTCCCCGGCGAGGGGGCGGGCTCTCGGCATACCCGCCCGTCCGGTCGGGAGGACGACCTGGGCACGGTGGCAGGATCGCGACCATGAGTGAACTGATCCTGGGGGTGGGCACCCGGTCCGGCGCCGCCGTCGACGGGCTCGTCGCGCTGGTCGACGAGCTGATCGACGGGCTGGTCGAGGGGCTCGACGAAGGACGGTTCGACGAGCTGGTCGACGGTCCCGCCGACGGCGACGGGGTCGACCCCCGCTACGCGATGGTCGCCGTGGTGACGTCCACCCGCAAGCGGACCGAGCCTGCCGTCGTCGAGCTGGCGAGGCGCCTCGGCGTGCCCCTGCAGACCTACGACGACGAGACGCTCGCGTCTCAGCCCGTCGCGGCGCCCAGCGAGGTCGTGCGTCGCCACGTGGGCGCCCCCAGCGTCGCCGAGGCGGCGGTGCTGGCGGCCGGCGGAGTGGTGGTCGCCCGGGCCCGGTC
This sequence comes from Arsenicicoccus sp. UBA6765, assembly GCF_002453335.1. NCBI lineage: Bacteria > Bacillati > Actinomycetota > Actinomycetes > Micrococcales > Intrasporangiaceae > Arsenicicoccus > Arsenicicoccus sp. UBA6765. The sequence goes on from NZ_DKGR01000002.1 coordinate 35,680, forward strand.
CGCGACCGCGACGGTGGTCCTCGGACGCCTGCCCTGACGCGCTCCGACCCGCCCCTCGGGTCGTGGCGGGGGCAGGCTCAGCGGATGGATAGGGTGTGCGGGTGCAGTGGCTGGAGCGTGTCGGACCGCGGGCGGGGGGCCTGGTCCTGGGGTATGCCGCCGACCTCGCCCTCGCCGACCCGCGCCGGGCCCATCCGGTCGCGGCGTTCGGGACGCTGGCGAGCCGGCTCGAGCGCCTCACCTATCGGGACGGACGGCCTGCCGGGGTCCTGCACGTCGCCCTGCTCGTCGGGGCGGTCACGGGTGCGGGCGGGCTGGTCGAGCGCGGGCTGCGCGACCGGCCCCTGCTCCGTATGACGGCCACCGCCGTCGCCACCTGGGTCGTCCTCGGCGGCACCAGCCTCGCGCGCGAAGGCGACGCGATGGCGCGGCTCCTCGACGCCGACGACCTGCCCGGGGCGCGAGACCGCCTGAGTCACCTGTGCTCCCGCGCCCCGGACGGACTGGACGCGGACGAGCTGGCCCGGGCCGCCACCGAGTCCCTCGCCGAGAACACCTCCGACGCCGTCGTCGCCCCGCTGCTGTGGGGCGGGCTGCTGGGCGTGCCGGGCCTGCTCGGCTACCGCGCGATCAACACCCTCGACGCGATGATCGGCTACCGCAACCGGCGGTATCGCGAGTTCGGCTGGGCCGCAGCCAGGCTCGACGACCTCGTCAACCTGGCGCCGGCCCGCGCGTGCGCCGCGCTGACCGTGGCGCTGGCTCCGCGCCATGGCGGCGACCGGGCCGAGGCCCTGCGCGCGTGGCGCGAGGACGCCCCCCACCACCCGAGCCCCAACGCCGGTCCCGTCGAGGCGACCTTCGCCGGGGCGCTGGGCGTGCGCCTTGGGGGCGTCAACCGCTACGACGACGAGGTGGAGGATCGCGGCACGCTGGGTCGCGGACGCGCGGTCGTCACCGCGGACCTGGCTCGGGCGGTGCGTCTCTCGCGGACCATCGGCGCGGCGGCCCTGGCCGTGGCGGCGGTCGTCGGAGCGGTGGCGGACGGCATACGACCGGTCCGAGGGCCCGTCGGCCCGGCGCACCGCCTCGCCGAGGGCGGGGACGGGACCACCATGACAACGACGACAACCACAACGACGACAACGACGACGACAACGACGACGACAGGCGGGCAGGCATGACCAGGGGGCTGCTCGTCGCCGGGACGACGTCCGACGCGGGCAAGTCCCTCGTCACAGCGGGGATCTGCCGCTGGCTCGCGCGCCAGGGCGTGCGCGTCGCGCCCTTCAAGGCGCAGAACATGTCCAACAACTCGATGGTCTGCCCCGACGGCTCCGAGATCGGGCGCGCCCAGTGGGTGCAGGCCCTCGCGTGCGGCGTCACGCCCGAGGCCGCGATGAATCCCGTGCTGCTCAAGCCCGGCTCAGACCGCCGCAGCCACGTCGTCCTGCTCGGGCAGCCGTGGGGTGAGCTGCAGGCGGGGGAGTGGGCGACGGGGCGCCGGGCGCTGGCCGAGGCGGCGTTCGAGGCCTTCCGCGACGTGTCGTCCCGCTACGACGTCGTCATCGCCGAGGGCGCCGGGTCGCCCGCCGAGATCAACCTGCGGTCCGGCGACTACGTCAACCTCGGCCTGGCCCGGGCCGTCGACCTGCCCGTCGTCGTGGTCGGCGACATCGACCGCGGGGGCGTGCTCGCCGCGTTCTACGGCACGCTCGGGATCCTCGACCCCGAGGACCAGGCGTGCATCAAGGGCTGGATCGTCAACAAGTTCCGCGGCGACCTCGGGCTGCTCGAGCCCGGCCTGCGCATGCTCGAGGAGCGGACCGGGGGCCGGCCCGTGCTGGGCGTCGTGCCCTACCTGCAGGACGTCTGGCTGGACTCCGAGGACGCCCTGGCCATCTCGGGGTGGTCGCGCGCCGGGTCCCGCACCGGCGCCGGCTCGCCCGCCGACTCGCCAGAACCCTTGCGGGTGGCGGTGATCCGCTTCCCCCGCGTCAGCAACGCCACGGACGTGGACGCCCTCGCGATCGAGCCCGGCGTGCAGGTCGAGGTGACCGCCGACCCTGCCGTCGTGGCGGCCGCCGACCTCGCGGTCCTGCCCGGGTCACGCGCCACGCAGAGCGACCTGGCCTGGCTCCGCTCCCGCGGGCTCGACCGGGCCGTCGTCGAGCGCGCCCGGGCCGGGCGTCCGGTGCTCGGGATCTGCGGTGGCTACCAGATGCTCGCCGACCAGATCCACGACCCGTATGCCGTCGAGAGCCCCGCTGCCGCAACGGTGCCCGGCCTCGGGCTGCTGCCGACGCGGGTGACCTTCGCCCGCGAGAAGCACCTCGGCACGCCGACCGGACGCTGGGGCGGGCACGACGTCACCGCCTATCTCATCCACCACGGCGTGAGCGAGCGCACGGACCTGCGGGGCGAGGCGGACGTGCTGCCCTTCCTCGACGGGTGGCAGCGTGACGCCGTGTGGGGCACGACCTGGCACGGGGCCTTCGAGAACGACGGGTTCCGGCGCGCCTTCCTGCAGGACGTGGCGGCCCGCACCCGCCCCGGCTGGGCTCCGGCCCCGGACGCTTCGTCCTTCGCGGTGCAGCGGGTTGCCATGCTCGACCGCCTCGCCGACGCCGTCGAGGACCACCTGGACACCCTCGCCCTCGAGGAGCTGATCGGATCGTGAACCCCGTCACCGTGGTCGGCATCGGCGCCGACGGTTGGGCCGGGCTCGGCGAGCCCGCCCGCGCGGCCGTGTCGTCCGCCGACGTCGTCGTCGGCAGCACCCGCCAGACCGACCTCGTCGCCGGCCACCACGAGGCGCGGGTCGTGCCGTTGCCCGTGCCGCTGCGCGAGGGCCTGCGTCCCCTGCTGGACAGCCTCGGGAGGCCTGGCGACGAGGTGCACGTGGTGGTGCTCGCGAGCGGCGATCCCATGCACCACGGCATCGGCCGCACCCTCGCGGAGGTCCTCGGCCGCGAGCGCGTCACCGTGATCGGTGCCCCGTCGTCGCTGTCGCTGGCCTGCGCCCGGCTCGGCTGGGGCCTGGAGGACGTCGACGTCGTGTCGGCGGTCGGCCGCCCCCTCGAACGTCTCGCCCTCGTGGCCCACCCCGGCCGGCGCATCCTCGTGCTGTCGCGCGACGCCCTCACCCCGCAGGCCGTCGCCACGTTGCTCACCGAGCACGGGCTCGGGGACAGCCTCGTCTGGGTCCTGTCCGACCTCGGCGGCCCCGACGAGCGCGTCGTCGAGGGGGTGGCCGGGTCGTGGCACGCCGACCCCGGCAGCGCGCTCAACATCGTTGCGGTGCAGTGCCTCTCGTCATACCACTCGCTCGCCGGGCTGGTCCCCGGGCTCGCCGACGAGCTCTACGAGACGGACGGGCAGCTCACCAAGCAGCACGTGCGCGCAGCGACCCTCGCGGCCCTGCGCCCGGCGCCAGGCGAGCTGCTGTGGGACGTCGGCGGGGGGTCCGGCAGCATCGGCATCGAGTGGATGCGGGCCCACCCGACCTGCCGCGCCATCACGGTCGAGCCCCGCGGCGACCGGATCAAGCGCATCCGCCGCAACGCCGACCACCTCGGCGTCCCCGGCCTGCAGGTCGTCGAGGGACTGGCGCCCGGCGCGCTGGCGGGGCTGCCGCGCCCGGACGCCGTCTTCGTCGGGGGCGGGCTCACCGCGGAGGGCCTCGTCCCCGCCGTCCTCGACGCCCTGCGGCCCGGCGGCCGGCTCGTCGCCAACACGGTCACCCTCGACTCGGAGTCCGTGTTGCTCAGCATGTTTCGCCGGTATGGCGGATCCCTGACCCGCCTCGAGGTGTCGCACGCCGACGCGGTCGGTGGCTTCACGTCCTGGAACCCCGCCCGCCCGGTGACGCAGTGGTCCGTCATACGACCCGAGGAGCTGCCCGCATGACCGTCCACTTCATCGGCGCCGGTCCCGGCGCCCCCGACCTCATCACCGTCCGTGGCCTGCGGCTGCTGCAGTCCTGCCCCGTCGTGCTCTATGCCGGAGCCCTCGTCCCCGACGAGCTGCTCGCCGAGTGCCGCCCGGGCGCCCGCCTCGTCGACACGGCGCACCTCGACCTCGACCAGATCATGGGTGAGCTCGTCCGCGCCCACGAGGCCGGGCAGGACGTCGCGCGCCTGCAGTCGGGGGACCTGTCGGTCTTCTCCGCCGTCGCCGAGCAGGTGCGGCGCCTGGAGGCCGCGGGGATCGACTACGTCATGGTGCCGGGGGTGCCGGCCTTCGCCGCCGCCGCCGCGGCGCTCGGCCGGGAGCTCACCGTCCCCACGGTGGGGCAGACGATCATCCTGACCCGGTTGTCGCGCAACGCCTCCGCCATGCCCGAGCACGAGACGATCTCCACCCTCGGCCGCTCCCGCGCCCTCATCGCCCTGCACCTGGCGACCCACCTGGCCGACGAGGTGGTCGAGGAGCTCGCGCCGCACTACGGCCTCGACTGTCCCGCAGCGGTGGTCGCCATGGCGAGCCGCCCCGAGCAGGTCGTCTGGCGCGGCACGCTCGGCGAGCTGGGCGACGCGGTGCGCGACCACGGGCTGCGCCGCACCGCCATCATCCTCGTGGGTCAGGTGCTGGCCGCCTCGGAGTTCCGCGACTCGCACCTCTACTCCACCGAGCGCGAGCGGCACGACTGCGCACTGCCACCGCCCATCACGCCTCGCTGAGGGTCAGGCCGGGTCCACGCGCCCCACGACCGTGCCCGCGCGGTCGATGCAGACGACGTCCACCAGGACCGGCGCGCCCTCCAGGACCTCGAGGGCCGCCTGGCGGGCGGCATACGCGACCTGGTCGCCCAGGGCGACCCCGGCCTCCTGGCACAGGGTGAGCGCCTCGAGGCCGGTGTTGACCTCGTGCAGCCGCGCCACGAGCTCGGCCGGGGCACCGGCGCCCTCGGCCAGCGACGCCAGGTGGGCCTTGTCGACCTGCGAGCGCCCCGAGTGCAGGTCGAGATGACCGTTCGCGAGCTTGGAGAGCTTGGCGAACCCGCCGCAGATGGTGAGGCGCGGGCGGGGATGCTGCCGGAGGTACTTCAGCACAGCCCCCACGAAGTCGCCCATGTCCAGCAGCGCCGGCGTGGGCAGGTCGTATAGCTCGGTCACGACCCGCTCCGAGGTCGACCCGGTGCAGCCCGCGACGTGCTCCAGCCCCATCGCCTCGGACACATCGATGCCGCGGCGGATCGAGTCGATCCACGCCGCGCACGAGTAGGGCACGACCACGCCCGTCGTCCCGAGGATCGACAGCCCGTCGAGGATCCCGATGCGGGGGTTCCAGGTGTGGCGGGCCATCTCGACGCCCTGGTCGACGCTGATCTCGACCACCACGTCCGGATCGGCCTCACCGCCGGCGACCTCGCGCAGGGCTGTCCTCATCAGCGTGCGCGGCACCGGGTTGATCGCGGGCTCGCCCACCGCGAGCGGCAGCCCGGGCAGGGTCACCCGGCCGACGCCGGGTCCGCCGCGGAAGGTGACGCCTGATCCCGGGTCCCCGTGGCTCACCCGCGAGCGGATGATCGCGCCGTGCGTCACGTCGGGGTCGTCGCCGGCGTCCTTGGTGACGGCCGCCTGCGCCCAGCCGTCGCCGCGGTCCTCGGCCGTCAGCGCGAATGCGGGGGTGCGCCCCCTGGGCAGCGAGATCGTCACCGGGTCGGGGAAGTCGCCGGTCAGCAGCGCCGCGTAGGCCGCCTTGGTCGCCGCCGTCGCGCACGCCCCCGTGGTCCAGCCGGGACGCAGCCCCGTGTGCTCCAGCTGGGCCTCGCGACCGCCCCCCACCTGCTCCATGACGGCATTGTCGCACTGTGGTTCGATGGGTCGCGTGACCACGCGGACGCTCCTCCTGGGCGGGACCGGCGAGGCCCGTCACCTCGCCGGGCTCCTCGCCGAGCGCTCCCGCTCGTATGCCGTCACCTACTCCCTCGCGGGGGTGACCAGTGCGCCGCGGGTCCCTGACGTCGACGTGCGCGTGGGGGGCTTCGGGGGAGTCGCGGGGCTGGCGGCATACCTCCGCGCGGAGCGCGTCGACGTGGTCGTCGACGCCACCCACCCCTATGCCGCGCGGATGAGCGAGCACGCGGCGCAGGCCTGCTCGCAGGTCGGCGTGCCCCTGGTGGCGCTGCGGCGACCGGGGTGGCAGGAGCAGGACGGCGACGACTGGCACCGGGTGCCGACCCTCGAGGACGCGGCGCACATCGCTGCGTACCTGGGTCGGCGCCTGTTCCTGACGATCGGGCGCCAGGAGGTGGGGGAGTTCACGTTCCTGCACGACACCTTCTGCCTCGTGCGGTCCGTGGACGCGCCAGAGGTCCTGCCGGCGTACTCCCACGTCGTGCTGGCCCGCGGGCCCTTCACCGTCGAGGGGGAGCTGGAGCTGCTGCGCGAGCACGCCATCGACGTGATCGTCTCCAAGGACAGCGGAGGCACGGCGACCGCCGCCAAGCTCGAGGCGGCCCGCCGGCTCGGCCTGCCCGTGGTCCTCGTCGACCGCCCCGCGGGGCCCGACGTGCCGACCGTGGAGGACCCCGAGGCCGCGGTGGCGATGCTGGAGTCGCTAGCGTCGCTGGGGTGACGACCATCTCGTACGCCGAAGCCCTGGCGGCGCTGCGCCGCTCGGCCCTGGGAGCGCGCTCCCGCTGGTCCCTCGCCCTGTTCACGTGCGGGTCGGTCGTGGTCGGGCTGCTGGCCGCCGACGGGTGGCGCAACGAGCAGATGGGGGTCGGCTGGTGGCTGAGGCTCGTCTGCGTCCTGCTGCTGGCCGTGGCCGTCTGGCGGGAGGTGAGGGACTGGCTGCGCCGGCGTCGGCTGGCGGCCGCACCCGATGGTCTGCACACGATGACGGTGGCTCCGGAGGTGCACACCACCCACCACCGCCTCGTCGGCGCGTCCGGTGACGTGTGGGACCTGCCGTGGTCCGGGGTGCACGCGACGACGGGCCAGCAGGTGTGGGTGACCCCGCTGGAGGCGGGGCGGCCGTGCTACCTCGTCGTGCCGGGGGCCGAGACCCGGGTCGCCTACGTCGCGAAGGGGGCGACGCGGGTGCCGGCCGAGGCACGCTGACGCGCGTCGTCTGCCACGGCAGAGGCGCGGCGGGCGTCGGGGCTCGTCAGGCGCGCAAGCAGCGACGGCGGGCGCGCCTGTGGAGAACGCACGTGGCGGTCGGCGCGGTCGGCATACGCTCAGGTCGAGCACCACCGTGCCACACCACGTCCACCGGAGGCAGACGACCCCATGACGCACGACGAGGCCCTCGCTGCGCTGCGTCGGCAAGGCAGGGGCCGCTTGCTGACGTGGCAGGTGATCCTCTGGTGTCTGCTCGCCGTGTCGTTCGGCGTGCAGGCCTGGGGCCGCCTGGGCGCGGACCGGTCCGACGGCCTCGGCTGGTCGATGGTCGTTCTCGCGCTCGGCAACGCCGGGATCGTGCTCTCCCAGCTCCCTGCGCTGCGGAGCCGGCGCCGGGTGGTCGACGAGGCGTCGGCGCTGATCGAGTGCCGAGTCGCACCGCAGCGGCCGTTGTCCGGGGTGCGGCTGGTGGATCCACAGGGCAAGGAGTGGGACATCACCTCCGACCAGGTCTACGCGCCCGCGGGTCACCAGGCGTGGCTGACCTCGCTGGAGCCGGGCAGGCCGGCCTTCGTGGTGGTGCCGGGCGTCGCGCCGCAGGTCGCCTACCTCGACCGCGGGCCCGCGCTGGCGGCCATCGGCCACCGCTGACCGCACGCGTCGGTCTGGCGGGGTTGGCGAGGCAGCATCAGCCGGTCGGTCCTCAGCTCCATGGAGACCCAGTATGCCGACCGCCCGTCATCGGACGCGGGCGTGACGTCGCGGGCTGGTCCACTGGCGGGCGGACAGGCTCGTCAGGGCGTAGATCGTGAGCAGGTCCGCCGACAGGCTGAGCATGCTGCCGGGCGTCTGGTTGGGATTCGAGAAGGCCTGGGCGAACTCGGTCATGAGGGTGACGGTGAGGAGCACCACCAGGCACAGGCGCGCCCACCGCCGCCCGAGATAGGTCTTCCACGCCAGCAGGGCGAACATCGCGACGATGAGGGCGTAGTACGCCAGCAGCGCCACCGTGGTCGTGGTGCGCAAGTCGCTCTCGACGCTCTCGCCCAGCACCCCCGACACGTCTCCGGCCGCGAGCCGGACCACGGTGATCCCCACGGTGACGCCGAGCGCGATGGCGCCGAGCACCACGGCCGCGATGATCGAGAACGGGCGGCGACCCACGTCGTGGAGCGCGTCCAGGGGCTCGGGGACGAGCTCCTCGGGCAGGTTCGCGACGCCGGACACGTCCACGTCAGGCAGGTCACCGTCGGTGGCGACCACGTCCCCGCCACCGTTGCGGTGGTGGTAGCCGGTGGAGAAGTCCTCGATCACGGTGACGGACGACTCAGGAACGGCGTAGGCGACGGTGTCGACGATGTAGTCGCGCTCCACGTCGATGTCGCGATCGATCTTGTGGGTCACCTGCAGGGTGAACAGCGACAGGCCGACCGAGCGGTCGTAGGTGCCGGCGGCGAGCCAGTCGACCTGGTGCCCTCCGGGGAGCAGCCACCCCTCGGGACAGGGCCAGAAGCGCACGTGGTGCCGCTGGGCCGGGTTGCCCTCGACCTCCTGCTGGTAGGCGAAGGCCTGGATCTCGCCGAAGAGCAGCAGCGGTCTGACCGGCGCCTCTGGATAGCTGCGCCGGCTCAGCGAGGACGAGATGATCCGGGCGCTGGAGGTGAGGTCGACCGGGTCGGCGAGCACCCAGCCAGCGCGCTGCATGGATGCGTGGATCTGCTCGGCGCTGCCGGTGAACGCGAGGTTGACCGGATCTCCGAGGAGCCCATCGGTGGTGCGGGCCCGCCCGATGAAGTAGTCGGGGACGTACATCGTGGTGAGGATCCGGTGCAGGCGGGGGAGCGCCAGGTAGGCCATGGCCGCCCAGAACAGCACCAGGTAGGACACGTGGACCAGGCTCGTCGTGCTCTCGCGCAGCAGCACGACGCCGAAGGCGAAGGTGAGGCCGGTCGTGACCGCGAAGAAGAGGTTCTCGATCAGGTCGACGAGGCGCCGGCCCCGGAGGCTGCCGTCGTTGACCTTGGTCGGTGGGTGCTCGTAGACGGGGGCCGGGCGGGTCACGGCTGCCGCTCGGCCCGCTGCTCCGCTGCCAGCTGGTCGGCGCACTCGCACTGGTGCCGGGCCGCGACGTACGCGTCGCGGACGTCCAGCCCCTCGCGCATCTCGCGCAGCACGGGCTCGACGAAGTTCGTGCGGTAGGCCGGGTCGGCCCCCGCGCTGGCGACGAAGCTGAGGGCGCCGAGTCCCGCGAGCACCAGGCACACCTGGACCATGGGGCGGTTGATCGTGTTGGGGAGGATGGCCAGGAAGCCCTCGAACTGGGCGGGCGCCTTGCCGATCCACTGCGTGGCGGTGCCCTCCGTGATCGACAGCGCACCGAAGGCGAGGAAGCCCACGAAGACCAGGATGGCCAGGAGGGTCACCTGGATCATGGTGACCAGCACGCTGACGAGCAGGACGTTGAACCGCTCGGCGCGGCGGACGGGGTGCGCCTCGGCCTCGGGGTCCTTGGCGTGGTCCTCCAGCATCCGGCCGAGCTCGTCGTTGGCGTTGCCGGCGGCCAGCGAGATGCTCAGCAGGGCGATCACGGCGACGGCGGCCCAGGTGCGCTGCATGGTCAGCTGCGCCGCCACCTGCCAGATCTCGGCGTTGTAGAAGAAGAACAGCATCGTCAGCATCAGCAGCGGGATGACCCGGCTGATCATGGGGCCGAGGGAGTCGAGCTCCCGCCAGGCGCAGCGCCGGCAGCAGGTGCTGGGTGGCGAGGGCGACGATGGCGGCCAGGGACACCGCCGTGCCGACCACGCGCGGCAGCCGGCGCAGCACCAGGGACGAGATTCACCAGACCAGAGGGCTGGCGACGGCGAACATCAGGGCGACGCTGCCCGCGATCGCGCGGGGATCCTCCGCGGACAGGTCCTCGTCGCCCACGCCGACGAACAGGGTGTCGAGATAGCCGATCGACACGGTGACGACGAGTAGGCAGAGCAGGGCGGGCGCGCAGCGGGCGAGCAGGCCGCGTCGGCGGGCCCCGCTCTCCAGGACGAGCGGCAGACCGCGTCGTCGCAGCTCGCGGCGCAGCACCTCGAGCCGTTCGCTCGACGTGGCACCGGTCGACGCGGCATACCTGCGCTGGTCATCCCCCATGGGCCACATTGTGGCGCATGACCTGCAGTGTTCCGACCCACCATCGCGTATGGCGAGCCGGGGTCGTCCCCAACCACGGGCGGAGCTGGGGCGTCGTACGACGTGGAGCCGTCCGGGCAGCCTGGCGTCAGATCGACGCGAGCCGCCCGCCGGTGCCGATGATCACCCCCACGCGCGACGGAGATGCACCCGAATGATCGCTACGCCTCCTAAGGTGTCCCACATGACGCAGAGTAATCGGGGGGGCTTGGGGACGACGAGCCGGCTGCCCAAGATCGCCGGGGACGTGGTGACCTGGGGAGCCGTCTGGTCGGCGCTCTCGATCCTCCTGCAGGGATTCAGCTGGCCGATGTGGGTGGACGAGGCGTTCTCGCTGATCGCCGTCCCCACGTCGCCCAACCTGTTCGTCGCGGCGCTGCTGCTCATCGTCGGCGAGGCGCTGCACCGGCGGCTGCGGGTGGCCTGGTGGATCGTCGTGCTGTTCCAGGGGCTGGCGGCGCTGACCTTCCTGTCCGGGCTGGCGTTCGTGTTCTCCGACTTCGACGAGCTGATGAACGACGCCGAGCTGTGGGGCGACATCCCGCCCACCGTTGGGTTGAGCGGGTATGTCATCAGCACGATCGCCACCACCGTGATCTTCATTCTCTTCCTTCGTCGCCGTGCCGCCTTCCCCGCGCAGCGTCCTGCGGGGTCGCTCCGCGAGGCGCTGCTCACCCTGGTCGGTGGCCTGCTCGCGGTGCTGGCGCTGACGTTCGGCTTGTCCTGGCTGGCGTCCGGGACGCTCGCGGGGCCCGGTGAGCGGCTGTGGTGGTCCCTCCAGCGCACGCTGGGCCTGTCGCTGCCGTTCGGGCCCCAGGCCGGCGCTCACGAGGCGTCCCCGTGGCTGGGCACCCTGGCCGGCGTCCTCGCAGCGGGTGTCCTGCTGCTCGCGATCTGGCGCTTCATCCACTCCGCGCGGCGCGCGGAGCTGATGACCGCTGCGGAGGAGCTGCGCCTGCGCGCGCTGCTGGCCAGCAACGGCGAGCAGGACTCCCTGGCGTACTTCGCGACGCGGCGTGACAAGTCCCTCGTCTTCGCACCCGACGGGTCCGCCGCCATCGCCTATCGCGTGGTCGGCCCCGTGTGCCTGGCCTCCGGCGACCCCATCGGGCCGAGCGAGGACTGGCCCAAGGCGATCAACGCCTGGCTCGAGCACGCGCGGCTGCACGCCTGGCACCCCGGCGTCCTGTCGGCGTCCGAGCACGGGGCCACGGCATACGTCGCTGCCGGTCTGCGCGCCCGCAACCTGGGCGACGAGGCCGTCGTCGACGTCGACCGGTTCACCCTCGAGGGGCGGGCCATGCGGCCGGTCAAGCGGGCCGTGGCCCGCGTGCGCGCCGCCGACTGCGACATCACGGTCGAGCGGCACGCGGACCTGCCCGCCAGCACCCTCGACGAGATCGTCCGCCTCGCGGAGCAGTGGCGCGGGGACGAGCCCGACCGTGGCTTCTCGATGGCGCTCAACCGCCTCGGCGACCGGGCCGACGGCCGCTGCGTGGCCGTCATCGTGCGTGCCAAGGACGGGGCGATCTGCGCCGTGCAGTCCTTCGTGCCGTGGGGGACCCGCGGGCTCTCCCTCGACCTCATGCGCCGGTCGCCGGCCGCACCCAACGGCGTCAACGAGGCCATGGTCGCCGCTCTCGTCGAGGCCGCACCGGACCTCGGGGTCCGGCACGTCTCGCTGAACTTCGCGATGTTCCGGTCGGTGTTCTCCGGCGCCGACAAGGTCGGGGCAGGCATCGGCGTGCGGATCGCCGACCGCATCCTCATGGTCGCCAGCCGGTTCTGGCAGCTCGAGTCCCTCTACGAGGCGAACGCGAAGTACCTCCCGCGCTGGGAGCCGCGCTTCGTGTGCTTCGAGACCGTGGGGGTCCTGCCGCAGATCGGCCTGGCAGCCGGTGCCGCCGAGGGCTTCCTGCCCGGCCGCGTCGTCACCCCCGACCGGACCGGCGAGGACCTCACCGTCGTCGACGGGGGAGAGCCCCGACCGCTCGCGGACCTGATCCTCGACCAGGACCGCGACCTGCTCACCCCGCCCCGTCCCACGCGGCGCATCGGCGAGCAGCAGCAGGTCCGGCTCGACAAGCTGACCACGCTGCGCGAGGCCGGGATGGAGCCCTATCCCGTCGGGTGCCCCGGACGTGCAGCGTCGCCGACGCCCTCACCCTCGTGGATGCCGCGGGCTCTCCCGGCGTGGTCTCCGTGACGGGCCGGGTGCGCGCCATACGAGACCTCGGTGGTGTGCTGTTCTGCATCCTTGAGGAGCACGGGGCCCGGATCCAGGGCGTCCTCGAGCGGGACGCCGACAACGGGCCGGACGTGCCGCTGTGGCGGCGCACGGTCGACATCGGGGACCACGTCTCGCTCACCGGGCGCCCCGGCCGCAGCCGCAACGGCGAGGCCTCGATCCTCGTGTCGTCGTGGGTCATGGCCTCCAAGTGCCTGCGCCCCATCCCGGACGCCCGCACCGGGTTCACCAACCCCGAGGCCCGTGCCCGGCAGCGCTATCTCGACCTCATCGTCAACGCCGAGTCCTCCGCCATGCTCCCGGCCCGCTCGCGCGCCGTGGCGGCCATCCGCCACGGCTTCGCTCAGCGCGGCTACATGGAGGTGGAGACACCGATGCTGCAGGCCGTCCACGGCGGCGCCAGCGCGCGCCCCTTCCGCACGCACGTCAATGCCTACAACGCCTAGCTCTACCTGCGCATCGCCCCCGAGCTGTTCCTCAAGCACCTGTGCGTCGGCGGCATGGACCGGATCTTCGAGCTCAACCGCAACTTCCGCAACGAGGGCGCCGACGCCACCCACAACCCCGAGTTCACGTCGGTCGAGGCGTATGCCGCCCACGGTGACTACAACACGATGCGCGAGCTCACGCGCGAGCTGATCATCGAGGTCGCCACCGCCACCCACGGCGAGCCGGTCGCGGTGCGTCCCGGCGCCGACGGCACCGTGGAGCGGATCCGCCTCGACGGCGAGTGGCCCGTCATCAGCGTGCACGAGGCCGTGTCGCGGGCGGCCGGGGTCAACCTGACCTCGGCCTCCACGGTGGAGGAGGCCCGGGCCGTCGCCGACCGGCACGGCGTGCACTACACGCCGGCCATGACCTCGGGCGAGGTCGTGCTGGAGCTGTACGACGAGCTCGTCGAGGGCCAGACGACCTTCCCGACCTTCTACACGGACTTCCCGCTCGAGACGTCGCCGCTCACCCGGACGCACCGCACCGACCCCCGCCTCTCCGAGCGGTGGGACCTCGTGGCGTTCGGAGCCGAGATCGGCACGGCCTACAGCGAGCTGGTCGATCCGGTCGACCAGCGCCAGCGGCTCACCGAGCAGTCCTACAAGGCCGCCGCCGGCGACCCGGAGGCGATGGAGATCGACGAAGGCTTCCTCACCGCGCTGGAGTACGCCATGCCGCCGACCGGCGGTCTCGGCATCGGAGTGGACCGGCTCGTCATGATGCTGACGGGCGCGAACATCCGAGCCACCCTGGCGTTCCCGTTCACCAAGCCGTCCGAGCGCGGCTGACCCAGGTGCGGGGGCGGGCTCCGGCGCTCAGCCGAGGTCGACCAGGATCCGCTCGCGGCTCCCGGCATCGACCAGGTCGTGAGCCGCGGCGATCCGCTCCAGGGGGAGTGGGCGGGCGACGGGGATGGTGAGGGCGCCCGCCGCGGCGGCAGCCGTGAGCTCTCGGACGGCGTCGGCCCTGGCCTCGGGCGGGAAGTCGTCGCTGCCCAGCAGGCGGATCGTGAGGTTGTCGAACAGCATGGGCCAGAAGGGGATTCGCGGTTCCGCCTCGACGGTGCCGTAGGCCGCGACCACGCCGCCCTGCCGCAGCACCTCGGCGTCCAGCGCGACGTTGGCGGAGAACGCCACCTCGACGACGCAATCGACGCCCTCGGGTGCGATCGCACGGATCGCCGACGCGGGGTCGTCGTCCAGGGCGACGGCGTGGTCCACGACATCGAGCGCGGCGTTCAGGTCCGCGGAACGCCGCACGCTGCCGATCACCGTGGCGCCCCCTCGACGCGCCAGCTGCGCGGCGATGCGCGAGACCGCGCCGAGCACGCCGTGGACGAGCACCACCTGCCCCGCCACCGGTCCGTCGCCGTAGACGCTGCGGTGGGCCGTGATGCCGGGAATGCCCAGGCAGGCGCCGAGCTCGTCGCTCACCTCGTCCGGCAGATCCACGGCCAGGTGCTGCGGCAGGACGACATAGGTCGCGGCCGTGCCGTTCGCTCGATAGCTCTGGGCGCCGTGGACCCAGACCCGTCGTCCGACCCGGGCCGGGTCCACCCCGGGCCCGACCGCATCGACCACCCCGGATCCGTCGCTGTGCGGGATGACACGGGGACACGGCATGGCCGCTCCCGTCCAGGCGAGTCGCTTCTTGGTGTCGCCCGGGTTGACCCCGGACAGGCGGACCCGCACGCGCACCTCGCCCGGCCCGGGCTCGGGGTCGCGCAGCTCGCCCACGACGAGCACCTCCGCAGCCGGACCAGGACGGTCGTACCACGCCGCCCGCATCAGCCGACCTGAGCCCGCCGTGTCGCGCGCAGCACGATGTCGCTCTTGTGGTGGGACCCTGCGCCGAGGGCGACGTCGCGATCCCGCTGCTCGTGCACGACGACCTCCCACTCCTCGCCCAGCGCGGCGGCGACGTCCGCCGGGGCGACGTACTCGTCCGGGTCGAAGCCGTGGGAGAGCGAGAGCTCACGGTCGATGTCACCGTGGTGCACCACGAGGAGGGTCCCGCCCGGGGCGACCAGCTCCGCGAGGCGCTGCTCCGCGTCGTGGGTGGGCACCTTCATCAGGGCGGGATACATGGCGCTGACCAAGTCAAAGGACCCCTGCTCCAGATCGGCCTCGAGCAGGGGCGCGGCGACCCCGGTGATCGTCATGCCGGCCTGTCGTCCGGCTGCGAGGGTGCGCTCGACGGCCCGGGACGAGATGTCCAGCGCCGTGACCTCCCAGCCCTGGTGCGCGAGCCACACCGCGTCCGCGCCCTCCCCGCACCCCACGTCCAGCACCCGGCCAGGCGCAAGGTCCTTGCTCTCGACGACGAGCGCCTCGTTGGGGTTGCCGCTCCAGACCTGCTCTCCCGAGTAGCGCTCGTCCCAGTCCTCCGCGGTCTGCGCCATCGGCGCTGGATGGTGGTGGTGCTCCTCGTGCTCGCTCATGGCGCCATTGTGCCCTGCCCTCCCGCGGGGTCCCGTCTTCCGGTCAGAGGTCTCCGCGGGCGCTTCGTGTCAACGGCCGCTCCGCGCGTGCTTCGTGTCAACGGCCTCCACGTTCGGGCGCCCGCTCAGTAGCCCGTCCGACCGTCGACGGCCTCCCGCAGCAGGTCCATGTGACCCAGGTGGCGGGCGTACTCCTCGATCAGGTGGGTCAGGATCCACCGGAGGTTGACCTGCTTGCCATGCCGGAGACCGCGGACCGGGGCGTCCAGGTCGGACCAAGCCTCGGCGTTGGCGCGGGTGATCGCCAGCTCCTGCTCGTATGCCGCGACGTCCGCCGCAGCCGTCGCGGTCGAGGCTCCGTCGAACACGGCATCAGGCTGCCCGGGCCGGGTGTAGCGGTCCTCGAACCCTGGCTCGTCCAGCAGCACCTTGCGCAGCCAGTAGGCCTCGACCTCGGTCAGGTGCCGGATGACGCCGATCAGGCTGAGGGTCGACGGTGGGACCGAGCGCCGGGCCAGCTGCTCGGTGTCGAGACCGGCGACCTTGAGCAGCACCGTCTCACGATAGAGCTCGAGCCAGGAGTCCAGGCCGGCACGATCGCCCGCCAGCATCGGAGGGTCGCTGCGGTGATCGGCGCGCTCGGGAACGACGGCGGTGTCAGGCATGCCCGCACCGTAGTCGTGCGGACGACGCGGGCGCCAACAACCTGGGTCGGGGATCATGACCGACGATCTCGATCTTGGCCGATGCGCTCAACCGGTTGCACGGCGTGGTGGGGAGGTGTGCCGTCCGCCCGTCGGCGTGATCACGGTGAGCGCCCCGTCCGGGTCGAGGTGCCGGGCGAACCCGGGGGCCTCCATCGCGTAGTTGTGCGCCTCGCACATGCCGACTGCGTTGTCGGCGCTGGTTGGACCGCCCTCGGCGTACGGCTCGGCATGGTCGATGTGGCGGATGGGCGCGTCGCAGTAGGGGACCCGACAGGTCCCGTCCCGCCACACGACCAGCCGCCGCACGACCCCCGTGAAGGTCCGACGCTTCGCGTCGATGGAGGCCAGCTCGCCCGTCTCGGGATCCGCGTAGAGCCGGCGCAGCCACACGCTGGCGGCGTGACAGCCCTGTGCCTGCTCGCCCTCACTCGTCTGGCCGCCGAGGACCAGGGCTCGGGCCAGTGGACCGGGGATGGGCCCGTAGCCCGGGACGGTGGCGGCGTCGTCATCGCCGTCGAGGAGGGTGCGATCGGTCATGATCAGGCCCACCTCGACGTCGATCGTGTCGGTGGACCGCCCGGTCACCAGCTCGACGAGGGTGTCGGCCATGACTTGGGCCCGCGTGCGCTGGTCCTCGGCGCCGCGCGGCGCGTCAGCCGCCCGGATCAACGCGGCGTGCACGGCGACCCCCTCCTTGACCGGGAGTAGGGCGGTGAGCTGCACCATGCAGTCCGGGGCGGGGCGGGTGGAGACGTAGCGATCGGCGGCGGCCTTGGCCGCTGCCCGCATGGCGGCCTGCGGGTCCAGGGCGTAGGCGATCGCGCGAGCGCGCTTGCCCGCCTGGGCCCAGGTGAGTCCAGGCAGCTCGGCCGCCAGCTCCCGGTCAGCACGCAGGCGGTCGGCGCGGCTCAGCGGCGCCAAGGCGGTCACCACCTGAGCGGCCGTGCCCTCGTCGATCAGGCCGGCCGCGTGCAGCAGCCCGCACCGCGGCAGGTGGTGGCGGAGGCTGCGGGCGATGCCGAGGCGTCGTGACGCGGATCCGGCCGAGGCACGCGTGGCGAGCCCGACCTCGGCCGCGAGACCGGCGGGCGTCCGGTCCTCGGGCGTGCCCTGCTCCGCGCGGCGGGTCGCCTCGAGCCCGAGCATGACCCTCAGCTGGGCCGCTCCGGCCGCGTGACGGATCCGCTCCAGCAGGGTGAGCTGATCGACCGCGTCGGCAGGGTCGTCGCCGCCCTCGATCCGGCGGATCAGGTGCAGGATGTCCGGCAGCGTGCCCGGCACGGGGTGCTCGCCCCAGGACGAGCCGCGGAACGCGTCGTGCACCTCCGGTGCCAGCTCGGCCGTGGCAGCGCCCCCGATGGGCACCGCGTCGGCCGTGAGCTCAGGACTCATGGTCGCCTCCTCGTCGATCGACGGATCCCGCCCGGCGGACGGGATCCACGTGAGACGTGAGGGACGCGTGCAGCAGCACGGGTGAGGCGACGTCTTCAGGTGCTTCTCACCCTAGAGGCCACCACTGACAGACCCCCCCTCCCCCCCGGGGGTGTAGACCTCACCACCCACGACGACGGGCGGCTCGTGTCGACCGCCAGCGCGCGACCGTGCTGTCTACCTCGCCGCGTAGAGTCGCTCGTCCGAGCCGTCTGCTCCGCCCGACCCAAGGACCACGCCGTGCCTGACCGACCTGAGATCGTCTGCATCTGCGGCTCCACCCGCTTCGTGACCGAGATGCGCGCGGCCAACCGCGACCTGACCTTCGCCGGCGTCATCGTCGTCGCGCCCGGAGAGGCCGACGAGGTGGTCACGGACGAGCAGAAGGCCGCCCTGGACGCCCTGCACCTGCGCAAGATCGACCTGGCTGACCGGGTGCTGGTCGTCAACCCCGGCGGCTACGTGGGGGAGTCCACGCGCAGGGAGATCGCCTATGCCGAGGCCACCGGCACACCCGTCGAGTTCACCGATCCGGTATGACGGGCCGCCCGACCGGTTCCGTGACCCGCCCCGGCCGCCTTGGCCGCCTCGGCCGCCTCGGCCGGGCCAGGGCGCGCATGGCGTTCTTGGGCACCACGCCCCGGAGGTAGGGCTGACTGCGTGCTCAGTCCGGGTAGCGGCGTGGCGTCCAGGCCACGACCTGCGCCTCGCCGCCGGGCCGACGCGTGACCATCCGCGTCTGCGACGAGCCCACGAGCAGCAGGGTCCGCATGTCGATCTCGTCGGTGGGCAGGTCCTCGAGCCTCAGGACGCGCACCCGCTCGGTGGGTCCTCCGACGTCGCGCGCGACGACCACGGGGGTGTCGGGGGAGCGCAGCGAGAGGGCGAGGGACTTGAGCTGCACGACCTGCTCGCGCCGCGACCGGGACGCGGGGTTGTAGATCGCGACGACGAGGTCCGCCGACAGCGCGGCACGTATGCGCGACGAGATGACCGACCACGGCTTGAGGCGGTCCGACAGCGAGATGGTGGCGTAGTCGTGGCCCAGCGGTGCACCCGCCCGCGCGGCTGCGGCGTGGGCCGCCGTCATCCCCGCGCAGACACGCACCGGGACGTCGAGATACGGCTCGTCGCAGGCCACCTCGAGCACCGCGGTCGCCATCGCGAAGACGCCGGGGTCTCCGGAGGACACGACGGCGACGTGCCGTCCGCGCCGAGCCAGGTCCAGGGCGAAGGCGGCGCGCTCCGACTCGACCTTGTTGTCCGACTCGTGACGGATCTGCCACGGCCGCACGGGAACTCGCTTGACGTAGGTCGTGTAGCCAACGAGATCCGTTGCGGCGGCCAGGACTCCGCGTGCCTCGGGGGTGAGCCACTCGGCGCCGGCCGGCCCCGTGCCGACGACGGTGACCGATCCGAGCGGCACCGGGGCGCCGATGGGGGCCACGGGGGCGGGTGTTCTCGGCATACGGCTCGGCAGCACGACCACCGAGAAGTAGGGCACCTCGGCGGGGTTCACGTCCCGCGCGGGCAGGGCCCGCTCGCCGGTCATCGTCGCGCGCTCGACGTAGATCGCGTCGTCGAGCCGACCCGCCCGCTCCAGGGCGTCACGGACGCGGCCGAAGGTGCGGCCGAGCTTCATCACGACAGCCGCGTCGGTCAACGAGATCGCCGCTGCGAGAGAGTCGTCCGCGAGCGTGCCGGGGATGACGGTCAGCAGCTCGGTGTCCTCGACGAGCGGCACGCCCGCGGCCGCGGCCGCTGCGGTGATCGAGGTGACGCCGGGGATGACGGTGGTGTCGTATGCCGCAGCCAGCCGCTGGTGCAGGTGCTGGTAGGAGCTGTAGGTGAGGGGGTCGCCGAGGGACAGCACGGCGACGGTCCGCCCGGCGTCCAGGTGGGACGCGAGGCGGACGCGGCACTGCTCGTAGAAGGCGGCCAGCTGGGCGTCGTAGTCGTCGCAGTCCTCCGTCGTGACGGGGTAGACGAGCTGCTCCTCGACGACGCCCTCGCGCAGGTAGGGGTCGGCGATCTGCCGAGCCGTCGACCGGCCGTGCCGGGCGGAGTGGTAGACGACGACGTCGGCGCTCTCGATCGCGCGAACCGCCTTGAGCGTCAACAGCTCCGGGTCGCCGGGCCCCAGGCCGACGCCGATCAGCCGACCGGCGGGGCTGGCGGGGCTGGCGGTGCTGGTGTCACGGGCGGATGGGAGGTCGGCCGGCATCACTCGACCTCGGACGCGATGGCGTTGAGCGCCCCGCAGGTGATGGCCGAGCCGCCGCGACGACCGTGCACGACGAGGTAGTCCAGGCCCAGGGTGTTGGTGGCCAGGGCCTCCTTGGACTCCGCCGCCCCGATGAAGCCGACCGGGATGCCGACGACCGCGGCGGGGCGAATCGCGCTGTGCTCCACCAGGTCCAGCAGGTGGAAGAGCGCCGTAGGAGCGTTGCCGATCGCGACGACGGCACCGTCGAGGCGGTCGCCCCACAGCTCGAGCGCGGCGGCCGAGCGCGTCGTGCCGAGATCGGCGGCGAGCCCCGGGACCCGCGGGTCGTTCAGGAGGCAGAGCACCTCGTTGTCGGCAGGCAGCCTCGTGCGCGTCACCCCGGACGCCACCATCTGGGCGTCGCACAGGATCGGCGCGCCGGCCTGCAGCGCGGTGCGAGCGCGCTGGATCACGCTGGGGGAGTAGGCGATGTCGTCCACCAGGTCGACCTGCCCGCTCGCGTGGATCATGCGCACCGCGACGTAGGCGACGTCCTCGGGCAGCTGGTCGAGCCGCGCCTCGCGCCGGATCGTGGCGAAGGACTGGCGATAGATCTCGGCGCCGTCCTTGATGTAGTCGTGCGTCACGCGATGCTCCCCGCGGTCGTCAGTAGGGCGATGGCCTGGCCGGAGGAGACCTTCTCACGACTGGGTCCGTCCTGGGGCGCGTGGGAGCCGTCGTGGAGGAAGAGCTCGTAGGCGTCGGCCTCGGACGCGACGACCGCGTGGTGCGGCGTGGAGGGGTGGCCGCACTGACGGGCGCAGCCGGACCACATCACGGGCAGGCCGTCCAGCGGCTGGGTGCCGAGGGAGTCGACGAGGTCGCGAGCGCGGGCCTGCACGTCGGCGTGCGACCGGGCGCACAGCGGTAGGCCGGTGCACGCGTGCACGTCCAGCCAGGGGTTGGTCGGGTCGGTGGCCCACCCGGTCCCGGCCAGCGCCGCGAGCAGGGACGGAGCCTCGTGACCAGGCACACCTCGTATGACGATCGCGTGCCACGGCGTCACGCGCAGCTGCCCGTCGCCGTGCTCGGCCACGTCGCAGGCGGCCCGCCACCCAGCGGTGGAGATCGCGGCCATCGGAGCCTTGGCGAGCACCGCGACCCCGCCGTCGCCGTCAGGGACGGCACCTGCGAGCCGCGGCTGCTGCGAGGCACGCCGCACCGCGTGGTCCGCGTGCCCCAGCGTGCCGCCGACCCGGTCGTGCAGGTCGTCGCGAGCGTCGGCGCCGAGGTCGTCGACGTTCCAGACCTCCTCGCCGTGGTCAGCGCGCACCGCCAGCCAGGTGCGGCAGACGTCGGCGAGCGTGGCTGCCACGGTGGCCGGGTCGGCGAGCGGGCCCACGGCATAGGTGTTCTCGTCGCGGCCCGAGCCCAGGGCGAGGACGAGCTGGTCGTGGTGGACCTGGGCCGTGAGGTCGAGCGGCAGCGAGGCGACGTCCCCGGTGCCGTCGTCCAGACCGACGAGGAAGCGACCGGCCAGGCCGACGAGCTCCGGTGCGGCACAGATGGCCTGGTCGAGCGCGCGGGCGACCGGGATGACGTCGGCCCGACCGTCGATGCCGGTCATCGGGCTGACGACGATGTTGCGGGTCCGCTCGTGGGTGCGAGAGGGCAGGAGCCCGGCCGGCTCGACGCGAGAGGGGAACTCGCCTGCCTGCGCCTCGTCGAGACCGCGCATCTGAACGTTGGCGCGGGTGGTGAAGAGCACGTGCCCGTCGCCGAGCTCGTCAGCAAGCTCGCCGACCAGGCGGGCCTGCTCGACCGTCATGGGTGATCCGGCGAGGCGGACGCGCGCGATCTTTCCGTCCGACGCCTCGAACATCCGCAGCGCCCCGGGGCACTTGTCCGGCACGGAGTGACGCTCGAGGACGGGTGGGACGGCAGAGCCTGTGGTCACCATGGTCGTCGAGCATAGTGACCGGGGAGCCACGCCCCGTGAGCGGGGTGGCGGGGCCCCGGGCGTCGTCATACGGGCTGCTAGGCTCCGGACCAGCCGGGACGACCGTCTCGGCCACACCGCTGACGGCATCAGCGGAGGAAGCCGGTGCGACTCCGGCGCGGTCCCGCCACTGTGTGCGGACCCGGGTGCTCCCCGCGGTCCGTGAGCCAGGAACTCCCGCCGTCTCCGCCACCCACGGGCGAGGACACCCGGGAGAGGACCCCATGCTGGCGTTGCTGTCCACGTCGGACACCGACCTGCGGAGCGCACGAGCGGCCGACGGCCCCGTGACCTGGCGCTATGCCAACCCCAACCGCGTCTCGATGCACGAGCTCGACGAGCTGCTGGACGGCACCGACCTGGTGGTCGTGCGTCTCCTCGGAGGCCGCCGCGCCTGGGAGGAGGGCCTGGACCACCTGCTGGCCGGCTCCCGACCCGTCGTGGTGCTGACGGGTGAGCAGGCCCCCGACGCCGAGCTCATGTCGGCCTCGACGGTCCCCGCCGGGGTGGCGGCGCAGGCCCACGCCTACCTCGCGCACGGCGGCGCCACCAACCTGGCCGAGCTGGGCTCGTTCCTGTCGGACACGATCCTGCTGACGGGGCACGGGTTCGCGCAGCCCGAGCCCGCGCCGTCCTGGGGGCCGCTCGACGACACCGTCGCGCTGGAGGCTCCCGAGGGTGACGACCGGCCGTGCGTGGCCGTCCTCTACTACCGGGCGCACCAGACGAGCGGCAACACGACCTTCGTGCGTGACCTGGCCGAGGCCCTCGAGGCTGCGGGCTCGCGCCCGCTCCCGCTGTATGTCGCCTCCCTGCGCGCTCCGGAGCCCGAGCTCATGCGGACCCTGCGCCAGGCGGACGCGGTCATCACGACCGTCCTCGCGGCGGGTGGGACCACCCCGGCCGCGGCCCAGGCCGGCGGCGACGAAGGTGCCTGGGACGCAGGCGCGCTCGCCGACCTCGACGTGCCGGTGATCCAGGGGCTGTGCCTCACGAGCAGCCGGGCGGAGTGGGTGGACAACGCCGACGGCACGACGCCTCTGGACGCGGCGACCCAGGTCGCGGTGCCGGAGTTCGACGGGCGACTCATCACGGTCCCGTTCTCCTTCAAGGAGATCGACGAGGATGGCCTGCCCACCTACGTCGCCGACCCGGAGCGCTGCCGCCGCGTCGCGGGCATCGCCCACGCCCACGCCCGCCTGCGTCACGTCCCGGTGGGGGAGCGGCGGCTCGCCGTCGTCCTCTCCGCCTATCCCACCAAGCACGCCCGCATCGGCAACGCCGTCGGCCTCGACACCCCGGCGTCGACGCTGGCCCTGCTGCGTCGCCTGCACGAGGGTGGTTGGGACATCGGCCCGCTCGCGGGCGAGGGATCCCTGCCGGGTCTCGAGTCCGGCAACGGCGACGACCTGATCAAGGCGATCATCGCGCGCGGCGGCTACGACCAGGCCTGGTTGACCGAGGACGAGCTCGCGTCGAACCCCTTGCGCGTCAAGGCCTCTGACTACCACCGCTGGTTCGCCGGGCTGCACGAGGACTTCCGCGCCGCCGTGACCGAGGCGTGGGGCGAGGCGCCCGGCGAGATGTACCTCGACACCTCGCGCGCACCGCGCTCCGCTCGTCGGGGGCGCAGCGACGACGCCGGGCGCGTGCGGGGCAACGACCACGGGGACCAGGGGGATCTCGTCTACGCGGGGCTGCAGGCCGGCAACGTCGTGGTCCTCGTCCAGCCTCCGCGCGGCTTCGGGGAGAACCCGATCGCGATCTACCACGACCCCGACCTCGCGCCGTCCCACCACTACGTCGCGGCCTACCGCTGGCTCGAGGCCGACCAGAGCGACGGCGGATTCGGCGCGCACGCCATCGTCCACGTCGGCAAGCACGGCAACCTCGAGTGGCTGCCCGGCAAGGGCGCTGCCCTGTCGGCCGACTGCGCGCCCGACGCAGTGCTGGGCGACCTCCCGTTCGTCTACCCCTTCCTCGTCAACGACCCCGGCGAGGGCACCCAGGCCAAGCGCCGCGGGCACGCCACGCTCGTCGACCACCTGGTCCCGCCCATGACCAGAGCCGACTCGTATGGCGACATCGCCCGCCTCGAGCAGCTCCTCGACGAGTACGCAACGGTCTCGGCCATGGACCCGGCCAAGGCGCCGGCCGTGCGCCAGCAGATCTGGACCCTCATCCAGGCCGCCCGCCTGGACCACGACCTCGGCCTGACGGACCGGCCGGAGCTCGACGACACCGACGCCTTCGACGAGTTCGTGCTGCACGTCGACGGCTGGCTCTGCGAGATCAAGGACGTCCAGATCCGCGGCGGCCTGCACGTGCTCGGGCAGGAGCCCGTCGGCGAGGCCCGCGTCTCGCTCGTCCTCGCCATGCTCCAGGCCACCCAGATCTGGGGCGGCAACCAGCACCTGCCCGGGCTGCGCACCGCCCTCGGCCTGGACGAGTCCGCCAAGAAGCGCGGCGAGACCGACGACGTCGAGGCCGCCGCGCGAGCCCAGGTGGAGGGCATGGAGGCTCGCGGCTGGACCGCGGACGCCGTCGACGCCGTGCTCGCCGAGATGCCGGAGCGCCCGGGGGCCGATCGCGACGCCATACGAGCCGTCCTGACCTTTGCCGTCGAGGAGGTCGTGCCGCGGGTCGCGGGCACCGCCGGCGAGCTCGACGCCGTCCTGCACGCCCTGGACGGCGGGTTCATCCCGAGCGGCCCGTCAGGGTCCCCGCTGCGCGGCCTGGTCAACGTGCTGCCGACCGGCCGCAACTTCTACTCCGTCGACCCGCGGGCCATCCCGAGCCGTCTCGCCTACGAGACCGGGGTGTCCCTCGCGGACTCGCTGGTGCGGCGCTACGAGCAGGACAAGGGCGAGTTCCCCGCCTCCGTCGGACTGTCCCTGTGGGGGACGTCCGCCATGCGCACCGCCGGCGACGACATCGGAGAAGCCATGGCTCTCATGGGGATCCGCCCCGTGTGGGACGACGCCTCGCGCCGCATCACGGGTCTCGAGGCCGTCCCGCTCGAGGAGCTCGGACGCCCCCGCGTCGACGTCACGCTGCGCATCTCCGGGTTCTTCCGCGACGCCTTCCCGCATGCCGTGGGGCTGCTCGACGACGCGGTGCAGCTGGCCGCGTCCCTGGAGGAGGGTGAGAGCGACAACTACGTGCGCGCGCACGTCCAGGCCGACCTCGCGAGCGGCACCGAGCACCGCAAGGCGACGACGCGCATCTTCGGGTCGCGCCCGGGGACCTACGGCGCCGGTCTGCTGCAGCTCATCGACTCGCGCGACTGGCGCACCGACGCGGACCTCGCCGAGGTCTACGAGGTGTGGGGCGGCTACGCCTACGGCCGCGAGCTCGAGGGCGTCCCGGCGCGCGACGAGATGCGCTCGGCGTATCGCCGGATCCGCGTGGCCGCCAAGAACGTCGACACCCGCGAGCACGACATCGCCGACAGCGACGACTACTTCCAGTTCCACGGCGGGATGGTCGCGCACGTCCGTTCCATCACCGGGGACAGCCCCGAGGCCTACATCGGCGACTCGACCCGCCCCGAGCACGTCGCGACGCGCACCCTGGTCGAGGAGACCTCACGCGTGTTCCGCGCCCGCGTGGTCAACCCCAAGTGGATGTCCGCGATGCGGCAGCACGGCTACAAGGGCGCCTTCGAGATGGCGGCGACCGTCGACTACCTGTTCGGCTACGACGCCACGACCGGTGTGGTTGCCGACTGGATGTACGACCGCCTCACCAAGGAGTACGTCCTCGACGAGACCAACCGCGCGTTCCTCGCGGAGGCCAACCCGTGGGCGCTGCACGGCATGACCGAGCGGCTGCTGGAGGCGGTCGAGCGCGGGCTGTGGGAGTCGCCCGACCCGGAGGTGCTGGCCGAGCTGCGCGCGGCCTACCTCGACGCCGAGGGTGACCTCGAGGACGCGGCCGGGGCCGCGCGATGACGGCCGTCGACACCCAGGCCTTCCCGTTCAGCGCCGTCGTCGGGATGGACGACATGGGCCTGGCCCTCTGCCTGTCCGCCGTCTCGCCGTCCATCGGCGGCGTCCTCGTCCGCGGCGAGAAGGGCACCGCCAAGTCCACCATGGTGCGCGCCCTCGCCTCGGTGCTGCCCCCCGTGAAGGTCGTTGCGGGCGACCGGTTCTCGTGCGACCCCACCGCTCCCGACGCCGGGTGCCCGGACGTCGCGCTG
The DNA here is from genome assembly GCF_002453335.1 of Arsenicicoccus sp. UBA6765. Taxonomy (NCBI): domain Bacteria; kingdom Bacillati; phylum Actinomycetota; class Actinomycetes; order Micrococcales; family Intrasporangiaceae; genus Arsenicicoccus; species Arsenicicoccus sp. UBA6765. The sequence goes on from NZ_DKGR01000002.1 coordinate 61,663, forward strand.
CACGGCGACGGCGCGATCACGCGGCCCGTCCGCCTGGTCGAGCTGCCCGTCGGCGCGTCCGAGGACCGGGTGGTCGGGTCGCTGCACCTCGACCGCCTCCTCGCGAGCGGCCAGGTCGCCTTCGACCCCGGTCTGCTGGCGCAGGCGCACCGCGGCGTGCTCTACGTCGACGAGGTCAACCTCCTGCCGGACCACCTCGTCGACACCCTCCTGGACTCGGCCGCGATGGGGCGCGCCCGCATCGAGCGCGAGGGCGTGTCCGTCTCGCACGCAGCGCGATTCGTCCTCGTCGGCACCATGAACCCCGAGGAGGGCGAGCTGCGTCCCCAGCTGCTCGACCGCTTCGGGCTGGCCGTCGACGTCACCGCCTCGCGCGACCCCCGCGTCCGCGTCGAGGTCGTGCGGCGCCGCATGGCCTACGAGGACTCTCCCGTGAGCTTCATCGGCACGTATGCCGACCGCGAGGCCGCCCTCGCCGACCGGATCGCGGCGGCGCAGGACCGCCTGCCCCACGTCCGTCTCGGGGACCAGGCCATCGAGCGGATCGCCGCCATCTGCGCGGCCTTCGACGTCGACGGCATGCGCGGCGACCTGGTCACGGCGCGCACGGCGGTCGCCCACGCGGCCTGGTGCGGGCACGACGAGGTCGGCGCGGAGGACATCCGCGTGGCCGCCCGCCTCGCGCTGCCGCACCGCAAGCGGCGCAACCCCTTCGACGACGGTGGGGACCACGACCTCGAGGACATCCTCGACGACAACCTCCCCGAGCCGGACGGTGACGACGACGGGCCTGACGGCGGCGGCGACGGTGGTGGGGACGGCGGTGGAGACGGCGGTGGAGCCGACGACGATGGTGCCGACGACGATGGTGCCGAGGTCGATGCTGCCGACGGAGACGGCTCCCGGGACGGCGACCTCGACGGGGGATCCGGCGCCGAGACCCCTCCGCCGACCGGTCAGGTCCCGACGGATGACGGGCCCGGCGACGACGCCCCCATCCCGCCCAACCGCCAGGATCCGAGCGGCGACGCCACGGGAGCGGACCAGCAGGCAGACGACGACGGCGCGTCCGGCGGCCCGGCGCGTGGCCGCGGCACGACGGGGGAGCGGGCCGGATCGGCATACCGCGCAAGGCTGCTCACCCTGCCCACCGCGGGCACCGGTGTGGCAGGCCGACGCTCGACGGCCGACACGACGACCGGGCGCCACGTGCGCGCCGTGGCGCCCGACGACCCACGGGGACAAGGGATCTCGCTGACCGCGACGGTGCTCAGGGCCGCGTCCCGCGCGACGACGGCACGGGCCGTGGGCGACCCGCTGGGGGTGCGCCCGAGCGACCTGCGCCGCAGCGTGCGCCGGGGCAAGGAGGGCAACCTCGTCGTCTTCGTCGTCGACACGTCCGGCTCGATGGGCGCGGCCCAGCGCATCCGCGAGGTCAAGACGGCGTGCGTGTCGCTGCTGCTCGATGCCTACCAACGACGCGACAAGGTGGCGGTCGTGACCTTCGCCGGAGCGCGGGCCGACCTCGTGCTGCCCCCGACCACGAGCGTCGAGCTGGCCGAGCGACTGCTCGCACGGGTGCCGACCGGGGGGCGGACCCCGCTGGCCGAGGGGCTGCAGAGCGCCTACGAGGTGGTGCGCCGCGAGCACGCCAAGGACCCCCACCGTCGTGCGCTGCTGGTCGTGCTCACCGACGGACGCGCGAGCTCCGGTGGGCGCCAGGCGATCCCACGAGCCCACCGGGTGGCCGACGGCATCGCCCACGCGGGGATCGCCAGCGTGGTCGTGGACTGCGAGCAGACGCGGGCGGGCTTCCGCCTGGGGCTGGCTCGCGAGCTCGCCGGGCACCTGCGCGCCGAGCTGATCGACCTGCAGGGCGTGGCGGCCGAGGAGCTGGCCGGCGCCGTCCGACACCGAGACCGCCTCTCCACCAGCGTGACCCGAGCCCCGAGGAGCGTGGCCTGATGCCCCAGGGAGTCCCCACCACCGTCCCGCAGGACGGCCTCACCACGAGGCAGCGCCGCAACCGACCGCTCGTGGTCGTGCACACCGGCGAGATGAAGGGCAAGTCCACCGCGGCCTTCGGGCTCGCGCTGCGCGGCTGGAACCAGGGCTGGCGGGTCGGGGTCTTCCAGTTCGTCAAGAGCGCCAAGTGGAAGGTCGGGGAGGAGAACGCCCTCAAGGCCCTCGGCCGCCTCCACGAGCAGACCGGCGAGGGCGGCCCGGTCGAGTGGCACAAGATGGGCGAGGGCTGGAGCTGGACCCGCAAGGCGGGCTCCGACGAGGACCACGCCCAGGCCGCGCTAGAGGGCTGGCGCGAGATCCAGCGTCGCATCGCCGCGGAGACGCACGACGTCTACGTCCTCGACGAGTTCACCTATCCCATGAAGTGGGGCTGGGTCGACGTCGACGAGGTCGTCGCCACGCTGCGGGACCGACCCGGCCACCAGCACGTCATCATCACGGGTCGCGACGCCGACCCCCGGCTCGTCGAGGCCGCCGACCTGGTCACCGAGATGACCAAGGTCAAGCACCCCATGGACGCCGGGCAGAAGGGCCAGCGAGGCATCGAGTGGTAGCCCCGTCGACGCGGCTGCCCCGCGTGGTGATCGCCGCCCCCGGGTCGGGCAGCGGCAAGACGATGATCACCACGGGCATCCTGGCTGCCCTGTCCCGCAAGGGGATCCAGGTGTCGCCGCACAAGGTGGGTCCCGACTACATCGACCCGGGCTATCACGCGGCCGCGTGCGGTCGGGTCGGGCGCAACCTCGACCCGCACCTGCAGGGCGTCGACCGCGTGGTGCCGCTGCTGCTGCACGGCGCGACGGCCCCGACCCTGGCGGACGTGGCGGTGGTCGAGGGCGTCATGGGTCTCTTCGACGGCCAGCTGGGCGCACGGGGATTCGCGTCGACGGCCCACATCGCGACGCTCACCTCTTCGCCCGTCGTGCTCGTCGTGGACGGCGCGCACACGTCGCGCTCGGTGGGCGCGACGGTCCTGGGCTACTCACGGTTCGACCCCGCGGTGCGCATCGCCGGCGTCATCCTCAACAACATCGCCTCGCCGCGTCACGAGGCCGAGGCGCGGGACGGCATCGAGGAGACGGGGATCCCGGTCATCGGCTGCGTGCCCCGCGTCCCCGAGGTCGTGGTCCCGTCGCGGCACCTCGGACTGGTCCCCGCCGCCGAACGTTCGCCGGAGGCCGCGGCCGCCGTCGACGCCCTCGCCGACATGGTGAGCGCGCACGTGGACCTCGACGCCTTCCTCGAGATCGCTGGTGCCGCACCGGATCTCGAGGGGGAGCCCTGGTCGCCGTCCGACGCGCTCGGCCCCCTGGCCGCGCCGGCCGGGTCGCGAGGACGCGTCGCGGTCGCCGGTGGACGGGCCTTCACCTTCGGGTATGCCGAGACCACCGAGCTCCTCGCCGCCGCCGGGCTGGCGGTGGAGGTCTTCGACCCGCTCGTGGACGCCGAGCTGCCCTCTGGCGTGTCGGGACTGGTCATCGGGGGCGGCTTCCCCGAGGTCCACGCGCTCGAGCTCGCCGCCAACGTGCCTCTGCTGCGGTCCATCCGGGAGCTGGCCGAGGCAGGAGCGCCGGTGAGCGCCGAGTGCGCCGGACTGCTCTATCTCGGGCAGACCCTCGACGGGCACCGGATGGCCGGCGTCCTGCCGACGCACGCGGAGTTCGGCCACCGTCTCACGCTCGGCTACCGGTCGGCGGTGGCGCTGACCGACTCGGTCCTCGGACCGGCCGGCGCCCGGGTCACGGGCCACGAGTTCCACCGCACGCAGGTCGTGTCCGGCGACACCGACCACGCGCCGGCGTGGGCGTGGGCCGACCGCGACGGCGGCCACCGGGCCGAGGGGGTCGTGCAGGGGAGCGTGCACGCGTCCTACCTGCACGTCCACTGGGCCGGGCAGCCGCACCTGGCCCGCTCCTTCGTGGGCCGGCTCACCGGTGCGCTGGTGGACGCACCATGACGACCCCCGACCAGCCCCCGCACCCCGCAGCTGGCCATCACGGCGACGTCGACGCGCGCGGCGCCCGCCTGGACCTGGCCGTCAACGTGGCCGTGGACCAGCCGCCGGCGTTCCTCGCCGAGGCGATCGCCCGCGAGATCCCGCGCCTGGCCGCCTATCCCGACGCCGCGCCGGCGACCGCGGCCCTGGCGGCCGAGCTCGGGGTGCCCACCGAGTGCGTGCTCCTGACCAACGGGTCCGCCGAGGCCTTCACCCTCGTCGCCCACCTCACGCGATGGCGCGCACCACTCGTCGTCGAGCCGCAGTTCACCGAGCCCGGGCAGGCGCTGCTGCACGCCGGGTCGGCGTTCACCGCCCACCTGCTCGACCGGGCCGACCGCTGGGCGCTCGACCCGGCCGCGATCGAGGCGGGATGCGGCTCCGCAGCGAGCCCGGTGGCGCCCGACCTCGTCGTCGTCGGCAACCCGACCAACCCCACCTCACGGCTGCACCCACGCGCCGAGCTGCTCCGCCTGGTGGATCCCGCCACCACCCCGCCCGATCGCGTCTTGCTCGTGGACGAGGCCTTCCTCGACGTCGCCACGGACCCGACGCAGACGCTGGTGCGGGACGCGGCGTCCGGCACCCACAGGACCAACGCCCACCTGACCAGCGCCGGCCATTCCAACGCCGACCTGACCAACGCCGGCCTGACCAGCTCCGGCCATACCAGCGGCGACCGGACCAGGCCGATCATCGTGACCGGCAGCCTCACCAAGACCTACGGGCTGGCCGGCCTGAGGGCGGGCTACGTCGTGAGCTCGCCGGACGTCGTCCGTCGGCTGCGCGACCACCAGCCGCACTGGTCGGTGAGCTCGCTCGCCCTCGCCGCCGTGCTCGCCGTCTGCACCCCGCAGGGCCGCGACTTCCGCGACGCGCAGCGAGAGCGCCTGCGCCGCAACGCCGCCCACCTCGCCGACACGCTGCGCGCGCGAGGTCTGCACGTGCCCGTCGATCCCGACGGACCGTTCGTCCTCGCCCAGCACCCCCGCGCCGCCGCCCTGCGAGAAGGACTGCGGGCCAAGGGGATCGCCGTGCGACGAGGCGACACCTTCCGGGGGCTCGACGACACCTGGCTGCGGTTCGCCGCGCGAGACGCCGGCCCCGTGTCCGAGCTGGCGGGCGGCATACGGGCCGTCCTGGAGGAGATCCCATGAGCACCAACGCCTTCGACGACGCGCGACGCAGCGCCGTCTACGACGTCATCCGCGAGCGACGGGACATCCGCTCGACGTTCACCATGGACCCGATCGACGACGCAGCCCTGACGCGGGTGCTCGCCGCCGCGCACATGGCGCCGAGCGTCGGGTTCAGCCAGCCGTGGGACTTCGTGCTGGTTCGCGACGAGGAGCGACGACGGCGCATCCAGCGCCTCGCCCAGCGGCAGCGCGACCGGTTCGCCGCGAGCCTGCCGAGCGAGCGGCAACGGATGTTCGACGGGCTCAAGATCGAGGCCATCCGCCAGACCCCGCTCAACGTCGTCATCACCTGCGACCCCACGCGCGGCGGCCCGCACACCATCGGACGCCACGCCGACCCCCGGATGACGAGCTTCTCCACGGCCACCGCGGCCCAGAACTTCTGGCTCGCCGCCCGCGCCGAGGGTCTCGGCGTGGGCTGGGTGAGCTTCTTCGACCCGCACGAGCTGGCCCGCGAGCTGGGCCTGCCCAAGCACCTGGAGGTCGTGGCCTACCTGTGCGTCGGCCACGTCAGCGCGTTCCCGCCCGCCCCCGAGCTTCAGACGACGGGCTGGGCCCGCCGCCGGCCGCTCGCGTGGGCCGTGCATGATGAGAACTGGTCCACCCGCACCCTTCCCGGAGGAGCTCCCGTGTCCCTGCTCGACGAGACGATCGCCGCCATCACGCCTGCCGACGCCGCGGTCCTCGCGAGGGCGCAGGAGCGCCAGGCGCAGCTGACCAAGCCCCCCGGGGCGATGGGGCTGCTGGAGTCCACCGGCGAACGCGTCGCGGCGGCGTGCGGCACCTGGCCTCCGGCACCGCCGTCCCCCGTGGCCCTGGCGGTCTTCGCCGGCGACCACGGGGTGCAGGCCCACAGCGTCTCGCCCTGGCCGCAGGAGGTCTCCGTGCAGATGGCGGCCAACATCGCGACCGGCGGGGCGGTGTGCAACGCGGCCGCCCGCCAGGTCGGTGCCGAGGTCGACGTGATCGACGTGGGCCTGGCCACTGACCTGCCCGCCATGCCCGGCCTGCTCGTGCGCAAGGTCGCCCGCGGCACCGCCGACATGACGCAGGGCCCGGCCATGACCCTGGAGCAGGTCCACGAGGCCATCGAGGTCGGCATCGACGTCGCCCGCGACCTGGTCGCCCAGGGCAACCGCCTGCTCCTGGCGGGCGAGGTCGGCATCGGCAACACGACCCCGGCCGCCGCGCTGATCTCGGTCTTCACTGGGCGCGCGCCCGAGGAGGTCACCGGTCGTGGCGCCGGGCTGGACGAGGCCGGCCGCGCCGCCAAGGTCGCCGTCGTCGAGCGCGCCATCCGCACCAACGGCGCGACCAGCGAGGACCCCGTCGCGGCCCTCGCGGCCGTGGGAGGCCTGGAGCACGCCGCGATCGTCGGCTTCCTGCTCGCCGCCGCGGCGCAGCGCACCCCCGTGATCCTCGACGGCGTCATCGTCTGCTCCGCCGCGCTGGTGGCCCAGGCCCTCGCTCCCGACTGCGTCGACTACCTCGTCGCGGGGCACGCCGGCGTCGAGCCCGGCATCCTGGCCGCGCTGTCGACCCTCGGGCTCGAGGCCCTCGTCGACCTCGACCTGCGGCTCGGGGAGGGCACCGGCGCCGCCCTCGCGGTCCCGCACGTCCAGCTCGCCGTCCGCATGCTCACCGAGGTCGCGACCTTCGAGTCCGCCGGGGTGAGCGGCAAGGACGCCGAGGCCGGACGGGACGTGGCGGACGTCGAGGCCCACGCATGACCGCACCGGGCTGGCGGCTCGCCGGCGTCCCGGTCCTCGTGGCCGGTGGGGGGGCCGGGGCCTTGGCCGAGGTCGTCCAGCTGCGCGAGCGGGGCGCCGACGTCACGGTCGTCGCGCACGAGCTCGTCCCTGCGCTCGAGGACCTGGTCGACCGCGGCCTCGTCGCGCGCGGTGCGGACGTGACCGAGGCCGAGGTCGTGGCCGCCTCGCGCCTGGTCGTCGACGCCCGCACCCCCGCGGAGCGGTCCGAGGGGCCGGACGTGCTGCAGCTCGCCGCCGTGGCGGGCATCCCGGCATACGGCCTGGAGACGGACGGGCAGGCGACCGGGCAGGCGACCGGGCAGGAGGCCGGGGAGCGCGCCGGCTCGGTGGTCCTCGTGGGCGGCGGCCCCGGCGACCCCGGACTGCTCACCAGACGCGGGTATGACGCCCTCTGGGCAGCCGACGTCGTCGTCACGGACCGCCTCGCGCCGGTGAGCCTGCTCGCCGACCTCCCCGCGCACGTCGAGGTCGTGGACGTGTCAAAGATCCCCCGCGGCCGCTTCACGCCGCAGGAGGAGATCAACCGCGTCCTGGTGGAGCACGCCCTGCGCGGACGACGCGTGGTGCGGTTCAAGGGTGGGGACTCGTTCGTGTTCGGGCGCGGCTACGAGGAGGTCCTGGCCTGCCGCGAGGCCGGCGTGCCGGTCGAGGTGGTCCCCGGCGTCACGTCGGCCGTGTCCGTCCCCGAGCTCGCCGGCATCCCGGTCACCAACCGCGGGACGGTGCAGGGCTTCACCGTCGTCAGCGGGCACGCGGCCCCCGACGACCCGCGCAGCACCGTCGACTGGGACGCCCTCGCGCGCGCCGGCACGACGATCGTCGTCCTCATGGGCGTGGAGACGCTGCCGCGGATCGCCGTGGCGCTCCTGGCCGCCGGCCGTGACGACCGGACGCCCGTCGCCTGCGTCATGGACGGCGGGCTGCCCTCGATGCGCACCGTTCGCACCACCCTGGCAGCCCTCGCCGCCGACGGTGTGCCGGAGGGTCTGGTGCCCCCGGCGGTCACCGTCGTCGGAGACGTCGCCGCACTGTCCTGAGCGCCCACCGTGCCACCGCCCGGACTAGGGTTGGCGCCATGAGCAACGACGCCTACACCTGGTCCTACCTCGACGCCGAGGGCCGCCCGACGACCTCCGAGGCGCTGCCGGCGCTGACCTTTCCCAGCCAGGGCGAGGCCGAGGCGTGGTTCGCCCAGGAGTGGGAGGACGTCAAGGCCGCGGGCGTCGACGCGGTGACGCTGCTGCGCGGCGAGGACGTCGTCTACGGACCCATGTCGCTGCAGGCGATGGGGGAGTGACGGTGGCCGACCCGCTGCCCGCCGACCTGGCCCGCTCCCTGCAGCACCTGGTCGGCACGGCGCAGTACGAGTGGCGCAGCCCCGGCGTGAGCGCCGGGGTGGTGCGGGACGGGCGCCTGGTGTGGTCGACGCACGTGGGCTCGGCCCGGCTGGACGGGGAGCTCGTCCGCGGCGCCGAGGACGGTGATCGGGGCGCCCCCGCGCGCAACGCCGTCGACGACACCCAGTACCTCATCGGGTCGGTCACCAAGACCTTCAGCGCCGTTACCATCATGGCGCTGCGCGACCGGGGCCGGCTGTCGGTCGAGGACACGCTCGACGACCTGCTGCCCGGCACGCCGTTCGGCGACCTGACGCTGCGGTCGCTGCTTGCCCACGCCTCCGGCCTGCAGCGCGAGCCCGCCGGCCACCTGTGGGAGTCCTTCGAGGCCCCCGACGAGGACGGGCTCCTGCGTGACCTGGTCCGCGCCGAGCGCGTCCTGCCCCCGCAGCGGGCCTTCCACTACTCCAACCTCGCCTACGCGCTGCTCGGGCAGGTGATCGCCCGGGTCGAGGAGCGACCCTGGCAGGACGTCGTGCGCGAGGTCGTGCTCGACCCGCTCGGTATGACGCGCACCGGTCTCGTGCCGGACGAGCAGGACCGGGCGCACGGCTACCAGATCCACCCGCACGCGCGCACGGCGACCCTCGAGCCGGTGATCGACCTGCGCTCGACCGCCCCGCTCGGCGGCCTGTGGTCCACCGTCGCCGACCTGGGTCGTTACGCCGCGTTCTGCTCCGACCCGGGACGCTTCGACGTCCTGGCGCCGGAGACGGTCACCGAGATGTGCAGCCCGGTGATCATGGCGGACCCCGACGACTGGACCACGGGCCAGGGGCTGGGCTTCGGACTCTTCCGCCGGGGCGAGCGCGTCTTCGCAGGTCACGGTGGCGCCATGCCCGGCTTCCTGACCGGCCTGCGCTTCCGGCCCCGCGACCGGGTCGGGGCCGTGGTCTTCGCCAACGCGACGTCCGGCCCGGCTCCCCTCGGCCTCGCGACCGACCTGCTGTGCGCGCTGCTGGACCACGAGCCCACCACGCCCTGCGTGTGGACGCCGTCGCGGCGGGACGACGAGCGTGGCGAGCTGCTGGGGCGGTGGTGGAGCGAGGGCTCGCCCCTGGACTTCGAGATCCGGGGGGACGCCCTGTGGTCCACGATGCCGGGGTCTCGCGGCGCCCTCGACGACACGCGCTACGAGCAGGTGGACCGCGATCTCTACCGAGCGGTCGAGGGACGCGAGCGCGGTGAGCGCCTGGAGCTCGTCCGCGACGCCGACGGACGGATCACCAAGCTCTACTTCGCGACCTACGCCGTCACGCGCGAACCGCTGGCCTTCGCCGAGCTCCAGAGCAGGTAGCGGTAGCGACGAGCGATGCTCGCTGTGGTCCGGCGCCGGTCCTGAGGAGGGCCTGAGCAGGTCCTGACCAGGTCAAGGACAGGTCTAGAGCACCGGCCCGCGGCCCTCGCCGCGACGCCCCACGAGGTGCATCAGCGTGCCCATCCGGCGATACGGCTCGGTGCGGCCGAGGCGCTCCTCCACCGCCAGGATCTCGGCGAGCTCGCCCGGGTCCTCGGGGACCGGGGTGTCGACCGCCACGCCGTCGGTGAACGTCCGGATGCCGTACCAGTACTCCAAGGAGCACCGGATCCCTCCGAAGAACGCGCCGAGCCGCTCCAGCGAGTCGGCCCGGCAGCCGACACCGAGCTCGTTGGTGTAGCGCGGGTCGCGCCGGTCCCACCCTGACCGGTCGACCTCGTCCAGCACCGTGCGCGCCTGGGCGAAGTCGCCGCGCAGCACATGTCGCCAGGCCATGGCTCCGGCGTTGCGCGCCACCACGGAGACGATGCCGTCCACATGGACCCGCCGTCCCAGCGCACGGAGGGCGGGGTTGGGGTCGTCGACATACATGAGGACGCCGTGGCAGAGCACGGCGTCGAACGTGCGGCCCTCGAGGGCCGCCATGGTGTCCAGGGTCTCGAGCGAGCCGTCCAGGACGGCTATCCGGCCGCAGACGGCCGCCGGCTCGGCGGCGAGCGCATCCTCGCAGGCGGCGCGCATCTGGGGGTCGGGCTCCACGGCGACGACCTCGTAGCCCTGGCGGGCGAGGTGGATCGCCTGCGTCCCCTGGCCGGCGCCCACGTCGAGGACGCTCGCCGGGGGTAGGGCGAGGTGCACCTCGAGCTGGCGGCGGACGAGCTCCTGGCGCACGACGTTGCGCAGCAGCCCCTGGCGGTCGAGCCAGCGGTCGCGACCGGCGTCGAAGCCCGCCTCGGTCACCGGGGCTTCTCGCCCCGCTTGACCTGCGCACGGGGCACGCGCGTCGGGCGCAGCTGGAAGGCGCGCATCCCGGAGTAGAAACCGGCGCGCGGGGGCCAGATCTCGCCCGGGTGGGTGGCCGCGAACTTCCGCTTCATCGCGTAGTGCACGAGGGTCTGCTCGACGACGCCCAGCAGGATGACGCCGTAGGTCAGGACCATGACCGCCGTGATCAGGCCGGGGTTCTTGAGCTGCCCCACCAGCAGCGACAGGATCATCGCCACGATCAGCGCGGGCATCGTGAACTCCGCGATGTTCCACCGCGCGTCGATGTAGTCGCGCATGTAGCGGCGCGCCACGCCCCGGTCGCGGGGGAGCAGGGCCCACTCCTCGCCGCGCATCATGGCCTGCTGCTGCTTGGCGCGCTCCTCGCGGGACACGGCGCGGTCGCGCTGCGCGGCGGCCTTGCGGTCCGTCTCGATGAGCGGTCGCCGCCGGGCGGCCTCGGCCTCGCGCCGCTTGGGCGTGGGGCGGTTCTTGGCCCCGGGGCGGTCCGTGTGGGCCTGCTCCTCGAGCTGCTCGAGGGTCGCGGCCTCGGTCTTCTTGCGTCCTAGCACGAGGGTCAGCCTATCGGCCCACGAGGTCGCCGGCCGCACGGCTCACGGACGCCCGCTCGCCCGACGGTAGGCTCGACCTCGCCGATCGCCCTGCCGAAGGAGTCCTCGCATGTCCGTCCGTCCCGTCTTGATCTACGGCGAGCCCGTGCTGCACCGTCGCGCGGAGGCGGTGACCGAGTTCGACGACGCCCTCCGGGAGCTCGTCGAGGACATGTACGCCACGATGGACGCCGCCAACGGCGTGGGCCTCGCGGCCCCCCAGATCGGTGTGGGGCTGCGGATCTTCACCTACGAGATGGCCAACGACGACGGCGTGCCGCACCGCGGGGTGGTGATCAACCCCGTGGTCACGACCTCCGGCAAGCCGTCCGAGGACCCGGACCCGCACGACGACGCCGAGGGCTGCCTCTCGGTCCCCGGCGAGTCCTTCCCCCTCGTCCGCCCGCTGCGCGCGCACGTCATCGGGCAGGACGTCGAGGGCAACCGGCTGGAGTGGGACGCGACCGGCTGGTTCGCTCGATGCATGCAGCACGAGTACGACCACCTCAACGGCACGTTGTACGTCGACCGGCTCGAGGGGCGCTGGGCCCGCAAGGGCAAGCGGATGCTCAAGGCGAACGGCTGGAACGTCCCCGGGCTGACCTGGATGCCGGGCGTCGACGCGGATCCCTTCGGTCATGACGACGTGGACGCCGACGGCGACGTCGAGATCGTGGAGGGGGCCCGGGGGTCAGACCAGGTCACGGTCCCGGAGGGCGGGGAGACCGAGCGCCGGTGAGGATCCTCGTCGCCCCGACCGCCTACCGCGGCACCCTGACGGCCGCCCTGGCCGCGGACGCGATCGCGCAGGGCTGGCGTCGTGCCGCGCCGCACGACCAGGTCCAGACCCTGCCGCTGTCGGACGGCGGCGAGGGCTTCGTCGACGTGCTCAGCAGCCTGCCCGGGGCCAGGACCTTGGCCACCACCGTGCGGGGCCCGCTGGGTGGGGAGGTGCCGGGCGTCGTGCTGCTGCTCGACGGCCCGAGAGGGACGGTCGCGTATGTCGAGGCCGCCCAGGCCTGCGGCCCCGCCCTCCTGCCGGCCGACAGCCGCGACCCCTGGCGCACCTCGTCCCACGGTGTGGGGCAGCTCGTGCGCGAAGCCATCGCGGCCGGCGCGTCCTCGGTGGTGATCGGTGTCCGGGACCTGCTGTGCAACGACGGTGGCTATGGCCTGTGGTGTGCCCTCGCCCGTCGACCGTCCCCCGACGATGGGCTGCCAGCTGGACCTCAGCACGAGGTCGAGGGTTTGGACTGGCTCGGCGACCTCCGTGGATCTCTGATCGAGGCCAAGGTCGAGCTCGTCGTGGCCACGCCGGACGAGCTGCCCCTGCTCGGGCTCCAGGGCACCTCGGCCCAGCAGGGACCGTCTCGAGGGGCGACCCCTGAGCAGGCCCAGGCCCTCGAGCGGAGGCTCGGAGCTCTCGTCGACGCCGTCGGACGTGTCGTCCCCGGCCCGACCGACCTGCTCACCGGCAGACGCCATCGTGTGGACAAGCTGGCGGGTGCAGGTGCGGGCGGGGGGATCGGCTATGCCGTGCTCGTCCTCGGCGGGACGGTGCAGCCGGTGGGCGAGGTCCTCGCCGCCGCGCTCGACCTCGACGATGCCGTGGCCGCCTGCGACCTGGTGGTGACGGGGGAGGGCCGGCTGGACTGGGCGAGCCTGCGCGGCCGGGTGCCCGCCGTGCTGGGCGAGACGGCGCTGCGCCACGCGCGGCCGGTGGTCGTCATACCCGGTCAGAGCCTGGTCGGGCGCCGGGAGTGCGCGGCGATCAGCGTGACGGGCATCTATCCCGTCGCCGACTCGATCACGGCCGTCCCCCGGGCGATGGCGGATCCCGCGGGCAGCCTCACCGCACGCGCCGAGCGGGTGGCCCGCACCTGGTCGCCCGCCCCGCCGAGCGCATCGGCCCCCGGCACCACGCCGCCCGGCTGACACCCGGCAGTCCTCCGCCGTCGCGCCCCCACATCTCGTCCGCGCGCCATTTCCGGGAACACGGAGCCGTGTGCGAAGGTTGTTGTTCGTATCCCGCCGACCTGTGCGGGGGATCCCGAACCATGGAGGAGACTGCTCATGAGTCTTCAGGACGACACCCAGACGCGCGCTGACTCGGTCGACGCTGCCACGCACGGGGTGCAGCTGACCGACGTCGCCGCCGTCAAGGTCAAGAGCCTGCTCGAGCAGGAGGGCCGCGACGACCTCCGGCTGCGCGTGGGCGTGCAGCCCGGCGGCTGCTCCGGTCTCATCTACCAGCTCTACTTCGACGAGCGCACCCTCGACGGTGACCTCGTCCGTGACTTCGACGGTGTCGGAGTCGTGGTGGACCGGATGAGCGCCCCCTACCTGGACGGCGCGTCGATCGACTTCGCCGACACGATCGAGAAGCAGGGGTTCACCATCGACAACCCCAACGCGGGCAGCAGCTGCGCCTGCGGCGACTCCTTCAGCTGAGCCGCACCCGCAGCACCACGAGCGGCACAGCACCACCAAGCACGTCGAGCGCCCGAGGGGCGGCACCGCGATCTCGCGGGGCCGCCCCTCTCGCGTCGCTCCGGTAGGGTCGGCGCGTGCAGATCCTCGTCACCGGGTCCATCGCGACCGACCACCTCATGACCTTCGAAGGCCGCTTCGCCGACTCCCTGCTCGTGGAGCAGCTGGACAAGATCTCGGTCTCCTTCCTGGCCGACCGCCTCGACATCCGGCGCGGGGGCGTGGGTGCCAACATCTCGTTCGGACTCGCCGCCCTGGGGCAGCGCCCGGTCCTCGTCGACGCGGTGGGCAAGGACTTCGCCGACTACCAGACCTGGCTGGTGGACCACGGGGTCGACTGCGACCACGTCCACCGCTCGCAGGACCAGCACACGGCACGCTTCGTGTGCACGACCGACCGCGATTTGGCCCAGATGGCGACGTTCTACGCCGGCGCGATGAACGAGGGCAACCGCATCGACCTGGCCCAGGTCGTCCGCGAGCTGGGTCAGGTCGACCTGGTGGTCATCGCCCCCAGCGACCCCGCGCGCATGACCCGGCACACGCAGCAGTGCCGCGAGCTCGGCGTCCCCTTCGCCGCGGACCCGTCCCAGCAGCTGGCGTTCATGGACGGCCCGGCCATCCGCGGGCTGATCGACGGTGCCGACTACCTGTTCACCAACGAGTACGAGCTGCACCTCGCCGCGCAGAAGACCGGGTGGACCGTCGACGAGATCACCGACCGGGTACGGGTCCGCGTGACGACGCGCGGCAAGGACGGCGCCGAGATCATTGCCCGTGGCCAGGAGCCCGTGCGGGTGGCGGCGGCGCTGACCGAGACGGTCGTCGACCCCACGGGCGTCGGTGACGCCTTCCGGGCGGGGTTCCTGGCCGGCGTCGCGGCCGGCCTGGGGCACGAGCGGTCGGCCCAGCTGGGCTCCATACTCGCCACGCACGTCCTCGAGACCACCGGCACCCAGGAGTACCACCTCGACCACGAGGGCTTCTACGCCCGGCTGGCGGACGTCTACGGCCAGGATGCCGCGGACGAGCTGGCCGCTGCGGTCACGCTGAGGTGACCCCGCCGGTCGAGCCGCCGCCGAGCCCCTGGCACCTCACGCTGGACGGCGCCGAGCCGGGGGAGGACGTCGTGGGCGTCGGCGCCGACCTGAGCCCCGGGACGCTCCTGGCGGCCTACCGCACCGGCATCTTTCCCATGGGTCTGGGGGAGGGCGGGCGAGGGCCGCTCGGCTGGTGGTCCCCGGACCCGCGCGGCGTCCTCGAGCTGGGTGACCTGCGGGTCAGCCGCTCCCTGCGCCGTTCGTGCCGGCGCCTCGAGGTGCGCGTCGACACCGCGTTCGACGAGGTCGTGGCCGGCTGCGCCGATCCCTCCCGCTCGGGGAGGTGGATCACGCCGGCCGTGGCCCGCGCCTACTCCGAGCTGCACGGGCTCGGCTGGGCGCACAGCGTCGAGGCATGGGACGGGGGCGAGCTCGTCGGCGGGTTGTACGGCATCGCGGTCGGGGGTCTGTTCGCGGGGGAGTCGATGTTCCACCGGACGACCGATGCCTCCAAGGTCGCGCTCGTCGGGCTGGTCGACCTGCTCACGGCTGACCTGGAGGACGTCCGCGCGTCCGGCGGTGACCGCCTGGTCGACGTTCAGTGGAGCACCCCCCACCTCGCCGGGCTGGGGATCACGGAGGTCCCGCGGGCGGCCTACCTGGCTCGCCTGCCCCGGCTCCTGCGGAGCCCGCTGCCGGCCGTATGGCGCTGAGCCGCCCCGAGATCCGGGGTCGGAGCAGTGCGGCGCGACTCACATCACGAGTTGCCGAGCAACGGGTCCACGCGGCGTGTGCGGGGAGGCGATCTGGGCCATTCACAGGGTAGGGTTCGAGTTGTCTGTTCCCTGTATGAGTGCTTCACCATGTCGGAAGGTGCGTCTGTTGCGCAGGCACAATGACTCATCGCGAGCAACCAAGCGCTCCCGTCTCCTGACGGGCGGCCTGGGTCTCGTGGTACTGACCACGCTGTTGAGCGGGTGCAGCGAGGCCGCGCAGCGCGGTTTCCTCCCCCGCGGAGCGACGACCTCCACGCAGCGCATCGAGAGCCTCTGGGTCTGGTCGTGGATCGCCGCGCTGGTCGTGGGCTGCATCGTCTGGGGCCTGACCATCTACTGCATGGTCGCGTTCAAGCGCAAGAAGACCGACACGGGCTACCCGGCGCAGCTGCGCTACAACGTCCCCGTGGAGATCTTCTACACCGTCGTGCCGATCCTGATGGTGGGCGTGCTGTTCTTCTACACCGCGCGCGACGAGGCTGCGCTGCTGGACACGACCAAGAAGCCCGACGTGACCGTCAATGTCGTGGGCAAGCAGTGGAGCTGGGACTTCAACTACGTCGAGGCCAACACCTACGTGGCCGGCAAGCAGGCCAAGCTCGACGGCAAGCCCGGCGCCGAGGCGGCGCTCCCGACCCTGGTCCTGCCCGTCGACAAGCGAGTGGAGTTCGTCCTGACCAGCCGCGACGTCATCCACTCGTTCTGGGTCCCGGCCTTCCAGCAGAAGCTCGACATGATCCCCGGACGGGTCAACAAGTTCCAGGTCGTCCCCGACCGGATCGGTGACTACAAGGGCAAGTGCGCCGAGCTCTGCGGCGCCTACCACTCGGAGATGCTGTTCAACGTCAAGGTCGTCTCCCAGGCGGACTACGACAAGCACATCGCCGACCTCAAGGCTTCGGGGCGCACCGGTCAGCTGCCCAACGGTCTCAACCGCGAGAAGCTCGAGCCGGCCGAGCAGGCCAAGATCCCGACGACGCAGGGGAGCAGCAACTGATGGCCACCGCAACCACGACCCGTGAGCCGCAGACGCCCCGACAGATCCGGGACGAGCGACGCAAGAAGTCGATCGGCACGCAGATCGCCAACGTGCTGACGACGACCGATCACAAGGTGATCGGCAACATGTACTTCGTGACCTCCGTCGCGTTCTTCATGATCGGCGGGCTGCTCGCCCTGCTGATCCGCCTCGAGCTGTTCGGCCCCGGGCTGCAGATCGTGGACAACCCCGAGCAGTTCAACCAGCTCTTCACCATGCACGGCACGATCATGCTGCTGCTGTTCGCGACGCCCCTGTTCGCCGGTTTCGCGAACGCGCTGGTCCCGCTGCAGATCGGCGCACCGGACGTCGCCTTCCCGCGGCTCAACGCGCTGGCCTACTGGATGTACCTCTTCGGTGGCCTCGTCGCGGCGTTCGGCTTCCTCACCCCCAACGGCGCGGCGTCCTTCGGCTGGTTCGCCTACGCTCCGCTGTCGGACGCGAGCTACAGCCCCGGCCTGGGCGGTGACCTCTGGGTCTTCGGCCTCGCCCTCGGTGGCTTCGGCACGATCCTGGGTGCCGTCAACTTCATCACGACGATCCTGTGCATGCGTGCGCCGGGCATGACGATGTTCCGCATGTCGGTGTTCACCTGGACCGTCCTGGTGACGTCGCTGCTCGTCATCATGGTCTTCCCGGTCCTGGCCGCGGCTCTCTTCGCGCTCGGCGCGGACCGCAAGTTCGGCTCGTTCATCTTCTCGCCGGACAACGGCGGCCCCGTGCTGTGGCAGCACCTCTTCTGGTTCTTCGGCCACCCCGAGGTCTACATCATCGCCCTGCCGTTCTTCGGCATCATCAGCGAGGTCATCCCGGTCTTCTCCCGCAAGCCGATCTTCGGCTACAAGACCCTGATCTTCGCGACCGTGGCCATCGCCGCCCTGTCGATGTCGGTGTGGGCCCACCACATGTACGTCACCGGCCAGGTCCTGCTGCCCTTCTTCTCGGTCATGACGATGCTCATCGCCGTCCCGACCGGCGTGAAGTTCTTCAACTGGATCGGCACGATGTGGGGTGGCTCGCTCACCTTCGAGACCCCGATGATCTGGGCGATCGGCTTCATCGTCACCTTCTGCTTCGGCGGCCTGACCGGCGTCATCCTCGCGAGCCCGGCCATGGACTTCCACCTGTCCGACTCGTACTTCGTGGTCGCGCACTTCCACTACACGGTGTTCGGCACGGTCGTCTTCGCGATGTTCGCCGGCTTCTACTTCTGGTGGCCCAAGTTCACCGGCAAGATGCTCGACGAGACGCTCGGCAAGGTTCACTTCTGGATGCTCTTCATCGGCTTCCACGGCACCTTCCTCATCCAGCACTGGCTGGGTGTCGAGGGCATGCCGCGCCGCTACGCGGACTACCTGCCCGAGGACGGCTTCACCTTCTTCAACCAGATCTCGACGGTCTTCGCCGTGATCCTGAGCCTGTCGATGCTGCCCTTCCTCTACAACGTCTGGCACACCGCGCGCCACGCGCCCAAGGTCCTGGTCGACGACCCGTGGGGCTACGGCGCCTCGCTGGAGTGGGCCACGTCCTGCCCGCCGCCGCGGCACAACTTCGACAGCATCCCGCGGATCCGCTCCGAGCGTCCCGCGTGGGACCTGCACCACCCGGACTCCGAGGGTGCCCACCCGCAGGCCGACCCGGCCACCATGCAGCGTCTCGGCACGGACTCCGGCCGGCGTGACGGTGCGACCTCCACCGCCGCGCACCGAGAGGACCGCCACTGATGCGCACCGCCGTCAAGCTCTTCACCATCCTGGGCTTCTTCTTCCTGCCGGTGGGCATCATCTACGGCTTCGTGACCAGCTGGTCGGAGCCGGTGGGTGTCGTGGCGCTGCTGCTGCTCGTGCCCGAGATGTGGATGTCGGCCTTCTACATCCACGCCACGGCCAAGCGCCTGCCTGCGGTCGGTCCCGAGGACAACCCGCGTGGGGAGATCGCCGACGCCGAGGGCGACTACGGCTTCTTCGCCCCCAAGTCCTGGTGGCCGATCATGCTGGCCGGTGCGGCCGCCCTCATGTTCATGGGCATCGCCGTCGGCTGGTGGTTCTTCCTGCTGGCCGCGGGCCTCGGGATCATCGGCCTCATCGGCTGGGTGTTCGAGTTCTTCCACGGGGAGCACGCGGTCTGACCACGTGCAACCTGCCGGGCCTCGGGGACGTCATGTCCTCGGGGCCCGTGCGCGCGCTCGATGCGTTTGGTCGAGCCGTCGCGCAGCAGCGGTCTCCCGGTCACGATCTGGCCACCGTGTGACCGTCGGTCACTCTCGGTCACATTTGTTCGACTAGCCTGGGCGGGGATCCAGGACGTTCACTCAGGGGGAGATCCACGCATGTTCCGGACGACGCGCGCCGACGCGACGACAGCTCTCGCGGTCACCACGGCTATGACGGCACTGACGGCCCTGGCGGGCTGCTCCGGGGGCCAGACCGCATCGGGGGGTCCAGCGGCACGGTCTGCGACCCCGAGCGCCTCACAGACCCCTGCGGCGTCCTCCACGACCGCGCGGCCCCGCTCTGCTCCTGCCACGGTGACGGTGACGCCGGCCGACCGGGCGCGCGGCATCGAGCCTGGGGCGCCCGTCAAGGTCGCCGCCTCGGGTGGCACCGTCACCGACGTCGTCGTGACCGACGACAAGGGAGCCAAGGTTCCCGGGACGGTCAAGGACGGGGTGTGGACGCCTGCCAGCCGTCTCGGCCTGGACTCGGCCTATTCCGTACGCTCGGTCGTCACCCTCGCCGACGGGCGGTCGCAGACCGCGACCTCGTCCTTCCGGACGCTCAAGCCCGAGACGACCGCGAAGTACACGCTGCTGCCCTCCGACGACACGGTCGGCGTCGGCATGCCGGCCATTGTGCAGTTCGCCTCGTCGGTCAAGACGCCCCAGCAACGGGCCGAGGTGGAGCGCAGCATGAAGGTCACCACCGAGCCGGCCGTCGAGGGATCCTGGGGATGGCTCGACGACCGGCAGCTGATGTGGCGGCCCAAGGACTACTGGAAGCCGGGGACCAAGGTCACCATGGACGCTCGGCTCGCCGGGCTGCAGACGGGTGAGGGCAAGTATGTCGGGAGGAACGACACCAAGACCTTCACGATCGGCCGCTCGCAGGTGAGCACGGTCGACATGAAGACGCATCATATGACGGTCGTGCGGGACGGGCAGCAGGTCAAGAACATCCCCGTCACCACCGGCAAGCCCGGCTTCATCACCCGGTCGGGGACCAAGGTCATCATGGAGAAGGTCGGCGCGATGACGATGGACTCCGCCACCGTCGGCATCCCCAAGGGCAACCCGGAGTACTACAAGCTCGACACGAAGTGGAACATGCGGATCACGTGGACGGGGGAGTTCCTCCACGCGGCCCCCTGGTCGCAGTGGGCCCAGGGCAGGCGCAACGTCTCGCACGGCTGCACCAACATGGGTCTGGACGACGCGCGCTGGATGTTCGAGAGCTCCATGGTGGGCGACGTCGTGCAGTTCACCGGCTCGGACCGCCCGTTCAAGCCCACCGAGGGCATCGGGGTCTGGCAGTACTCCTGGCCGCAGTGGCAGCAGCAGAGCGCCCTGCGCTGAACCGAGGTGCCGGGTGGGCTCCCGGCATACGGCCTGGATGTCCTCGGCCGACGCCCCCTGTCAGCCCCAGCCCATCGCGTGGAGACGCTCGTCGTCGATGCCGAAGTGATGGGCGATCTCGTGCACGACCGTCACGGTGACCTCGTCCCGCAGATCCTCGAGGTCCTCGCACAGGCGGGAAAGCGGCCCGCGGTAGAGGTAGATCCGGTCCGGCAGCATGCCCTCGAGACCCCAGCCACGCTCCGTCAGCGGCGTGCCCTCGTAGAGGCCCAGCAGGTCGCCTAGGTCCTCCGGGGGCTCGTCCTCGACTAGGAAGACGACGTTGTCGAGCAGGGCCATCAGCTCCTGCGGCACGTCGTCGAGCGCATCGCCGACAGCCGCGTCGAAGGTCGCGTCGTCCACGGTCACGGGCATGGAACCAGCCTCCCACGTCCGCCTGACGGCTGGTGCGTCCCGGCCCGAGCCTGCGCGGTCCGTCCGCAGGCGCCCGGCAGCGATCGGTCTGCCCTGAGGGCTCAGCGGACCCGACGGGCGCAGCGGACCCAGACGACGAGATGGGCGTCCTCCCGGGGGAGGACGCCCATCTACGGATTCGTCGGTGTCGGTACGTGGTACCAGGACTCTGGCGTCAGTGCCGCTCGACCTCGGCGGTGCGCTGACCCTCGATCGCCTCGTGGCCGTGCCCGTCGTGGTGCGCGGCGGCGACGTCGCGCGGGGTGACCGGCTGGATGTCGTCCTCGAAGAAGAAGCGCGACAGGCGTGCGCGCCTCTTGTCCGAGGTCGTGCCAGGCCGCGGGATCCCGTGAGCATCGGTGGCGTCCCCGAGCTCGAGGGGGCGGTGCGCCTCGTGCTGGACAAGGTTCCACCGGGTGTACTCGTCGATGTCCTCGTGCTTCTCCGTGAACCTGCCGTCTGCGTCCCGGATGATCCGACCGGTCTCGCGTCCGTGGAGCACCAGGTCGCGGTCGCGGCGCTGCAGCGAGATGCAGACGCGCTTGGTGACCCAGAACGCCAGGACGGGGAGGACGAAGAAGCCGATCCGCAGGAACCACGTGATGTCGTTGATCGACAGGTGCAGGTGGGTGGCGATCAGGTCGTTGCCCGCGGCCGCCCACAGGACGGTGTAGGCCGTGATGGCGGCCAGGCCGATCGCCGTGCGGGTCGGGGCGTTGCGGGGACGCTGCAGCAGGTGGTGCTCGCGGTTGTCGCCGGTGATCCAGCGCTCGAAGAACGGGTAGGCACCGAGCAGGACGTAGACGAGGGGCAGCAGCAGCAGCGAGCCGATGAGCACGCCGTAGGTCAGCGTGTAGCCGCCGACCGTGACCTCGGTCCAGCCGGGCATGAGGCGCAGGGCTCCGTCGGCGAAGCCCATGTACCAGTCAGGCTGCGACCCCGCGGTCACCTGGGTCGGGTCGTAGGGGCCGTAGTTCCAGATCGCGTTGATCGAGAACAGGCTCGAGATGAGGGCGGTGATGCCGAAGACGATGAAGAAGAACCCGCCCGCCTTGGCGGTGTAGACCGGCATCAGCGGGTAGCCCACGACGTTGTCGTTGGTGCGGCCCGGCCCGGGGTACTGCGTGTGCTTGTGGACCATCACCAGGATGAGGTGCGCGGCCAGCAGACCGACGAGGATCGCCGGGAGCAGGAGCACGTGGGCGGCGAAGAGCCGGGGGATGATCGCCTCGCCGGGGAAGGTGCCGCCGAAGAGGAAGTAGACGAAGTAGGAGCCGATGACCGGGATGGTCAGCATGAAGCCCTGCGCGGCGCGCAGACCCGTGCCCGACAGCAGGTCGTCGGGGAGGGAGTAGCCGGCGAAGCCCTCGACCAGCGCGAGCATGGCCATGAGCGCGCCGATGACCCAGTTGATCTCACGCGGCTTGCGGAAGGCGCCGGTGAAGAACACCCGGAACATGTGGACGACCAGCGCGACCACGAAGATCAGGGCCGCCCAGTGGTGGATCTGACGGATGAGCAGACCGCCGCGGACGTCGAACGAGATGTCCAGCGTCGAGCGGTAGGCCTCGGACATGTGGATGCCCTTGAGCGGGACGTAGGACCCGTTGTACTCCACGTGGCCGGCGCTCGGGACGAACCACATGGTCAGGAAGACTCCGGTGATCAGGCAGATGATCATGGAGTACATCGCGACCTCGCCGAGCATGAACGACCAGTGGTCCGGGAAGACCTTGCTCATCATGTAGCGGACGCCCTTGGCGGCGCCGGTGCGGTCGTCGACCCAGCCACCGACACCGGCCAGGCCACCGGGCTTGCGCGCCGTGCGGACCTCGCGGATGTCGTCGGTCCTCAGGTCGTTGGTCGATCGAGTGCTGCTGCTCATCAGCCACGCTCCCAGAAGCTCGGGCCCACTGCCTCGGCGAATCCAGAGTCGGCGACGAGGTAGCCCTCGTCGTCCACCGTGATCTTGAGCTGCGGCAGCGGGCGGTGCGCCGGGCCGAAGATCACCTTGCAGTCCTGCGTGACGTCGAAGGTCGACTGGTGGCAGGGGCAGAGCAGGTGGTGGGTCTGCTGCTCGTAGAGGCCCACCGGGCACCCCACGTGGGTGCAGATCTTGGAGTACGCCACGATGCCCTGGTAGCCCCAGTCACGTTCCTTCTTGACCAAGATGTCGTCGGGGTCGAGACGCATGAGCAGGACCGCGGCCTTGCCCTTCTCGTTGAGCGGGTGCTCGGACTTCTCGATGCCCTCGGGGAGCACGTGGTAGACCGAGCCGATCGTGACCTCGTCCGCCCGGATGGGGAGGTTCTGGGGGTCGCGCATCAGGCGCGGCCGACGGCCCTTGGGCCAGTGCTTCTGGTCCCAGAAGGTCGTGGACAGGTCGTTGCCCGGGACGGGGCCGAGGCCACCGAGCAAGGGGAGGACCAGGGGGATGGCGAACAGGCCGAGCGCACCGCCCAGCGTCGCCTTGATCAGCGGACGACGGTTGAGCTGAGCGGCCTCCCCACCCTCGGTGAGGGCCTGCGCGAAGCCCGCCCGCTCCTCGGGGGAGCTGCGGAGCTCGTGACGCTCCTCGACGACCTCGTGGTCGGGCATGAGCGTCTTGGCCCAGTGCACGGCGCCCGCGCCGATGAAGAAGAGGCTGATGGCGAGGGTCAGACCGAGCGCCAGGTGGAGCGCGAGCACGTTGCCCAGGAACGGGATGCCGACGTAGCTGTGCTGCGGGATCACGAAGTACAGCACGATGAAGGCCAGCGTGCCGAGGATCGACAGCAGGAACATCGTCGCGACCTGGCGCTCGGCGCGCCGGGCGGCAGCAGGGTCCCGGTCCGCCAGCCGCTCGACGTGCGGGGGGAGTCCGGGGTTCTGGAAACGGTCGGGGATCCCGCCCTGGCCGACGACGTCGCCCTGGTCGAGACGCACGGCATCCTTGCCAAAGTCGTTGGAGTCAGTCATGCGATGCGATGCCCCATCAGGAACGGAGTGGTTGGACTGGTCGCTGGTGCTCATCGCTCAGGCCGCCTTCTTGCCGAGCCACACCGCGGCGAGGATCATCAGGCCGATGCCGAGGGTCCAGGCGAGCAGCCCCTCGGGGACCGGGCCGAGGTTGCCCAGGGCGGCGCCGCCAGGGTTCTTGTCCTCGTCCATGGCCTTGAGGAAGGTGATGACGTCGCGCTTGGCCTCGGGGCTGAGGTTGGCGTCGTTGAACACCGGCATCGACTGCGGGCCGGTCTGCATCGCCTCGTAGATGTGCTTGCCCTCGACGCCGCGCAGGGTGGGCGCCCACTTGCCGCGCGTCAGGGCACCGCCGGAGCCCACGGCGTTGTGGCACATGGCGCAGTTGACGCGGTAGATCTCGCCGCCCTCGGCCGCGTTGCCGCCGCCCTCGGTGAACTCCTCGGAGGGAATCGCCGGGCCTGCGCCGAGCGAGGCCACGTAGGCGCTCATCTGGCGGATCTGCTCCTCGGAGAACTTCGGCTTGTTGCGGGGCGCCTGGACCGCGGGGGCCGCCATCGGCATACGACCGGTGCCGACCTGGAAGTCGACCGCCGCCGCACCGACGCCCGCGAGGGTGGGTGCGTCCGGGCCACCCTCGGCATTGAGGCCGTGGCAGCTGGCGCAGTTGGCGAGGAAGAGCTTCTTGCCCTCCTCGACGTCCTGGGCGGTGGAGGCGCTGGCCGTGGCCGTGGCGTCCTGCGGCTTGGCGACGGCGTAGGCCGTCCCCACCACGAGGAGCATGGCCAGGAGGAGCACGAACAGTGTGGCGGGGTGCCTGCGCCGGGCGGCCAACGCGTTCACGAAAGGGTCCTGTCGTCGACGGTCAAGGGGCGGATGCTGCTGTGTGTGTCGAGCTGCGTGGAGCTGGTCGTGGTCACTTGAGGATGTAGATCACCGCGAACAGGGCGATCCACACGACGTCGACGAAGTGCCAGTAGTAGGAGGTGACGATCGCCCCGGTGGCCTGCGCGTGGGTGTAGCGCCTGGTGGTGAAGCTGCGGGCGATGATCAGCAGGAAGGCGATCAGACCACCCGTGACGTGGATGGCGTGGAACCCGGTGGTCATGTAGAAGACCGACCCGTAGCCGTTGGAGTTCAAGGTGATGCCCTCGCTGGACAGCTTGGCGTACTCCCAGGCCTGACCCGAGACGAAGACCGCACCGAACATGTAGGTGAGGACGTACCACTCGCGCATGCCCCAGCGCTTGACGTCCAGCAGCGACCCGGTGCGGGCCGGCTGGCCAGCCTCCGCCTTCCACACGCCGAGCTGGCACCAGACCGAGGAGATGACCAGGATCAGCGTGTTGACCGCCGCGAAGAGCACGTTGTGCTTGGGGGTCTCCGCGGCCCACTGCTCGGGGACGACCCCTCGGATCGTGAAGTACATCGCGAACAGGCCCGCGAAGAACATGAGTTCGCTGGAGAGCCAGACGATCGTGCCCACCGAGGCGAGGTTGGGTCGGGTCGCCGGGCCGAGCGCGGCATGGCTGGGGGAGCTGTGGTGCACAGCGGATGCAGTCGACACGACGCCATCTTGCCCCAAAAACGTGGGACTTGCCCAACGGCAGGCGATCTCCGGAGAGTCGGGAGCGTGAGAACACCCTGAGAACCCTGTCTGGCGGGTCTCGCGGGGGCCGCTAAGATCGGCCGCATGACCGCGAGCCACACTGCTTCGTCCAGCGGCACCGACGCCCCCCGGGGGCTTCGCGTCCTGCTCTACTCCGACGACGTCACGACGCGTGACAAGGTCCGCCTGGCGGTCGGGAAGCGCCCCGCCAAGGACGTCGTGATCGAGGCCTGGCACGAGGTGGCGACCGGCGAGATGGCCCTGCGCGACACCGAGAACGGGCAGTTCGACCTGCTGATCCTGGACGGGGAGGCCGGCAAGGTCGGGGGCATGGGCCTGGCCCGGCAGATGAAGAACGAGATCTACGGCTGCCCGCCCATCCTCGTGCTCACCGGTCGTCCTCAGGACAGCTGGCTGGCCGCCTGGTCCCAGGCCGACCTCGCCGTGCCGCACCCGCTGGACCCGCTGGCCCTGGCCACCGGCGTCTGCGAGCTGGTGCGTCGCGACCGCACCCCCGCGTGACGGAGATCATGCCGGACGCCGCCTCCCTCACCTGGCCCACGGTGCTGAGCAGCCTGGTCGAGGGGCGTCACCTGTCGCTGGGCGAGGCCCGGTGGGCCATGGGACAGATCATGTCGGGCGAGGCCACTCCTGCCCAGACCGCGGGCCTGCTCATGGCGCTGCGGGTCAAGGGCGAGACCGCCGAGGAGCTCCGCGGCCTCGCGGACGAGATGCTCGCGCACGCGCGTCCGCTGTCCGTCCCGGGCCCGTCTCTCGACATCGTCGGGACCGGGGGCGACCGCGCCAACACCGTCAACATCTCGACGATGTCCTCGTTGGTCATCGCGGGGGCCGGTGTGCGCGTCGTCAAGCACGGCAACCGTGCGGCCTCCTCCAAGTCCGGCTCGGCCGACGTCCTGGAGGCGCTGGGGGTCGCGCTGACGCTGCCGTCCGAGCGGGTTGCCGAGGTGGCGGACGAGGCCGGGATCACCTTCTGCTTCGCTCGCTCGTTCCACCCCTCGATGGCGCACGCCGCGGTGGCGCGCAGCGAGCTGGGGATCGGGACGGCATTCAACTTCCTGGGCCCGCTGACCAACCCGGCCCGGCCCACCTATGCGGTGGTCGGCTGCGCCGACGCTCGTATGGCGCCCCTCATGGCCGGCGTCTTCGCGGGGCGCGGGACGGACGCCGCCGTGTTTCGCGGCGACGACGGCTTGGACGAGGTCACGGTGTCGACCACGACCTCGGTGTGGTGGGTCGTGGACGGCGGGATCGTCGAGCGCACGCTCGACCCGCGCGAGCTGGGCTTCGACCTGCACGACCTCTCGACGCTCGTCGGCGACGACGCCGAGCACAACGCTGGTGTTGTGCGCCGCCTCCTGGAGGGCGAGACCGGTCCGGTCCGCGACGCGGTCCTGCTCAACGCCGGCCTGGGGCTGGCGGTCGCTGGTGCGCGGGACGGCGGTGGCGCGGCGGACCACGACGCGTTCGTCGCCCTGGTGGCTGACGGGGTGGAGCGTGCCCGGCGGGCGATCGACGATGGTCATGCCGCTCGGGTGCTGCAGCGCTGGATCACCTCGACCTCAGCCTGAGATCGAACGCCCCTTCTGGGCAACGGGCAGCGCTCAGCCGCTGGACCTGAGGCGTGGGGTGAACTCAGCCGTCGAACCCGAGGCTGAAGGCAGCCTCGAGGTCGTGCCGCGAGTAGGTGCGGAAGGCGATGTGGGTCTGGGTGCCGACGACGCCGTCGACCTTGTTGAGCCGATCGGCGATCACGTCGGCGAAGTCGTCGTGCTGACGCACCCGCACCATGGCGATCAGGTCGACGTCCCCCGTCACGGAGTAGACCTCGGTGACTCCCTCCAGCTCCGCGATGGCCTGGGCCACCTCGGGGATGCGGTCGACGTCGGCGTTGATGAGGACGATGGCTGAGATCACGAGCCCACCATAGTGGGCGACGCGGGAGACCGTCCCCCGGGACGGTCGTGCCCGTGGGACGTCGCGCCCCGGGTCGGCCAGGCGTCGAACCCCGGGTCGGTGGCGGCGGCCACGAGCGGCTCCAGGCGGGCGTGCTCCCGCTGCGCCCCGTGGACGGGGCAGCTCCACGACCCGTCCAGAGCGACGAGTCGCACGCCGTCGCTCTCGAGCCAGCGCAGGAGCAGCTCGGTCTCCTCGGCCGTCGCCGCGCCATGGTGGCCCACAGTCGGCGTGGGGACGTGCTCGGCGGAGGCACGCAGGGCCTCGACGTGCGGCATCGGATCGGCCCCGGGAGGGGTGACGACGGTCCCGGCCAGCCGGCCGTGACGGATGCACACGACCTCCCACCCGCCCCCGGGAGCCCGCCGGGCCGCCACGAGCTCTGGCGTGGTGCGCAACGGAGCCAGGCGTTGCGCCTTGCCGGCTCCGCGCACGAGGGCGAGCAGCCGGTCACGGACGACCCCCGCCTCCTCGAAGCGGTCCTCGCCGGACAGGTCGGCCATGCGGGCGTGGAGCGCGCCCACGACCGCGCGGCAGTCTCCCTCGAGCATGTCGCGGACGCGACCGGCCACCGCGGCATAGTCGTCGACCGACTGGGCGCCGGTGCAGGGGGCGCCGCAACGCCCCATCTCGGCCAGGGCGCACGCCGTGCTGCGGGGGCGCAGGCTCAGCCGCGGGGTGCACTGGCGCAGCGGGACCGCGTCGTGGACCGCGGCGACCGCGGCCTCGGCAGACAGCCGCGAGGAGTACGGGCCGGAGTAGGTCGCGCCGTCGTCGCGCACCTGCCGCACGAGGGACAGCCTGGGGAAGGGCTCGTCGGTCAGCTTGATCCAGACGCCGCGGTCCGGGTGGCGCGATCGTCGGTTGTAGCGGGGCTGGTGCGAGGCGATCAGTCGCAGCTCGCGGACCTGGGCCTCGAGCCGGGTGCCGCAGACGATGGGCGTGACCGACTCCGCGATCGCGACCATCTCCGCCATCCGCGTGCGTCGCTCGGACGCGGTGAAGTAGGACCGGACCCGGGACCGGATGTCCTGCGACGTGCCGACGTAGAGGGGCCGGCCCTGGGCGTCCTTGAAGACATAGACCCCCGGTCGTGACGGCAGCCCCTCGGCGAGGTGGCGCTTGCGCCGCTGGGCGGGGGACACGCGCGACGTGAAGGTCAACAGCTCGTCGAGGGTGTGGACGCCCTGGTTGCCGACGCGACCGACGAGCTCGTGCAGCACGTCGACGGTGGCCTTGGCGTCGTGCAGCGCCCGGTGGTCGGGGGTGGTGCGGGAGGAGAACAGGGCGGCGAGCGTGGCGAGCTTGTGGTTGGGCGCCTCGTCGCGGGGCACCAGCTGGCGGGCCAGGTGCACGGTGTCGAGCACGCGGAAGGCCGGCCAGTCCAGGCCGGACCGCTCCGCCGCGGCCCGCAGGAAGCCGACGTCGAAGCGGGCGTTGTGCGCGACGAGCACGCTGCCGCGGGCGAACTCCAGGAAGGACGGCAGGACCTGCGCGATCGCGGGCGCCTCGGCGACCATGGCGTCGGTGATGCCGGTGAGGACCGAGATGAACGCGGGGATGTGCGCGTGGGGGTTGACCAGGGTCTGGAACTCGCCCAGCTCCAGCCCGCCGCGGACCTTGACCGCGCCGATCTCGGTGATGGCGGAGGTGGCCGGGCTGCCACCGGTCGTCTCGAGGTCGACGACGACGAAGGTCGTCTCCGCGAGAGTGGGGCCCAGCTCGTCGAAGGTACCCTGGACGGGGGGTCCGGCGAGGAGGGTGGAGGTCGAGCTCATGGCGACGACCCTAGGGGCGACCACCGACAAGCCCCCTCGGTGGGGCCGTCGACACGCTGGCCCCCAGGGGGTCTGTCAGTGGTGGCACCTAGCGTTCTGGACATCGGGACCCTCCGGTCCCACCGACACGAGGAGTCACTCATGCTGCTGGAGTGCCGCACCTGCCCCGTTCGTGGCGACGCCTGCCGCGACTGCATGGTCAGCGCCCTCGTCGAGGGACCAGCGGTGCCGCTGGACCCGCGCGAGCACGCCGTGGTGGCGCAGTTCGTCGGCGCTGGGCTCGTGAGCCGTGACCAGGCTCGAGGGCTCTACGCGCGGCGCGAGCCGGTGTCCACCGTCCGCTCGGTCCCGCTGTCGGGCGCCCGCGCGGGCTGAGCCGCGGACTAGGGTGACGCCGTGACGAGCCACGGACCGACGTCCCGCTGGTGGCCCGTCGTGCTCGGTTTCGTCGTGGCCGTCTGCATCGTGATGGCCGCCGGCCTGACCTGGGTCCTCCTGGCGCCGGCTGGGACGCCTGAGCGGGTGCCGCGTCCGACCTCGGCAGGGTCGCGGTCGGCAACAGGATCGGAGCCCGCGGCGGGATCCGTGACGGCGGCGGGATCCGTGACGGCGACGGGATCCGAGACGGCAACGGGATCCGAGACGGCGAGGTCTGAGCCGCTGGCCGGGGTGCAGCAGGTGCTGGACCGTCGGGCCGCCGCGGCCCGAGCCCGCGACGAGTCGGCCTGGCTGGCCGACCTGGATCCCTCGGCCGCCGGCCTGAGGCAGCGGCAGCAGGCCCTGCTGAGCGCGTTGCGGTCCCTGCAGGTCCGTGAGCTCACGCTCCGCGCAGAGCGATTCCTGCCGGGCCCCGCCGTGCGCCCGGACGGCTCCGTCGGTGACCAGGCTGCCCGGGTCGACGTGGTCGGTGCCTGGCGCCTGCCGGGCGTCGATGCCCGGCCCGCCCCGTTCACCCTGGAGCTGACGGTCCGCCGTCACGGCGGCGGGTGGGTGGTGGTGGACGACGCGGGCCCGGGCACGGTGCGGCAGGCCTTCGACCTGTCCGGCCTGCAGGTGCGCCGCAACCCGGCGGGCGTGGTGGCGGGCAACGCCCCCGCGGAGCGGCTCGACGAGGTGGCAGTCGACCTGGCGCCGGCCCGCGAGCACGTGGAGCATGCCTGGGGCGCCCTGTCCCACCTCCCCGCCGTCCTGCTGCCCGCGACGAGCTCGGAGTTCGCGGCCCTCACCGGGCGGGTGGGCAAAGACACGTCGGGGGTCGCCGCGGTGACCTACGGGATGCTCGAGACCGGCAGCGTCGCCCGTGGCGACAAGATCGTGGTCAATCCTCTCGCCTGGGCGTCGTCGACGCGTCAGGGACGACGGATCGTTCTCACTCACGAGCTGACCCACCTGGCGGTGCGGGCCACGACCACCCACCCCGCGCCGGAGTGGCTGAGCGAGGGCTACGCGGTGCACACGTCCTACGCGGGACTGCAGGTGGATCCCCGCAGGGCGGCGCCCGAGCTGATGGCGGCCGTGGCCCGCGGGACCCTGCCGACGCGCCTGCCGGAGGACGAGAGGTTCAGCGACGTGGCATCGGGTACGGCCTACGACGAGGCCTGGTTGCTGGTCGACTGGTTGGCCCGCGCCCGAGGAGAGGACGCGCTGCGCCGGCTGTATCGCGAGATGGGGACCGGGAGCACGCCGAGCGACGCCCTGGGGCGGATCGGGCTCACCGAGTCGACCCTGCTCGCCGGGTGGCAGGAGGATCTGCGACGCCTCGCGCGCTGAGCCGCGTGCGGGTCCGGGCGAGGGTGGTGGGGAGCGAGCCTGGTGCCGGGGCGTGCGCTGGGGATCCTGGATGCATGGGCGTGCGTTGGCGAGCGTGGCTGTCGCCGATCGTGCGCCTGGGCTCACTCGTCGGAGACGGGCCCGCCATACATCGCATCGATCGTCGGCGCGAAGTCGCGCAGGACGAGGTGGCGCTTCACCTTGAGCGACGGGGTGAGATAGCCGTTCGCCTCCGTGAAGTCCTGGTCGAGCACGGCGAACTCCCGGATCGACTCGGCCCGCGAGACGGCCTCGTTGGCGTGCGCGACGGCGGCCTCGATCTCCTTGCGCACCCGCGGGTGAGCAGGGGCGTCGGCGAAGTCCACCTCCCCGAGGCCGTGGCGCGCGGCCCACCCCGGCCACATCTCCTCGTCGAGCGTGACCAGCGCCCCGACGAAGGGGCGCTTCTCGCCGACCACCACGCACTGCGACACGACGGGGTTGGACCGCAGCCGGTCCTCCAGGACGCCGGGCACGACGTTCTTGCCGCCGGCGGTGACGATGATCTCCTTCTTGCGCCCGGTGATCCGGACGTGACCGCTGTCGTCGATCGACCCGAGGTCTCCGGTGCGGAACCACCCGTCGACGAAGGCCTCGGCCGTGGCCTCGTGGTTGCCGTGGTAGCCGCGGAAGACGTTGACGCCGCGGGTGAGCAGCTCGCCGTCCTCGGCGACGCGGCACTCCACGCCGGGCATGGGTCGACCGACGGTGCCGATCTTGAGGCCGGGCACGTCGTTGACGCTCATGGGCGCCGTCGTCTCGGTGAGGCCGTAGCCCTCGAGCACCGTGACGCCGATGCCGCGGAAGAAGTGGGCCAGCCGCGGTCCGAGCGGCGCGCCGCCCGACACGACGTACCGGACCCGGCCGCCCATGGCGTCCCGCAGCTTGGCGTAGACGAGGCGGTCGTACAGCGCGTGCTGGAGGCGCAGGGCGACGGGGACGCGGCCCTGGTCGGTCGCGCGGCTGTGGGCGATGGCGACGCGGGCGGCGGCGTGGAAGATCTTGTGGGTGCTGCCCGCCTCGGCCTTGCTCTCGGCACCGACGTAGACCTTCTCAAGGACGCGGGGCACGACGAGCAGGAAGGTCGGACGGAAGGACGCCAGGTCCGCCATGAGGTTCTTGATCGACGCGGTGTGGCCCATCCGGAGGCCATAGTCCACCACGAGCACCTGGATGAGGCGACCGAAGACGTGCGCGAGGGGCAGGAACATGATGGTCGAGGCGTCGTCGGTGACGACCTCCGGTAGGTAGTGCCGGGTGTTGTCGGACAGGGCCATGAAGTTGGAGTGCGTGAGCTCGGCGCCCTTGGGGCGGCCTGTCGTGCCGGACGTGTAGATGATCGTGGCCAGGTCCGACGGCCCGGCCAGGTTCGCACGCTCCTCGACGACCTCGTCCGCGACCTCGTGGCCGGCGGCGACCAGCTCGTCGAGCCCGCCGTCGTCGATCGTCCACACGTGGTGCAGACCGGGAAGCCGGTCGCGGACAGCGGCCACCGAGGCCGTGTGCTGAGGCTTCTCGACGACGACCGCCGAGGCGCCGGAGTCCTCGAGGATCCACGCGATCTGCTCGGCGGAGCTGGTCTCGTAGACCGGGACCCCCACCGCGCCGGCGGTCCAGAGCGCGAAGTCCGTCAGCGTCCACTCGTAGCGCGTGCTGGACAGGATCCCGACCCGCTCGCCCGGCTCGACGCCCGCGGCCACGAAGCCCTTGGCGAGCGCCCAGACCTCGTCGCGCCACTGCGCGGACGTGACGTCCTGCCAGGCATCGCCGACCTGGCGCCCGAACACCACGCGGTCGGGGTGCCGCGCCGCGTTGCGCGTCACGAGGCCCGCGAGGTTCCCCTCGGTGGGCGCGGGGACGATGATGGGCGTGCTGGTGGCGTCCACGTGCTGCTCCTTGGCTCGGGTCGGACCGGATGCAGGCTACAGGCGGCCGGACCTACCGGAGAGTAGTCACCGTGCCGGTCTCGGGGCGCGGGATGTGGCCGGACCCACACGTCCAGCTCGTGGCACCCACCGCCGTCCCAGCGGCTTTCAGCAGGAGGGGCCAGTCCCTCGACCGACGGCGGTCGTCACCGATCGTCATCCCGCCTCGGCCCTGGCTAGGGTGGGCGCATGGCCCAGCGCACCGAGTCCAGCACCGTCATCGCCGCCTCTCCGGCAGCCGTCCTCGACGTCGTCGCCGACGTCGAGTCCTATCCCGCGTGGACGCCCGAGATCCGGTCGGTGCAGATCCTGTCCGAGGACGACGGCTGGGCCGCGCAGGTGCGGTTCGCGCTGGAGGCCGGGCCGGTCAAGGACACCTACACCCTCGCCTACGACTGGGACGTCGACGAGGAGGGCGCCGGGACGGTCTCGTGGCACCTCGTCGAGGGCGGGGTGCTCAAGGCGATGGACGGGTCCTACGTCCTCGAGCCCGTGGACGGTGGCACCAGGGTGACCTACGCCCTCGGCGTGGACGTCAAGGTGCCGATGCTGGGCGCCATGAAGCGGGCCGCCGAGAAGCGCATCGTCGAGGGCGCGCTGCAGGGTCTCGCCGCCCGCGTCCGCGGCTGATGGGGGTGACCGACGAGGTCGCCGGTTCCGTCGACGAGGAGTCGCGGCGGCTCAAGGCGCTGCTGCAGGACACCCTGGATCTCGGTCGCGCGCCGACCAGGCCGGAGCCAGAGTGGACCGACCATGCGGACCAGGATCACGCGGACGACGACCCGGGGGACGACGAGCGAGAAGGCGAAGGGGACCGGTCGCACGACGGCGACCCCGATGACGACCCGGCGGACGAGGGCGAGCACCCGCACCGGACCACCTCGCCCCAGCACGCGGCGGACACCTGCCCCGTATGCCGGGCCAGCCGCCTCGCCCACACCCTGGCGCCGGAGCTGATCGACGAGGTGGGGCGCGGGATGGAGGCGCTGGGGCGATCGCTCCGGGGGGTCGCGGCGGCGGCCAGACGGCATACTGACGAGCATCTGCAGGCACGGACGGACGAGGAGCGAGCATGACCACGATCGGTCTGGACGTCGGCGGCACCAAGATCGCCGGCGCCCTGGTGGACGAGGACGGCAAGGTCCTCGCTCGAGCCCGCCGCGAGACGGGGATCCCGAGCGCCGAGTCCGTCGCGAGCGCGTCGGCGGACCTCGTCCGCGAGCTGGCCCAGCACCAGGACGTCAAGGGTGTGGGCATGGCGGTGGCCGGGTTCGTGGACAAGTCCGGGGCGCACGTCGTCTACGGCACCAACCTGGGCATGCAGGACGAGCCGATGAAGCAGCGCATGGAGTCGCTCATCGACTACCCGGTCATCCTGGACAACGACGCCAACGCGGCGGCGTGGGGGGAGTTCCAGTTCGGCGCGGGGCGGGACAGCGACGACATGCTGCTGGTCACCGTCGGCACGGGCATCGGCGGCGGCATCGTGGTCGACCAGCGGCTGCTGCGGGGGGCCTACGGCTTCGCGGCGGAGATCGGCCACATGCGGGTGGTGGTCGACGGACCGCAGTGCGGGTGCGGCAACCGCGGCTGCTGGGAGATGTACGCCAGCGGCAGCGCCCTGCTCCGCTCGGCGAAGGAGCTCGTGTCCTCGGGCACCCCCCACGCGGCCCGCCTGCGCGAGGCGTGCGGAGGACGGCCCAAGGACCTCAAGGGCCAGGCGATCACCGAGCTCGCCAAGAAGGGCGACCTGGCCTGCATCGAGCTGCTCGAGGACCTGGGCCACTGGCTGGGCGAGGGCTGCGCGAGCATGACGGCGATCCTCGACCCCGACATGATCGTGATCGGTGGCGGCGTCGTCGAGGCGGGCGACCTCCTGCTCGACCCGGCCCGTCATGCCTACGGCCGTCAGCTGACCGCGCGGGGTCACCGCCCGGTGGCCAGGTTCGTCCCCGCGGCCCTGGGCAACGACGCCGGCATGATCGGTGCCGCCGCGATCGCCGCCGAGGTCTACGACGGTGCGGGGGCGGACGCGTGAGCGATCTCGCCATCGGGATCGACATCGGCGGGACCAAGGTCGCCGGGGGCGTGCTCGACGAGCAGGGCGCCATCGTGGCCCGAGCGCGCCGCGACACCCCGCACCGCAGCAAGAGCCCGGACGTCGTCGAGGACACCATCGTCGGGGTCATCGAGGACCTGCTGGGCCAGACGGCCCGCGAGGACGTGGTGGCGGTGGGGGTCGGCGCGGCGGGCTGGGTCTCGGCCGACCGGGCCACCATCCTGTTCGCGCCCCACCTGTCCTGGCGCAACGAGCCCCTCCAGGAGCGGCTGTCGACCCGGGTGCCCGTCCCGGTCTACGTCGACAACGACGCCAACGCCGCCGGGTGGGCCGAGCACCGGTTCGGCGCCGGGCGCGGCGAGACCCACCTCATGATGATCACGCTCGGCACCGGCATCGGTGGGGCGCTCGTGATGGACGGCCAGGTCCAGCGCGGTCGCTACGGCGTGGCGGGGGAGTACGGCCACATGATGGTCGTGCCCGGCGGCCACCGGTGCGAGTGCGGCAACCGCGGCTGCTGGGAGCAGTACGCCTCCGGCAACGCCCTGGTCCGCGAGGCGCGCAGCCTCCTGCTCGCCAACTCCCCGGTGGCCCACGACCTGCTCGAGCGGCTCGGGGGCGAGGACCAGAGCCTCACCGGACCGGTCATCACCGAAGCCGCGCAGGACGGTGACCAGACCTGCGTCGAGCTCATCGCCGACATCGGCCGCTGGCTCGGGACGGGACTGGCCAACCTCGCGGCGGCGTTCGACCCCGGCAGCTTCGTCATCGGCGGCGGGGTCAGCGCGGCCGGAGACCTGCTGCTCGGTCCCGCCCGCGAGACCTTCGCCCGCGAGCTGACCGGACGCGGCTACCGCCCGATGGCGCAGATCCTGCAGGCCAGCCTCGGCAACGAGGCCGGACTCATCGGTGCGGCCGACCTCGCCCGCACCGAGGTGCTCAGCACGTCATGACCGTGCGCGTCGCGAGCTACAACACGCGCGACTTCCTCGACGACCGACGGGCCGCGGCTCGCGTCGTGCGTGCGCTGGCGCCGGACGTCCTGCTGCTGCAGGAGGCACCCCGCCGCTTCTGGCCGGGTCCCCTGGTGCGGGACTTCGCGCGCGAGACGGGCCTGCGCTGGCCGGGTGGGCACCGCGGCTCGGGAGGCACCACCGTGATGCTCTCGGACCGGCTCACCCTGGTGGACTGCGTGCACCGTGGTCTCCCGGTGCCCCTGGGGCAGCGGACCCGCGGGTATGCCGTGCTGCGCGCCCGGCTCCCCGAGGGGTCGCTGCTGACGGCGGCGAGCGTGCACCTGGGGCTGTTCGAGGGGCAGCGGCTGCGGCATACGCACCAGATCCTCCGGGACCTGCCGGTCGAGGGGCCGCTGGTGGTCGCGGGGGATCTCAACGAGGGCCCGGGCGGGCCCAGCTGGCAGACCTTCGCCGGCCTGCTCGACGTGCTGTCGGTGGAGGAGCCGACCTATCCGTCCTGGGCGCCGGTCGAGATGCTCGACGTGGTCTGGGGCAGGGGTGTGCGGCGCGTGGACGGCACGCCACCGCCGGAGCTGGACCGACGAGGCAGGGACGTGCGCCGCGCCTCGGACCACCTGCCGGTGTGGGTCGACGTGGACGTGCTGGGGTCCTGACGCGGACCAGAGGCGATCTGGCCGATCGGCCGACCGCGGAGCACCAGCGTCGGGTGAGGGTCACACCCGGGCGCCGTCGTCGTCCTCGTCGTGCGTGCTGGGCAGCCGGAGCACCAGCCCGACGAAGGCCGCGACGGTGGCGAGACCGGCGAGCCACAGGTAGATGCGGGGGCTGGTGTGGCCCGTCAGGACCATCGTGAGCAGGACGATCGGCCCGGCCACCAGGCCGACCAGGATCGCCCACCAGACCGGGTCCGCGCGCCACGACGGCATCGGGGTGGGCGGTGGCGGCACGTAGTCGTCGTCCGGGTCGTCCGGGTCGACGGGAGGGGTCCACGACCGGTGGTCCGTCCCCATCGAGAGGCCGGAGCCGGGGTCGCGGTAGACGAGGCGGGGGTCGAGGGCGCGGCGCTGCTGCGGCGACGCTGGGGGAGCGGTTGGGGGAGCGGGCGGGGAGCCGGGCGGGGAGCCGGGCGGGGAGCCGGGCGGCGAGCCGGGCGAGGGGTCGGCCGCCGGTGGGGACGCGCGACGCCCGGGCGGGGGATTGATCGCCGAGGGGTGCGTCGGACGTCCGGGCGCGCTCTCGTGCTGCGGCGTCTCCCGACCCGTCCGGTCCGGCCGCCCCGCAGGATCGGGTCCACCCTCCCCGCCCGGCTCGGACCCGTCCTGCGCGCGCTGCTCGTCGTCCCAGCGCGCCACGATCTCCTCGAAGCGAGCGTCGATGTCGTCCGGCTCGTGGGTGCCCATGCCCTCAGCCTCGCCGCACGCGCTCGACGAACTCCACCGAGCGGTCGTGGATCACGTGCGCGTCGTGGTCGAGGGTGGCGACGTGGTAGCTGTCGGCCAGGCGCACGTGGGTGACGTCGGTGCTCGAGATGCGGCTCAGCAGCAGCTCGGAGCTGGACGCCGGGACGACGTGGTCCTCGTCCGACTGCATCAGCAGGACCGGCTGGGTGATCTCCGGCAGGTCCCGGACCGTCAGCGCCCACAGCTGCAGCATGGACGACAGCGCGTGCAGCGGCGTGCGGTCGTAGGCCAGCTCGGTCACGCCGGCGAGGCGGATGTCGCTGGCGATCCCGGCGATCGAGGGGGCCAGCCGGCGCAGGACGGGCAGGGCCCGCATGCGGGGGTCGTCGCTGCGATAGGCGGGGTTGACGAGCATCAGGCCGGCGATGCTCGGGCCGTGCTCCTCGGCCAGGCGCGTGACGAGCGCGCCGCCCAGGCTCAGGCCGGCGACGAAGACGGTGTCGCACTCGTCGAGCAGCCGCAGCAGCTCGCGCTCGAGCACGGCGATCCAGTCCTGCCACTGGGTGCGGTTGAGCGACTGCCAGGTCGTCCCGTGCCCCGGGAGGCGGGGGAGTCGCACGGCATACCCCTGGTCGGCGAGGTGCTGGGCCCAGGGCCGCAGGGACTGCGGGCTGCCGGTGAAGCCGTGGCTGACCAGGACGCCGACCCCGCCCCCCTCGGGCCGGCCGGGGCTGCTGAACGCCTCGGCACCTGGCATGACCTGCACGTCGACCTCCTGGTGGCTGAGCCGTCCGACACGGCCGTCCCAGGGTAACCGGGGCTGGGTTAGAGTGCTGATCACGCGCACAGATCGAGGTGGCCACGGTGCTGTACTGGTTCGTCAAGTCGCTGGCCCTCGGCCCGCTGCTGAAGCTGCTCTTCCGACCCTGGGTCGAGGGGTCCGAGCACGTCCCCACCCGTGGCGGAGCGATCCTGGCGAGCAACCACCTGTCCTTCTCGGACTCGTTCTTCCTGCCGCTGGTCCTGAGCCGGCGCATCACCTTCCCGGCCAAGATGGAGTACTTCACCGGCCGGGGGATCAAGGGCCGGCTGACGGCGGCGTTCTTCCGCGGGGTCGGCCAGATCCCCATCGACCGCTCGGGAGGCTCGGCCAGCGCCGCCGCCCTGAAGTCCGGTCTCGAGGTCCTGGACCGCGGCGAGCTCTTCGGCATCTATCCCGAGGGGACGCGCTCTCCTGACGGACGGCTCTACCGGGGCAAGACCGGGGTGGCCCGGCTGGCCCTCGAGGCGGGCGTGCCCGTCATACCCGTGGCCATGATCGGC
Organism: Arsenicicoccus sp. UBA6765; assembly: GCF_002453335.1. Lineage (NCBI taxonomy): Bacteria > Bacillati > Actinomycetota > Actinomycetes > Micrococcales > Intrasporangiaceae > Arsenicicoccus > Arsenicicoccus sp. UBA6765. Next base: position 100,089 of record NZ_DKGR01000002.1, read on the forward strand.
ACGGACAAGGCCCAGCCCACCGGCAAGATCATCCCCAAGGTCATGCGGATCGGGGTGCGCTTCGGCGAGCCGATCGACTTCTCGCGGTATGCCGGGATGGAGGGCGACCGCCACGTCCTGCGCGCCATGACGGACGAGATCATGTACGCCCTGATGGAGCTGTCCGGCCAGGAGTACGTCGACGAGTACGCCGCGACCCGCAAGCAGCGGATGGTGGACTCCGCCCGGGCCAAGGCCGAGGAGGCCAAGGTCAGGGCGCGCGAGCTGCAGGACCAGACGCGGGTCAAGGCCGACGAGGCGTTGACCCGGGCCAAGGAGCTCGGCGACCCGGCGGCCCTGAAGGAGCTGGGGGACCAGACCCTGGCGCGGGCCGAGGAGGCCATCGCCAAGGCCAAGGACCGACGCACTCACAAGGACTGAGACGTGGCGGCGCTGCGCTCGACGATGGCCGGGCTGGAGCGGGGGATCTGGCGCGGCATCGACGTCTTCCGCCTCCTGGCGCTGTGCTACGCCGCCAGCATGGTGTGGATGGAGCAGGACGTCATGACCCGCCCGTGGTTGGCGTGGGCGGTGCTGCTCGCCCTGGCCGCGTGGTCCTGCTGGCTGGCGACGCGTCAGGACCGCAGCGCGCCCGCCCTGGTGGTCGACGTGGCCCTGGCCTGCGGCGCGATCCTCGCCACGCTCGCCGTGCACCCACCCGCCGAGATCGCGGGAGGGGCGACGACCATCCCGTCGATGTATGCCGCCGCGCCCGTCGCCGCCTCGGCCGTCCGCTGGGGCCTGCGGGGCGCGCTGGGCTCGTCCGGGCTCGTGACGGTGGCCAACCTCGTGGAGGTCGGCCGACCGACGGGAGCCACGATCTACAACACCCTGCTGCTGGTCGTCGTGGCCGCCTGCCTCGGCATCTGCATGGAGCTGGCCCGCCGCAGCCAGGCCGCGATCGACGAGGGGCTGCGCCTGCAGGCCGAGGCCGCCGAGCGGGAGCGCATCGCCCGCGTCGTCCACGACGGTGTCCTGCAGACGCTCGCCCTCATCCACCGGCGCGGTGCCCAGGCCGGTGGCGAGGCCGCCGCCCTCGGGGCGCTCGCGGCCGAGTCGGAGCGTGACCTGCGCTCGCTCGTGACGGCGGCCCGCCCACGCGAGCGCCCCGACACGGCGACGAGCATCGACGTGCGGGCCGCCCTGCTGGCCCTGGCCGGGCCGGGGGTCGAGGTCGTGGCGCCGGCCGAAGCCGTGCCGGTCCCGTCGCAGCGTGGCCACGAGCTGGTCGCCGCCGTCGCCGCCTGCCTCGACAACGTCGCGCGTCACGCCGGGCCCGGCGCCCGCGCCTGGGTCCTGCTCGACGACCTCGGCCCGGCCATCGAGGTCACGGTGCGGGACGACGGCTGCGGCATACCGCCCGGTCGGCTGGACCAGGCGGAGCGCGACGGCCGGCTCGGCGTCGCGTCGTCGGTGCGAGGGCGGCTGCGCGACCTCGGGGGAGAGACGACCATCCGATCGACCGTGGGGCGGGGCACGACCGTGCGGCTGTGCCTGCCCGCCCAGGAGGAGTGACATGGCTCAGCAGACGGACACCCGTGAGGACGGCCGCCGGACCTCGGTGCTCGTGGCCGACGACCACCCGATGTGGCTGGACGCGGTGGTGCGCGATCTCGACGACGCGGGCTACGAGGTCGTGGGCACGGCCAACGACGGGGCCGCCGCCGTGCGTCGCACCCTGGCGACACGACCCGACGTCCTCGTCCTCGACCTCAACATGCCGGGGCTGAGCGGGCAGGAGGTCTGTGCCCGGCTCGCTGAGGCCGGCATCGCGACCCGCGTGCTCATCCTCACCGCCAGCGGTGAGCAGCAGGACGTCCTCGACGCCATCAAGGCCGGGGCCACGGGCTACCTGCTGAAGTCCACCGGCCGCACGGAGTTCCTCGCCGCGGTCCAGGCGACGGCGCAGGGCAGGGCCAGCTTCACACCCGGGCTCGCCGGCCTGGTGCTGGGGGAGTACCGCCGCCTCGCCACCCGCTCCGAGCGAGACCCCGAGCCGGGATCGGCGCCGGTGCCCGAGCTGACCGCGCGAGAGGTCGAGGTGCTGCGCCTGGTCGCGACGGGCATGTCCTACAAGGACATCGCGGCCGAGCTGACGATCAGCCACCGCACGGTGCAGAACCACGTCCAGAACACCCTGACCAAGCTGCAGCTGCACAACCGGGTGCAGCTGGTGCGCTACGCCATCGACCAGGGGCTCGACGGCCCGGCCTGACTCGCCTCAGGAGGTCGAGCCTGAAGATCAGGTCAGAAGGCCGGGTCAGAAGATCAGGTCAGAAGGTCGGGAAGCGCTCGCTCGTCTGCTCCGGGGGCAGGGTCTGCTCGCGCAGCACCTGGAGCACGCGGGCGTCGATGCCCTCGGGCGTCAGGCGCATCTCGAGGTTCTCCATGGCGCCCCACGCGTCCAGCGCGGTGGGGACGTCGCCGGCGTAGCCGAGACGCTCCAGCCGCTCGCGCACGTCCTCGAGCAGCGGTCCCTCGAGGGGCAGGACCTTGGTGGGTCGGCCGAAGTGCAGCTCGTTGAGCGCCACGAGGCGGTGCAGCTCCTGGACGGGCTGCGGGTGGTCGTCGACCCGCAGGTCGGCCAGGACGCCGCAGGCGTCGTAGCCCGCGCCGGGGTAGGTCGCGTAGACGCCGGCGCTCTGGCGGCCCCGACGGTCCCCGCCGGCGCGGTCGCCCGCGAGGAGGGTCTCGACCAGCCGGTCGACGAAGGGCAGGTGCGCACCCTCGAGCCAGGTGCGCTCCATCGAGGTGATGACCTCCTCGCCCGTGAGGATGTTGCCCTGGATCGCGTAGCCGCCGTCCGCGTCGCGCCCGGCGACGCCGCCGCACCAGGGGACGCAGTCCGCGCCGGTGAAGGTGACCTGGCTGGCCGAGCCCACGATGCCGACCTGGCGGGTGGACGTCTGGGAATCCTCCCCGGTGATGGCCGTCAGGGCCTCGTCGGCGGTGCGCCCCTCCTCGAGCCGGTCCAGCGCCGCCACGCGGTAGCCGGCGTTGGCCAGCGCCTGGCTGGCGACGGCGCCGACACCCGGGCGCACCATCGCCACCGGTCCGCTGGCGGCGAGGAACCTGCTCGCGACGGCGACGCCGTAGGCATCTCCGACGTTGGCCACGATCGAGAACGTCATGCGTCGACCCTAACGGCTGGGGGAGTCAGCGGCGCGGCGCCCGTGATGCGGACGCGTCCGGGCGGGGACGTCGCGGGCCCTAGGCTGGGGCGCGTGAGTACCGAACCCGCTCCCGAGCTCCTGACTGCCCTCGACGCGTGGCGCGACCTGCCCGCCGCCCAGCAGCCGTCGTGGCCCGAGGGGTCCGGCCTGGACGCGGCGGTCGACACGCTCCGCTCGATGCCGCCGCTGGTGTTCGCCGGCGAGTGCGACCAGCTGACCGACCGGCTGGCGTCGGCCGCCCGTGGCGAGGCCTTCGTGCTCCAGGGCGGCGACTGCGCCGAGACCTTCGCCTACGCCACGGCGGACAACATCCGGGACCGGGTCAAGACCCTCCTGCAGATGGCCGCGGTCCTCACCTACGGCGCCAGCGTGCCGGTCGTCAAGATCGGCCGTATGGCGGGGCAGTACACCAAGCCCCGGTCCTCGGACTCCGAGACGCGGGGTGACGTCACGCTCCCGGCCTACCGCGGTGACATGGTCAACGACTTCGAGTTCACGCCGGACTCGCGGCGGCCCGACCCGCAGCGCATGGTCCGGGGCTACCACGCCAGCGCTGCGACGCTGAACCTCGTGCGGGCCTTCACCACCGGCGGGTTCGCCGACCTGCGTCACGTCCACGCGTGGAACCGCGGGTTCTCCGCCAACGCCGAGTACGCCCGCTACGAGTCCATGGCGCGCGACATCGACAAGGCGATGCGGTTCATGCTGGCCTGCGGCGCCGACTTCGACGCCATGCGGTCCGTGGAGTTCTTCGCCAGCCACGAGGCCCTGCTGCTGGAGTACGAACGCGCCCTCACGCGCATCGACCACCGCACGGGCGTGGCCTACGACACCAGCGGCCACATGGTGTGGATCGGCGAGCGCACCCGCCAGCTCGACGGCGCCCACCTGGACTTCGTCTCGCACATCCGCAACCCGATCGGGGTCAAGCTCGGGCCGACGACGACCGGCGACGACGTCATGGCGATCGTCGACAAGGTCGACGCCGAGCGCCGTCCCGGCCGCCTGACCTTCATCACGCGGATGGGCGCCGGCACGATCCGCGAGGCGCTCCCCCCGATCGTCGAGCGGGTTAAGCAGGAGGGCGTCCAGGTCACCTGGGTGACCGACCCCATGCACGGCAACACCCACACGAGCGCGAGCGGCTACAAGACGCGTGACTTCGACGACGTGGTCGACGAGGTGCGGGGCTTCTTCGAGGTCCACGCCGACCTCGGCACCATCCCCGGCGGCATGCACGTCGAGCTCACGGGCAACGACGTCACCGAGTGCACCGGCGGCTCGATCCGCATCGAGGACGCCGACCTGTCCTCGCGCTACGAGACCGTGTGCGACCCCCGGCTCAACCACCAGCAGAGCCTGGAGCTGGCCTTTCTCGTCGCCGAGATGCTCGCCCAGCGGTCCTGAGCCCCACCTGGGTGATGTGAGAGAGTTCGTCCCATGCCTCGGACCGAGCCGCGCACCGTGCCCCCCGGGCAACGGCTCGTCGCCGAGCTCCCGGTGCAGCACTACGGGCGCGTCCCGGCGCTCTCGCCCGAGACATGGACGTTGTCCGTCGTCGGCGAGACGGCCGGGCCCGAGCGGGTCCTGACCTGGGACGACCTGCAGCAGCTGCCGCGCGACGCGATCGTGGCCGACCAGCACTGCGTGTCCAAGCTGACCAGCCAGGACGTCGTCTGGGAGGGCGTGCTGGTGCGCCACGTCGTCGACCTCGCACCCCCGGCCGATGGGGTCGGGCACGTCCTCGTCTCGGCGACCTACGGCTACAGCGCCAGCCTGCCGCTCGACGACCTCGTGTCGCCGCGCTCGCTCCTCGCCACGCACCGCAACGGTGAGCCCCTGTCCGCCGAGCGCGGGGGGCCGGTGCGCCTGGTCGTGCCGCACCTCTACGGCTACAAGGGCCCCAAGTGGATCGGCGAGATCGCCTACCTTCGCGAGCCGGGCCGCGGCTTCTGGGAGCAGCGCGGCTATCACCTGGTGGGCGACGTATGGCGCCAGGAGCGGTACGCCTACCAAGAATGAGTGTGACCGCGTGACCGCCAGACCGTGTCGCCCCATGACCGAGCAGCTGCACGACCGAGCAGCTGAAGGACCGAGTCGCTGCCTGACCGGGCGGCTGTGCGGGTCGCGTCACGGCTCGTGGTGCAGTGCCTCCAGCGGCGGGTCGTCCGCCGAGCGACCACGGCGACCCGCGAGCTCGACGACATACATCGCGGCCAGGACCAGCCCGCCGCCGAGGACCATGCGCGAGGTGGCCGACTCGCCGCCGAGCGTGACCGCGAAGCCCGCGGCGAACACGGGCTCGAGCGTCATGACGATCGCGGCGCGGCTGGCGCTCAGGTGCGCCTGGGCCCAGGTCTGCGCCCACAGCGCGCCGGCGCCGGCGACGACCGCCATGTAGACCACGGCCCACCACGCGGCGGGGGTCGGGGGCAGGCGCACGCCGTCGACGGCCGCCGTGACGGTGCACCCCACGGCGAGGGCGATCATCTGGACGGTCGCCAGTGCCGTGGCGAGCTCGGCGGTGGAGTACCTCGCCACCCCGAGGATGTGGATGGCGTAGACCGCGGCGCACGCCAGCGTCAGGGCCTCGCCGAGACCGACCGCAGACGCCACGTCACCGAGGGACAGGACGGCGAGACCGGCGACGGAGAGCACGACGGCGACCCAGGTGGGTCGTCCGACCCGCTCGCGCAGCAGGATCGCTCCGAGGACGGGGGTGAGGACGACGTACAGACCGGTGATGAAGCCGGACCGCGACGCGGCGGTGTGGGCGAGCCCCACGGTCTGCAGGACCTGCGCCAGGGCGTAGACGAGGCCGAGCAGCCCGCCGGCCATCCAGGCGCGTCGGTCCAGGGCCCGCAGGCTGCGGCCGAAGAGCAGGAGCAGGCAGACGGCGGCGATGGTGAACCGGACGGCCAGGAAGTCCACGGCGTCCATGGAGTCGAGCAGGTCGTGGATGAGGTAGAACGTCGAGCCCCAGACGGCGGTGACCGCCACGAGGGCGAGCGTGGCGAGGCCCGAGCGCGGTGCGACCGAGGGCCGCGGGGGAGCCACGGCCACTCAGACCACGACGACCGTGACGGTGCTTCCCTTGGGCGCGCGACCGCCGGAGGGGCGCTGCTGGGACACCAGCCCGAACACCTCGCCCAGCGGGGCGGACACCCGGACCTGGAAGCCGGCGGCCTTGAGCGCGGCGACCGCGTCGTCCTTGCTCCGTCCCCGCACCGACGGCACGGCCACCAGCTCCGGGCCCTTGGACAGCGTCACCGTGACGGTGTCGCCCTTGAAGAGCGTGCCGCTCGCGGGGCTGTGCTGCGTCACGGACCCCTCGGGCACCGTGGTGGAGTAGACGCGGTCGGGCGCCTCGGCATAGGTCAGGCCCGCCGCCGTGAGGGCGGTGCGCGCCTCGGCGGAGGTGCGTCCGGCGAGGGCGGGGACGGGGATGGGCTGACGACCCTTGCTGACGACGAGGGCGACCTTGGTGAGCGGCTTCAGCGAGGCGCCGGCCGCGGGGTCCGTGGAGACGACCTGGCCGGCCGGCACCTGCTCGTCGTGGGCCTCGGTGACCGCGCCGACGGACAGGCGGGTGTCCTTGAGGGCCTGCCGCGCCGCGTCCACCGGGGTGCCCCGGACCTGCGGCACCTGGTAGCGCTCGGGCCCGCGGCTCACGACGAGGGTGACGTCGTCGGTGCGGTGCAGGGCCGTGCCCTCGCCCGGCGACGCCTGGATGACCGACCCGCGCGGGACCCGCTCGTCGTAGGTCTCCTCGATGGCGGCGTCCAGGTGGGCGGCCGCGAGCCTCGACTGGGCGTCGGCGAGGGCGAGGCCCTGCAGGGCAGGCACGGTGGTGGAGGCACCGGGGCCCTGGGTGAGGTACCACGCGCCACCGCCCCCCAGCAGGACCAGGAACGCCAGCAGGGGGAGGAGCAGGCGCAGCCGGCGCCGGCGGGGGGCTGCTGACGGAGAGGCGGCGCCGCGCGTGGCGCCGACGGGGTCGCGGTGCTGCACCGGGGTGGGGATCGGTCGGGCGGACCCGGTTGCGCCGGAGCGCGGTATGGCGACCGTCGGGGTCGCCCTGGCCGCGGAGGCCTCCGGCTCGCGGGGCCGGGCGTCGAGGTCGTCGGGGGAGAGCTCCGCCCGCACCTCGCGCAGCCGCTCGGCCAGGGCGGCGCCGTCAGCGGGACGCTCCCCGGCGTCGCGGTGCGTGGCCCAGGCGACCACCTCGTCGAGCGCGGCGGGCACGCTGGGGACGACGTCGCTCGGGGCCGTGATGCTGCCGTGCACGTGCTGGTAGGCGACGTGGATCGGGGACTCGCCCTCGTAGGCCTTCTGACCGGTCAAGAGCTCGTAGAGGATCAGGCCGGTCGCGTAGACGTCGCTGCGCGCGTCGGCGATGCCCCGCTCGACCTGCTCGGGGGACAGGTAGGACACCGTGCCGAGGATCGTGCTGCTGGCGGCGGTGACGGTCTGAGCGGTGACGGCACGGGCCAGGCCGAAGTCGGCCACCTTGACGCGGCCGTCGTCACGGATGATGACGTTCTCGGGCTTGACGTCGCGGTGGATGATCCCGGCCCGGTGGGCCACGCCGAGCGCCTCGGCCAGGGGCACGACCAGGTCGAGGGCGGCACGAACCGTGAGGGGAGCCTCGGCGTGGACGACCTCGCGCAGGGTGCGACCCGGCACCAGCTCCATGACGAGGAACATGTCGTCATGGTCGATGCCCTGGTCGAACACCGCCACGATGCGCGGGTCGTTGAGGCGGGCCGCGGACCTCGCCTCGCGCTGGAACCTCGAGGTGAACGACTCGTCGTCGGTCAGCCCACGCCGCAGGATCTTGACGGCGACCTCACGGTCGAGGCGCTCGTCCAGGCCCTCCCACACGGACGCCATACCGCCGTCGGCGATGTGCCGGACCAGGCGATAACGCCCGTCCAGCACACGCCCGGGCGCGGTCACGTCGGTGGGTCGAGGCACCGTTCGATCCTAGGCGGGGGAGCCTCCCCGACCTCACATCCGGGACCGGTGTGCCTTGACGGAGGCGACGTAGCGGTGGGTCTCGCGGTACATCCCGCGCTTCTTGACCGAGGGGAGCCCCTGGTAGTAGGCGCCGATGGCCGCGTCCTCGCTGCCGGCGGTCGCCTGGAGCTGCTTGAGGATGACGACCCCGGCCGTGACGTTGTCGCGGGCGTCGCCGAGGTCGAGTCGGCGGCCTGCGAGCGACGAGGCCCAGCGGGCGTTGGCGGGCATCACCTGCATGGTGCCCCTCGCGCCGACGTGGGACGTGACGTCCTGGCGCCACCCGGACTCCTGGAGCCCGACGGCGAGCGCGAGCCGCCGGTCGACGCCGTGCTCGTCGGCCACCTGCTCGATGAGGGCGCGGACCTGGGCCTTCTGCGTCCCGGCAGCGGCAGGTGGGGACGTGCGGGCGGTGGCCCTGGCGACGGGTGCCTTGCTCGTGGGGGCCTTGGACGGGGGTGCCGTGCGCGTGGGGGCCGTGGTCGCGGGAGCCTGGCGACGTCCGGCCTGGGCGTCGGTGCCGGCCGCGGGGATCACGAGCCGCTGGCCGGGGTGGATGCGACGTCCCCCGCCCTGCAGGCCGTTGGCCGCGACGACGGCCTGCACGGTCGTGCCGGCGCGCCGGGCGATGGTGTAGGTCGAGTCTCCGCGGCGCACGGTGTAGTCCCCCTGGACGGCGGACAGCACCGACAGCGCAGACAGCGCAGACAGCGCCGACGCTGCGGACGCTGCGGACGTGGCGGACGCTGCGGAGGACGTGGACGGGTGCGACGTGGTGGACGGGGAGGTGGCGGTGGGGGTGATCGCGACGGCGATCGAGACGGCGGCGATTCCGGCGACGAGGGGCATCGTGGGTCCTTGTGGTCGGTGTCGGGGAGCGTGGTCCGTCCGGTGGGAGGTCAGGGCCCGAGCGCGTCGGGCGACCTTGAACGATCCAGCCCGTCCAGTGAAGCACGCTCACCCGGATGGCGCATCCGTGCGCGTCGACCGGCGCGCATGGCAGGCTAGGGGCCGTGAGCCGCTCCTCAGCCCCTGACCAGGTCCTCCTCGCCCGTCTCGACGAGCTCGTGCCCGAGTGGATCACCGTGCCCGACGTCGCCGAGGCGTGCGCCGTCCCCCTGGCGACCGTCCGGTCGTGGCTCGCGGAGGGTGAGATCGCGTCCGTGCGCCGCGGCGAGCGCAAGGTCGTGAGCATCCCCGCGACCTTCGTCCAGGACGGGGCGCCGCTGCACCTGCTGCGCGGGACCCTGTCGGTCCTGCACGACTCCGGCCTCAGCGACGCCGAGGCGATCGCCTGGCTGCACGAGCCGGACGACACGCTGCGCACCGGCACCCCGGTCGGCGACCTGCGTGCGGGGCACCGCACCGAGATCCGCCGCCGTGCGCAGGAGCTGGCCTTCTGAGGGTGACCCCGCGAGGCGGTGGCGCCTCCCGGCATACGGCCGGGGTCTCGTCAGCCGTCGGCCCGGCGGCTGACGCCGCTCAGGTGGTGCGGCTCGTGGCGTAGGTCGCGAGGTCGACGAGGACCTGACGGCCGTCGTCGAGGAGCGCCCGCGTGTCGTGCAGCCGCTCCAGACCCTGGGCCACGAGGCGCTCGATGTCGCGCTCGACCGCGTCGACGGCTCCGGACGCGACGATCGTCTCGCGCATCCAGTCCACCGTCTCGTCGTCCACGTCGGGGTCGCCGAGGTGGCGGCTGAAGCGCGCGGCGCGCTCGTCGTCGAGGGTGGACAGGGTGTGCGCCACCAGGACGGTGTGCTTGCCCTCGCGCAGGTCGTCGCCGGCGGGCTTGCCCGTCGCCTCGGGGTCGCCGAACACCCCGAGCAGGTCGTCGCGCAGCTGGAAGGCCTGGCCGACGGCCAGCCCGAACTCGCCGAGCTTCTTGAGGTCGCCCTGCTTGGCACCCGCCGCCGCGGCCCCGATGACGAGGGGGTGCTCGATGGAGTACTTCGCGCTCTTGTAGGTGATGACGCGGTGCGCCAGCCGCAGGCGCTGCTCGGTCGTGAGGTCGTCCCAGCCGCGCGCGGCCTCGAGCACGTCGAGGAACTGCCCGCCCATGAGCTGGGTCCGCATCTCGTCGAACACCGGCCGCGCGCCGTGCAGCTCGTGCCGGCTCAGCCCGGAGCCGGCGAACATCGAGTCGGTCCAGGTCAGGCAGAGGTTGCCGGCGAGGATGGCCCCCGCGACGCCGAACCGCTCCGACAGCCCCTCCCACTGCTGCTCCGCGTGGTGCGCGGCGAGGCGGCGGTGCGCGGCGGGCAGGCCGCGTCGGGTGTCGCTGTCGTCCATGACGTCGTCGTGGATGAGCGCCGCGGCCTGGAAGAGCTCCATCGCGGCGGCGGCCCGCACGATGGCTTCGTTGTCGTCGCCCCCGGCGGCGCGGTAGCCCCAGTAGCAGAAGGCGGCGCGCAGCCGCTTGCCCCCGCGCAGCAGGTCGGCGATCGCGTCGACGAGCAGGCGGGTGTCGCGCCCCACGGGCGCGAGCTGGGACGTGCGCAGGGCGATCTCCTCGTCGATCTCGGCCTGGACCCGGTGACGCAGCTGCGCCAGGTCGACGATCTCGGTCCCTGCGGTGGTCATCCCGGCATCCTCCGTCGGTGCGGCCCTGCGGCACTGTGGGTACGGCGACACGGGAGTGCCCACATGTCGGTGCAGACCGAGCCTACGCGGTCGGGTCACCTAGAGTCGCGGCCATGGCATCGGGCACGTCCTTCCTCGCTCCCCGCGACCTCTCCGGCATCTCCATCCCGGACATGCTGCGGTCCGAGGGGACGAGCTTCAGCTTCGAGTTCTTCCCGCCCAAGAACGACGAGTCGGAGCAGGTGCTGTGGGAGGCGATCCGCCACCTGGAGAAGAAGCGCCCGTCGTTCGTGTCGGTGACCTACGGCGCCGGCGGGTCCACGCGCGACCGCACGGTCCGCGTCACCCGGCGCATCGCCGAGGAGACGACCCTGCTGCCCATGGCCCACCTGACCTGCGTCGCCTCCTCGCGGGCCGAGCTGCGCAGCGTGGTCGGGGCGTATGCCGACGCCGGGATCCGCAACGTCATGGTGCTGCGCGGCGACCCCGCCGGCGGCCTCGGCAGCCCCTGGGTGGCCCACCCCGAGGGGCTCGACCACGCCGACCAGCTCGTGTCCCTGGTGCGCGCCCTGGGCGGCTTCACGGTGGGGGTGGCGGCGTTCCCCGACAAGCACCCCGAGTCGGCCTCGCTGGAGCAGGACGCCGACGTGCTGGTCGCCAAGCAGCGGGCCGGGGCGGACTTCGCGGTGACGCAGATGGTCTTCGACGTCGACAACTACCTGCGCCTGCGGGACATGGTGGCGGCGCGTGGCGGGACCCTGCCGATCATCCCGGGGCTGATGCCGATCACCTCGGCCAAGCAGATCACGCGCATGGCCGAGCTGTCCGGGGCCGCCCTGCCCGTCGCCGTGACGTCGCGGCTGGAGGCGGTGGGGGACGACGCCGACGCCGTGCGCGAGGTGGGGGTCGAGATCGCGACCGAGCACGCGTCCCGCCTCATGGCCGAGGGCGCGCCGGGGCTGCACTTCTACACGATGAACCGCTCGACCGCGACGCTCGAGGTCTTCGCCAACCTGGGGCACTGACCCTCAGCCGGTGCGGGTGCCCCAGTCGTCATACCTGCGCTTGAGCCGGACGATGCGCCGCAGCAGCCAGACCACGGCGACGATGCCGGCGAGCAGCAGGATCCCGGCCACCGTGGCGGCCGCCCAGGGATGCTCGGTGGCGAGGGTCATCACGCCGATCACGGCGACGTCCTCCGCGGACGAGATGGCGACGTTGCTGACCGGCTCCGGCGAGGCGTTGACCCCCGCGCGGATCCCGGCCTTGACCCCGTGGCTGGCCAGGGCGCTGAAGCCACCGGTCGCGGCGGCGAAGGCCTGCTCCAGCCCGGACCCCTCGTGGCCGGCCAGGAGATAGCCCAGGGTCGCGCCGACGGCCGGCCGGACGACGGTGTGGACGCTGTCCCACATCGAGTCGAGGTAGGGGATCTTGTCGGCGAACATCTCCAGCAGGAACAGCACCGCGGCGGCGATCAGCACGTCCGTGCGGGTCAGCACGTGCGGGACCAGGTCGATCGAGAAGAACCGCCCGGCCAGGCCCATGACGAGCACCACGGCGTAGGCGTTGATGCCGCTCGCCCAGCCGCTCGTGAAGACCATCGGTAGCAGCTCGGTCCCCATGGGTCCTCCTCAGTGATCGTGTGCTCGTGCTCGTGCTCGGGTCTCGCCGGGCCGGCGGCCTGGCTCGAGCCAAGGGCGTCCGACGACGACGCCTCACGGTATCCGGTCGGGGCCCCTCGGTCAGGGATCGACTGACCTGCGCCGATGCGCAAGCGGGTGACGTGGGGGTGGGGTCTGTCGGTGGTCGGGCCTAGAGTTCTCTCCATCGAACACATGTTCGGTTCACGGGTCGGTTGTTCGAAGGAGGACGGCGATGAGGCGGTGCGAGGACGTCATCGAGGTCAGGCACGAGGGCCGACCGTTGCAGTTCATCTGGCGAGGGCGCCTCTACGACGTGCGCGCGGTCGTCGACCACTGGCGCGAGCGCCGCCCGTGGTGGCGCGAGGTGCCCGACACGCGGTCCATCACCCCCGCCGACCTCGAGGAGGAGGTCTGGCGGGTCGAGGCGGCCCCCGGCCGCTCCGGCTCCCTCGGCGTCTACGACCTGGCGGTGCGCGGCTCGCGCTGGCAGCTCGTCCGGCTCTCCGACTAGGACTCCCCTCCGGCTCTTTCTCCGGCCTTCCTCCCGGCCCTTTCTCTCCCCTCTCTCCCCTCTCTCCCCTCTATCTCCCTCTATCTCCCTCTCGTTCTTCTTCCGGCTCTCCCGACCGGACCGTATGACGAAAGCAGGTGCACCATGACCGCCACGATCGCCACCAGCACGCGTCCGCCGCTGACCACGGCGACGCTCGACCTGCTCGACCGCGCCTACGCCGCCCTCGCCGAGGCGACCTGCGCGGGCACGACCGCCGACCGCTACGTCGCGGCGCACCTGTCGGGGCTGCGCGCCGGGGCGGCGCTGCTCGCCACCCGGGGACCGGTCTCGGGCCGGGGACGGCCCCGCAGCGTCTGGGAGCTGCTGCCGGCCGCCGCGCCGGAGCTGGGGGAGTGGGCCGCGTTCTACGCCGCCTCGGCGACCCGCCGCTCCGTGGCCGAGCGGGGTGGACCCGTCTCGGCGCGCGAGGCGGACGACCTGGTGCGGGCCTCCGAGACCTTCCTCGCCCTGGTCGAGTCCGCCCTCGGGGCCCCGCCGCACGCACCGCTGCCGTCCCTGCAGGTGGCCACCGGTGGCCGATGACTTCGTCCACCTGCACGTGGCGTCGGGCTGCTCCCTGCGCTACGGCACCACCCCACCGGCCGACCTGGTCGATCTCGCCGTGGGGCACGGCCAGGCTGCGCTGGCGCTGACCGACCGCGACGGCCTCTACGGCGCGGTGAAGTTCGCCCAGTCCTGCCTGGCCCGGGGCATCGACCCGATCCTGGGGGCGGACCTCGCGCTGGGCGAGGTCGCCGGGCAGCGGGCCAGGCCGGCCGGACGCACCCCCGTGCGCGGTGGTGCGGTCGTCGACCCACGGCTGCCCCGGGTCACCGTGCTCGCCCGGGGACGCTCCCGGGTCGAGCAGGGCCACGGCTGGGCGCGGCTGTGCCGGCTGGTGTCGGCGACCCACCTCGCGGGCGAGCGGGGAGAGCCGGTGACGAGCCGGGCGCTCGTGGCCGAGCACGCCGACGCCCTCACGGTGCTGGTCGGCCCCGACTCCGACGTGGGCCGGGCGGTCCTGCGCGGCCGGCCCGACCAGGCCCGGCACCTGCTGGAGCAGTGGCGGCACGCGCTGCCCGGGGACGCCCTCGTCGTCGAGGTCGTCCTGCACGAGGGGCCGCCGGGATCCGTCGGCAGCCGCCGCCAGGCCGCCGCGCTGCTCGCGCTGGCCGACGACGTCGGGGTCCCCGCCGTGCTGACCGCCGCCGTGCGCCACGGCCGCGCCGAGGACGCGGTCACGGCCGACGTGCTCGACGCGGCCCGCCGGCTCGTCGCCCTCGACACCCGGCACCTCGACCGGGTGACCACGCTGGGTCACCTCGCCTCGACCCCGGACATGCTCGCCCTCGCCCGCCAGGCGTGCGGCGGGGATCGCGCCCGCGCCGACGAGCTCGTGCGCACCACGCTGCGGGTCGCCGACGACTGCCGGCTCGACCCGCGCGGCGACCTCGGGATCGGATCGGTCCAGCTGCCCGAGCCCGGCATCCTCGGCATACGGCCCGGGCAGTCCCCCCAGGCGGTCCTGGCCGAGCGCTGCCGAGGCGCGCTGCTGACCCGCTATCCCGACGCGAGCGACAGCGGGCGGCGGGCGATCGAGGCGAGGCTCGACGACGAGCTGGGGGTCGTCGCCGGCCTCGGCTACCCGACCTACTTCCTCACCGTCGCGACAGTGTGCGACCTGATCCGCGACATGGACGGCCGGGTCGCGGCGCGCGGGTCCGGCGCCGGCAGCCTGGTCAACTACCTGCTCGGGATCAGCGGCGTCGACCCGATCCGCCACGACCTGCTGATGGAGCGCTTCTGCTCGCCGCTGCGCGCCCAGCTGCCCGACATCGACATCGACGTGGAGTCCGACCGGCGCACCGCGATCTACGAGCGCATCCTGGACCGCTTCGGCGGCGACCGGGTGACCTGCGTGTCGATGATGGACACCTACCGCGTGCGCCACGCCGTCCGGGACGTCGGGGGAGCGCTCGGCATGCCGCCCAACGAGGTCGACGCGATCGCCAAGGCCTTTCCCCACATCCGGGCCCGGGACGCCCGGTCGGCCATCGCCGACCTGCCCGAGCTGCGGGCGAGCGGCCTGGACGCGCCGCGGCTGCAGACCTTCTTCGACCTCGTGGAGCGGGTCGACGGGCTGCCCCGCCACATCGCGCTGCACCCGTGCGGGGTGGTGCTGTCCAACTCGGGGCTGCTCGACCGCACGCCGGTCGAGGCCAGCTGGCTGGGCTTCCCGATGAGCCACTTCGACAAGGACGACGTCGAGGCGATGGGGCTGCTCAAGCTCGACGTCCTCGGCATCCGCATGCAGTCCTCCATGGCCCACGCGGTGGCCGAGGTCGAGCGGGTCGACGGCGTCCGGATCCAGCTCGACGACCAGCGTCAGGTGCCGCTGGACGACGAGGCGACCTTCCGCCTGATCCGCAGCACCCACACCCTCGGCTGCTTCCAGATCGAGTCGCCCGGGCAGCGCGAGCTCATCGGCAAGTTCGGGCCCGAGAGCTTCGACGACATCATCATCGACATCTCGCTGTTCCGCCCCGGCCCGGTCAAGTCCGACATGATCACCCCCTTCCTGCGAGCCAGGCAGGGCTGGTCCGAGCCCGACCACCTGCACGAGACCCTCGTGCCCGCGCTGCGCGAGACGGCCGGGGTGGTGGTCTTCCACGAGCAGGTGCTGCGCATCGTCGCCGAGACGGCCGGGGTGACGCTCGCCGAGGCGGACGAGGTCCGTCGCGCCATGGGATCACCTGAGGGTCAGGTCGAGGTCGAGGCCTGGTGGCGCCCGGCGGCCGCGGCGCGCGGCTACGCCCCGGAGGACGTCGACCGGATCTGGGCCGTCCTCAAGGCCTTCGCGTCGTTCGGCTTCTGCAAGGCCCACGCAGCGGCCTTCGCCCTGCCGACCTACCAGTCCGCGTGGCTCAAGACCCACCACCCGGCGGCCTTCCTCGCCGGCGTGCTCACCCACGACCCGGGGATGTATCCCAAGCGGCTCATCCTCGACGACGCCCGCAACCTCGGCATCGCGGTCCTCGGCCTGGACGTCAACGCCTCCGACGACACCTATCGCGTCGAGAAGGTCGCGCCGTGGGACGAGCCGCCGCCGCAGATCCTCGACCAGCAGTCCCGGTCCCGGCCCGCGCACCCCGACCTGCCCGACGGGCGGGCCTACGGCATCCGGCTCTCCCTCTCGGACGTCAAGGGCATCAGCGAGGCCGAGGTGCAGCGCCTCGTCGCCGGCCGGCCCTACGTCACCCTGGCCGACGTGTGGAACCGCGCCCAGCCCTCGCGCCCGGTCCTCGAGCGGCTGGTGATGGCCGGGGCGCTCGACTCCCTCTACGGACTGTCGGGCCATCGCGCGGTCGCCGGGCTCGGACGTCGCGGCAAGGTCACCCGCCGCGACCTGCTCCTGCACGTGGCCGAGCTCGAGCGCTACAGCCGCGCCACCGCGCGCAGGGCACCACGTGGCCGCCGCGGGAGCGCACCCGCCGCCGTCGACCGACCCGCCGCGTCATCGGCCGGTGGGCTGCATGACCTCGACCGGCAGCGCGCGGACCTGAGGCCCTCCGCGCCGGACGTGCGCTCCGCCGCCGCGCGTCAGTCCCGGCAGCACGCCCCCGTGGCGCCCGCCGGGGAGCAGCCCGTCCAGCTGGCCCTCGACCTCGGGGACGAGCCCACGCTCACCGCGGGCAGCGGGCTGCCCGAGATGACCCAGACCGAGCGGGTGCGCGCCGAGCTCGACGTGCTGGGCCTCGACGCGACCGCGCACGTCCTCGAGCCCTATGCCCCGATGCTGCAGGCCCTCGGCGTGGTGCGGTCGGCGGACCTCCTGGGCTGCCGCAGCCGCGCCGTCGTGCACGTCGCCGGGGTCAAGGTCGCCACCCAGACCCCGCCGGTCCGCTCGGGACGGCGCGTCGTCTTCCTCACCCTCGACGACACGACCGGACCGGTCGACGCGACCTTCTTCGAGGACGTCCAGGGTCCCTATGCCTCCACCGTCTTCCACTCCTGGATGCTGCTCGTCCGCGGCGAGGTGCGCCGCACCGGCCCCCGGGGGATCTCCCTGCGCGCGACCGGCGCGTGGGAGCTCGGAGCGCTGTGGGACGCGTGGCTGCGCGACGGGCCGCGCGGCGTGCACGACCTGCTGGCCCAGGTCGACGCCGAGGCCCGCGAGCTGGCGGCCGAGGCCGAGCGGGCGACCGGCACCGAGGGACAGCGCACGCGTCGGGTCCTGCGCCACGCCTCGGGGTTCGAGCAGTCGCCCTATGCCGACATCAAGCCCGCGGGGGGCGACCAGGGCGAGGCCCACCGCACGCCGCCGCGCAAGCTGTGGCACTCCAGCCCGGGCAGCTCGGGGCACTAGGGTGGACGAGACGGCGCGTCCGCGCGCACCCCGCCTCGAAGGAGCCCAGCGATGCCCGACCACGCGGACCGACCCGCGGCCCGCCGCTCCCGCGGCACCGGTGTCGAGACCAACCTGCGCACCGCCGCCGTGTGGGAGGCCGTCCAGTCCGTCGCCGACGACCTGTCCGCCCAGCTCGACCGGCCGCTGCGGGTCCTCGACCTCGGTGGCGGCACCGGCGGGGTCGCCGTCGCGCTCGGCGGGCTCGGGCACGAGGTCACCGTCGTCGACCCCAGCCCGGACGCTCTCGCCGCACTCGGCCGGCGCGCCCGCGAGGCCGGCGTCGACGACCGCGTCCGTGGGGTCCAGGGCGACGCCGGCACGCTCCGCGAGGTGCACGATGTCGGCACCGCGGACCTGGTCTGCTGCCACGGCGTCCTGGAGTTCGTGGACGACCCGAGCGACTCCCTCGCGCAGATCAGCGCCGCCCTCGCGCCCCACGGCGTGCTCAGCCTGGTCGTCGCCCAGCGGCTCGCCGTGGTGCTCGCCCGGGCGATCGCCGGGCAGTTCGGTCAGGCCCAGCACGCCCTCACCACGCCCGAGGGCACGTGGGGAGCGGCCGACCCGCTGCCCCGCCGGTTCGACCTGTCCTCGGTCTCGGCGCTCGTCGAGGCCGCCGGCCTGGAGATCACCGACACCCACGGCGTCCGCATCTTCAGCGACCTCGTCCCCTCCGCCCTGGTGGACTCCGAGGCCGACCGCATGGCGCTGCTGGACCTCGAGCGCGCGGCCGCGAGCCACCCGGACTTCGCGATCCTCGCCCAGCTCGGCGCGGCCCTGCACGTCATCGCCGCGCGGCACTGAGACGGGCGCGCCGTGAGCCGGCGGCAGTTCCGCCTCGAGGACCAGGAGGCGCAGGCCGGGGCCCTCGACGACACCGGGTGCCACGTCCTGCACGTCGACATGGACGCGTTCTACGCCTCCGTCACCCTGCTCGAGCATCCCGACCTCGTCGGCACCCCGGTGATCATCGGTGGCGGCACGCGAGGGGTGGTGCTCTCGGCGACCTACGAGGCGCGCCGCTACGGCGTCGCCTCGGCGATGCCGATGGCTCGCGCCCGTCGGCTGTGCCCCAACGCGACCGTCCTGCGGCCCGACCACCAGCGCTACGCCGAGGTCTCGCGCGGCGTCATGGCCGTCTTCCGCTCGGTCACCCCCGTCGTCGAGCCGCTGTCCGTCGACGAGGCCTTCCTCGACGTGTCGGGGTCGGTCCACACCCACGGACGCCCGACGCAGATCGCCCACCACATCCGTGACGCCGTGACCGACGAGCAGGGCATCACCTGCTCGGTCGGCGTCGCCCCCACGAAGTTCGTCGCCAAGCTCGCGTCGGGCCTCGCCAAGCCCGACGGCCTGCGCGTCGTGCCGGTCGACCAGGTCGTGGCGACGCTGCACCAGCTGCCGGTCGCCGCGCTCTGGGGGGTCGGCGACCGCACCGAGGAGACCCTGCTGCGGCTGGGGCTGCGCTCGGTGGCCGACATCGCGCACACCCCGGTCGCGACGCTGCAACGGGCCCTCGGCCCAGCGATGGGCGCCTCGCTGCACGAGCTGGCATGGGGGCGCGATCCCCGCAGCGTCACCCCGGTCCACGTCGACAAGAGCGTCGGCGCCGACGAGACCTTCGGCCACGACATCGACGACCCGGTCGAGATCCACCGGCACCTGCTCAAGCTCGCCGACCGCTCCACCGCCCGGCTGCGGTCCCAGGGGATGATGGCGCGCACCGTCTCGATCAAGGTCCGGTTCGCCGACTTCACCACGATCACCCGCGCCAAGACCCTGCGCGAGCACACCGACGTCGGGCATGACGTCTATCGCACCGCCCGAGACCTGTTCGACGCCCTGGGGCTGCAGCGCGCCCGCGTCCGCCTCGTCGGGGTCCGGCTCGAGGGCCTCGAGGACGCCGGCCTGGTGCCGCGCCAGGGCCTGCTGGACGAGCGCGAGCACGGGTGGCGGGACGCCGAGCGTGCGGTCGACCGGGCCAGCGCGAGGTTCGGGGCCGGTGCGGTGCGTCCGGCGAGTCTGGTCCGACCTGGGGACGGATCTACCACAACCCCTCGCCGGGATCTATCCTGAGATCATCTTCGTTGAGTCCTACGGAGACCGCTCTGACGGCGCACCCGCGCCGCGCGACCCGGCCTCGAGGACCTCACGACCGCACGACCCCGAGGGAGGGGAGCGAGATGCCGCTCTCAGAGCGTGAGCAGGCGCTGCTCGAGCAGATGGAGCAGGCGCTGTATGCCGAGGACCCGCGCTTCGCGGCCCAGCTCGCGAGCGCCAGCTCGACGCCAGGGCGCCGTCGGCGCTACATCCTCGGCGCGATCGGCGTCCTCGCCGGTCTCGGGGTCGTCCTCCTCGGCGTGACGCAGCAGCAGGTATGGATCGGCGTGATCGGGTTCCTGATCATGGTGGCGGCCGGCTTCTACGCCCTGGCCTCACCGAGGCGCAAGCTCGGAGCGGTGGGCGAGGACGGCACGGTGCAGCAGCGCACCAGCAGGCGCGTCGGTCGCCCGGGCGTCGGTCGAGCCGGTGGCGCCACCAAGATGAGGCGTGCCGACCGGGCACCGGGTGCCGCCGGGCGCCTGCCCCGAGACCGGACCCCCCGGTCGGGGACCTTCATGCAGCGGCTGGAGCAGCGGTGGGACGAGCGTCGTCAGCGCGGCGAGTTCTAGACCGCGGGGAGCTCTGAACGAGGCCTCTGCTAGGCCCAGATGAGCGCTGCGGCCCAGGACGCGCTGATCAGCAGGCCGGCCGTCAGCTCGATCAGCATCGACAGGCCCACCGCCTTGAGCGCGTGCACGGTCGACGGCCAGGCCGCGCCCGTCGAGCCGAGGCGCTGCAGCTCGGACAGGAAGACGCCGAGCACGAAGCCGGCGACGGCCCCCACGACCGGGATGACGAAGAAGCCCACGACCGCCACGAGGACGCCCGCGGCCAGCGACCGGGTCGGGACCCCGCCGGTGCGCAACCGGCGCCCGGGCAGGACGTACTGCAGGGCCAGGCCCACGGCATACAGCACCGTCACCAGCACGGCGAGCCACCACGTCTGGGTCACGACGGCCCACACCAGGACGGCGCCCCACACGAGCAGCAGGCCGGGCAGCACGGGGATCACGATCCCCAGCAGCCCGATCACGACGCAGACGGCGAGCAGGACGGTCAGGGTGGTGGTCACGTGCCCAGCCTAGGGGCAGCGCGACGAGACCCCCGCCGTCGTCGGTCGGGGGTCTCGTCGTGCCGTCCTCGCGGACGGTGGTGCGGCGCCGTCAGCTGGTCGACGACGCGTGGAGCCGGTCGGTCTGGTCGTCGATGTCGGTAGCCAGGGGACGCAGGCGATCCAGGTGCTCGCGACCATGGTGGGCGCAGAAGAGCAGCTCACCTCCGGACGCGAGACGGGCTCGGATGTAGGCCTGCGCGCCACAACGGTCGCAGCGGTCGGCTGCGGTGAGTTCGGTCGGTGCCAGTGCGGTGGTCACGATGGGCCTCTCTTTCACGTCAGTGGGGGTCGCTCCCGGACGGCTGTGGGTGCGGCCTCTACGGCGGTGACAACAGTCAAGCACGTGCATTCGTTCCCACCCGCGCATTTCTCGCTGGGCGGAGCGCCAGCCGTGGCCCGACCTCCCCGGACGAGCGGTGCATGGCGAGTCTTCACGGGGGTGTCATACCCGGCGGGTACCCTGCCGAGCGTGCCAGAAGCCACGACCACAGCAAGCCCAGCGAGCCGAGCGAGCCGAACCAGCACAGCCAGCCCAGCCGGTGCGGGCAGCGACACCTACTCGGCCCGTCACCTCCAGGTCCTGGAGGGCCTCGAGGCCGTCCGCAAGCGACCGGGCATGTACATCGGGTCGACGGACAGCCGAGGCCTGACGCACTGCCTGTGGGAGATCATCGACAACGCCGTGGACGAGGCGCTGGGCGGCCACTGCGACCACATCGAGGTCGTCCTCGGGCGCGACGGCTCGGTCGTGGTGCGCGACAACGGACGGGGCATGCCCGTCGACAAGGAGCCCCGCACCGGCCTGTCCGGCGTGGAGGTGATCTTCACCAAGCTGCACGCGGGCGGCAAGTTCGGTGGCGGGTCGTATGCCGCCTCGGGCGGTTTGCACGGCGTGGGCGCCAGCGTGGTCAACGCCCTGTCCAGTCGGCTGGACGTGCAGGTGGACCGCGGCGGCAAGACCTACCAGATGAGCTTCCGGCGGGGCGAGCCCGGCACCTTCGACGACGCTGGTGCGCCGGGTCCGGACAACACCTTCACGCCGTTCGAGCAGACCTCGGAGCTGCAGGTCGTCGGCAAAGCCAAGCGGGGCGTGACGGGCAGCCGGGTCCGCTACTGGGCGGACCACCAGATCTTTCTCAAGAACGCCGGCCTGGACCGCGCCGACCTCGTCTCGCGGGCTCGGCAGACGGCCTTCCTCGTCCCAGGGCTCGCCATCGCGGTGCGCGACGAGCGCGACCTCGACGGCGAGGGTGTCTACGAGGAGACCTTCCAGAACGAGGGCGGCATCAGCGAGTTCGCGGAGTTCCTCGCCTCGGACCCGGCGCTGACCGACGTCTGGCGGCTGCAGGGCAGCGGCGAGTTCACCGAGACGGTGCCGCAGCTCGACGCCCGCGGCCACATGGTCAGCACGGAGATGACCCGCGAGTGCACCGTCGACGTGGCGGTGCGCTGGGGGACCGGCTACGAGACGCGCGCCGAGTCCTTCGTCAACATCATCCACACGCACAAGGGCGGCACCCACGTCAGCGGCTTCGAGCAGGCTCTGATGAAGGTCTTCCGCAAGCAGCTCGAGGTCAACGCCCGGCGGCTCAAGGTCGGCACCGACAAGGTCGACAAGGACGACATCCTCGCCGGCCTCACGGCCGTCGTGACGGTGCGCCTCGCCGAGCCGCAGTTCGAGGGGCAGACCAAGGAGGTCCTGGGGACCAGCGCGGTGCGCGCCATCGTCGCCCGGGTCGTCGAGCGCGAGCTGACCGCCCTGCTGACCTCGTCCAAGCGGGGGGAGAAGGCCCAGGCCAGCCTTCTGCTGGAGAAGGTCGTCTCCGAGATGAAGTCCCGCATCTCGGCCCGTCAGCACAAGGAGACGCAGCGCCGCAAGAACGCCCTCGAGACCAGCACCCTGCCGAGCAAGCTGGCGGACTGCCGCAGCAGCGACGTGGAGCGCTCGGAGCTGTTCATCGTCGAGGGTGACAGCGCCCTGGGCACGGCCAAGCTCGCGCGCGACTCCGACCACCAGGCCCTGCTCCCGATCCGCGGCAAGATCCTCAACGTCCAGAAGGCCTCGGTCGGCGACATGCTCAAGAACGCCGAGTGCGCGGCCATCATCCAGGTCATCGGCGCCGGCAGCGGCCGCAGCTTCGACCTCGACGCGGCGCGCTACGGCAAGGTCATCGTGATGACCGACGCCGACGTCGACGGCGCCCACATCCGGACGCTGCTGCTGACGCTCTTCTTCCGCTACATGCGTCCGCTGGTCGAGGCAGGCCGGGTGTATGCCGCGGTCCCGCCGCTGCACCGCATCGAGGTCGTCGGGGCGGGCTCGCGCAAGAACGAGCTGATCTACACCTACAACGAGCAGCAGATGCGCACCACGGTGCGTCAGCTCGAGCGCAAGGGACGCCGGATCAAGCAGCCGATGCAGCGCTACAAGGGCCTCGGCGAGATGGACGCCGACCAGCTGGCCGAGACCACGATGGACCCACGCCAGCGCACCCTGCGCCGCGTGACCCTCGCGGACGCCGAGGCGGCCGAGCGCGTCTTCGAGCTCCTCATGGGCAACGAGGTCGCGCCGCGCAAGGACTTCATCGTGGACTCCGCGCACTCCCTCGACGCCGAGCGCATCGACGCCTGAGCCGTCATACGGTCACGATCTGGGCATCCGGGGCGATCCTGGCTGGACGAAACCTGTTTCGTCAGTGATCGTGTCCGCCATGAGTGACAACGACACGTCGCCGATGACCGGCACGGCCGAACCCAGCGCCGGCGAGGGCAAGCCCGAGCTGAACCGCGCGATCGGACCCGGTCTGCTGCTGCTCTTCATCGTGGGCGACATCCTCGGCACCGGCGTCTACGCGCTGACCGGCAAGGTGGCCAAGGAGGTCGGCGGGGCGGTCTGGCTTCCATTCCTGTGCGCCTTCATCGTCGCGATGCTGACCGCCTTCAGCTATCTCGAGCTCGTTACGAAGTACCCCCGCGCCGGTGGAGCCGCGGTCTACGCCCACAAGGCCTTCGGGGTGCACTTCCTGACCTTCCTGGTCTGCTTCACCGTCATGTGCTCGGGTCTCACCTCGGCCTCCAGCGCAGCCCAGGCCTTCGCCGGCAACCTCAACAAGGCGGCCCACTTCGGCTGGGAGTCCGGGGGCACCATGCTCCTGCTCGCCGCCCTCGGCTTCATGGCCCTCGTCGCGATCATCAACCTGCGGGGCGTGGGGGAGAGCGTCAAGGTCAACGTCGTCCTGACCATCGTCGAGCTGTCGGGCCTGCTCATCATCATCGCCATCGGCGTGTGGGCGATCATGCAGGGCAAGGGCGACGCCGCGACCCTCACCCAGTTCAACGTCAAGGAGGGCTCGAACCTCTTCACGGCGGTCGCCTCCGCCACGGCCCTCGCGTTCTTCGCCATGGTGGGCTTCGAGGACTCGGTCAACATGGCCGAGGAGACCAAGGACCCCGTCAAGACTTTCCCCAAGATGATGCTCATCGGCCTGTCGATCACGGGCGTGATCTACGTGCTGGTGGCCATCGCCTCGGTCACGCTGGTCAAGCCCGCCGAGCTCGGCGAGGGCGAGACCCCGCTCCTCAAGGTCGTCCAGGCGGGAGCGCCGGCCTTCCCGATCGCGATCTTCGCCGTCATCACGATGTTCGCCGTCGCCAACTCCGCGCTGATCAACATGCTGATGGCCTCGCGCCTCCTCTACGGCATGGCGCACGAGGGCGTGCTGCCCGTCACCCTCGGGCGGATCCTGCCCAAGCGGCGCACGCCGTGGGTGGCCATCCTGTTCACCACGGTGCTGGCCTTCGGCCTGGTCTGGTTCGCCGACCTCAAGGCGCTCGGCGGCACGACGTCCTTCCTGCTGCTGATCGTGTTCACCATCACCAACATCGCCGTGCTCGTGCTGCGGCGCGACAAGGTCGAGCACCGGCACTTCAAGGCGCCGACGGTCATCCCCGTCATCGGCGCGGTCCTGTGCGGCTTCCTCGCCTCCCCGCTGTCCAAGCGCGACCCCAAGGACTACCAGGTCGCGGCGGTGCTGCTGGTCGTCGGTGTCGTGCTCTGGCTGCTGCACTGGCTGTCGACGCGGTTCATCGGCACCGGTCGCACCAACAAGCCCGAGCACATCGAGGAGCTCGGCATCCATCACGACGAGCTCAACCGCCAGCGCGAGGGCCGTCCCTGGACCTGATCGCCTCGTCCACCACGACGAAGCGACCACGCCCGCCCGACCGAGACATGTCTCGCGGGCGGGCGCGGTCGTCGCTAGATTGCGGTCATGGACGCACCGCAGCACCGGATCACCCTCGCCGAGTCCGAGATGCCGACGAGGTGGTACAACATCGTCGCCGACCTCCCGGAGCCGCTGCCACCGATGCTGCACCCCGGCACCCACGAACCGGTCGGCCCCGAGGACCTCGCGCCGCTCTTCCCGCCGGCCCTGATCGAGCAGGAGCTCGGCACCGAGCGCTACTACGACATCCCGGAGGAGGTCCAGGAGGTCTATCGTCTGTGGCGGCCGAGCCCGCTGATCCGGGCGACCCGTCTCGAGCGCGAGCTCGGCACCCCTGCCCGGCTCTACGTCAAGTACGAAGGCGTCTCGCCCGCCGGCTCCCACAAGCCCAACTCCGCCGTGCCTCAGGCCTATTACAACCACCAGGCAGGCATCACCCGGCTCACCACCGAGACCGGCGCGGGCCAGTGGGGCGCCAGCCTGGCGTTCGCCTGCGCGCAGTACGCCATGGAGTGCGAGGTCTGGCAGGTCGCGGGCAGCTTCGACTCCAAGCCCTACCGGCGGCTGATGATGGAGACCTTCGGGGCGCAGGTCCACCGCAGCCCGAGCGACCTGACCGAGGCGGGGCGCGTCATACAGGCCTCGCACCCGGGCACGACCGGATCGTTGGGCATCGCGATCTCCGAGGCCGTGGAGGCCGCGGTCCAGAGCCCCACGACCAGCTATGCCCTCGGGTCCGTGCTCAACCACGTGCTGCTGCACCAGACGATCATCGGCGAGGAGACCCTCCTGCAGCTGGCCAAGGTCGGGGAGACCCCCGACCTGCTGATCGGCTGCACCGGGGGCGGGTCCAACTTCGCCGGTCTGGCCTTCCCCTTCCTGCGGGAGACCTGGGCCGGCCGTATGACGCCCGCGCTGCGGGCCGTGGAGCCCGCGGCGTGCCCGAGCCTCACGCGCGGGACCTACGCCTACGACTCCGGCGACGTCGCGGGGATGACGCCGCTGATGAAGATGCACACGCTCGGGTCGGGCTTCATGCCGAGCGCGATCCACGCGGGCGGGCTGCGCTACCACGGGATGGCGCCGCTGGTCAGCCACCTCTACCACCACGGGCACCTCGAGGCGGTGGCCAAGGAGCAGGCCGAGTGCTTCGACGCCGGCGCGTTGTTCGCCCGGTGCGAGGGGATCATCCCGGCGCCGGAGTCGACCCACGCGATCGCGGAGCTCGTCGCCGAGGGGCGTCGCTGCGCGGAGTCGGGCGAGGAGAAGGTCGTGGTCGTGGGGCTCTCGGGCCACGGGCACCTGGAGCTGCCGGCCTACGGCGACCACACGGCGGGAAGGCTGCGCTCGTCGGCGGCGGACGACCCCGACCTCGACGCCCACCTGCGGGGGTCGATGGCCGCCCTGCCCGAGGTACGCGCGTCGTGACGGCGGCCGACGACCGCGCTCTCCGTCATAGGGTGGGCGGGTGACCTCAGAGCGCCCTGACCCGACCTCCAAGCTGCCGGAGACGGCCTGCTCGCTGTCCTGGGAGGGGGCCGGGCACCCGGTGGGCGGGACCGCCGCGATGGCGGACTTCTGGATCGCCCTCGAGCAGCCCGGCCCGTGGGGCAGGGATGCGTTCACCGAGTCCTGGCTCGACCCCGCGCTGGGGGACCGGCTGGAGGGTGCCTGTGCCCTGGCCGGTGGGCGTCTGGTGCTCATCCGCTCGGTGTCCGACCGCCGGTCCCAGGCCGACGGGGCACCGCGCCAGGTCTTCGTCGCCGGTGACCTGCGGGGCGCGTCCGGCGGCCCCTGGCTGCTCGCCGGGGCGATCGTCGACCCCGCCGACCTGCTCGGCCTGGACCTCGGTGCCCTGGTCGACCAGGGACCGGACGCGGTGCTGCAGGCCCTGCCCGGGCTGCACCGCACCGACGCCGGGATCCTCCTGGTCTGCACCAACGGCAAGCGGGACGTGTGCTGCGCCGTTCGGGGCAGGCCGGTGGTGCTCGAGGGTGCGCGGCACCGCCCCGGCCAGGTGTGGGAGTGCACCCACACCGGCGGCCACCGGTTCGCCGCCACCGGCATCGCGCTGCCCAGCGGACACACGATCGCCCGGCTGACCGGCGAGCTCGCCGTCCAGGTCGTCGACGCCGAGGCGCGGCGCGAGCTGTGCCCCGCCGCCCTCGACGCCGCGCACGACCGTGGCCGCAGCCACCTCGACCTGCCCGTCCAGGCCGCCGAGGCCTGGGTCCGGGCGCGCACCCAGGAGACGACGCTGAGGGCCCTGACGAGCCGGATCGAGAGCGGCGACGAGTGGGACGCGCAGGTCAGGGTCGCGCACGAGGACGGTCGCGCGTGGCGGCTGCGGGTCCACAAGGAGCCCACGGGCGAGCGCCTCTACGACTCCTGCGGCAACGACCCCGCCCCGGCGCACCGGTTCTACGTCGACGAGCAGGTGTGACCAGCGCGCTAGGGTCGTGAGCCATGAGCGCGCCGTCCCGACCCGCCCGCCTGTCCTCGGACACCACCCGCAGCCTGATCGCGATGGGCGCGTTCGCACCCTTCGTGGTGGTCGGCCCGTTGACGAGAGGCCGGCTGGGGATCGAGGTGGACGAGTTCGTGATCATGATGCCGCTGAGCGCCATGATCGCCTTCATCCTCGTCTACACCTGGCTCACCTGGCGGGCCTTCCACGGGCTGGGCGGCGCCGACCTGCGGCGGGAGGTCCTGGCCTCGGTGCACGCGGAGCGACGCGAGGGGTGGCGCGTCGACTGATGCGTCGGTCCTTCGGGGTGGGGTCCGCTCCGTCGTGGTCGATCCAGCTCTCGGTGTTCGCGCTCGGGGTGTGCCTCGTCCTCGCGACCAACCCGCACGCGCGCGCGATCCCCTGGGCCCTCGTGGGGTGCATCGTGGCGGTGGTCGTGTCCTGGTGCAACGTCGTGCTGTCCTACGCCCTGCACTACGCGCGGCTGGACCTCACGGAGGGCGGCCTGGAGTTCCCGGGCACCGAGGAGCGAGCCTTCAGCGACTACCTCTACCACTCGCTCAACGGGCAGGTGACCTTCGGGACGACCGACGTCTCGGTCACGACGAGGCAGATGCGCCGCGCCATGATGGTCCACGCGCTCGTGGCCTTCGCGTTCAACACCGTGATCATCGCGATCCTGGTGTCGCTGCTCCTCGCCGGCCGCGCGTGCTCCATACGGCTGACCGCTGCGCGCGTCGCGGCGTTGCAAGGTCGCAGAGTCGCAAGGTCGCAAGGTCGGATCGATGACCACCGGCGAGCCGGCGGGTCACTCCGTGGAGGTCTGCACCACGTCGTCGAGGCTGTCGGGGTCGTAGTCGTCCCGGTCCACGACGACCCGCTCGCGGGTCGGCCCGGTGTTGGGCGGCAGGTCGAAGAGCCCCTCGCCACCCTCGGCCGTGCCGGCGGCGTCCGAGCTCGTCGGCGACGACGCGGCGGCGGCCCCGGCGCTCACGGGCGACTCGGTCGGCAGCGGCCCGCCGATCCCGGCGATGGGCCCCTTGGCCGGGAGCCCGGAGCCGTCCCGCTTGCCGGTCGCCTCGGGGAGCGGCACCGCCACGCCGTTGGGCCCGGAGGCCCGCGCGGGCAGGGCGCCGACCCAGGCGAGGACCAGCTGATCCTGGCCGTGCAGGAAGCGCTGGCAGCGGACCCCGCCGGTGGCGCGGCCCTTGGCGGGGTACTCGCCGAGAGGGGTGACCTTGATCGATGGGGTCTCCGTGCCCGGAAGGGCTCCGGCGGATCCCGCCCCGGTCACGACGACCGTCTCGGCGGACGGGTCGATGGCGCCGAACCATAGCGCGGACGCCTTGGGGGACAGGCGGATTCCCGCCATACCGCCTGCGGTGCGGCCCTGGGGCCGGACCACCGAGGCCGGGAAGTGCAGCAGCTGCGCGTCCGTCGTCACGAAGCACAGGTGCTCGTCCCCGGTGCGCAGCTCGACCGCGCCGACGACGCGGTCGCCCGGCTTGAGCGAGACGGCCTCCCACTCCTTGCGGTTGCCGGGGTAGTCCGTCGTCACCCGCTTGACCACGCCCTGGGCGGTGCCGAGGGCCAGGCCGCGGGACTCCGGGGCGAGCGACATGATCGTGAGGGGAACCTCGTCCTTGCCCAGCTCGACGTAGGCCGCGAGGGGCGCACCGCCCGACAGCGACGGGGCGCCGTTGGTCGGTGGCAGGGTCGGCAGCTCGAGGGCGGACAGTCGGACCACCCGACCGGTCGAGGTGACCAGGCCCACCTCGCCGCGCGCGGTCGTCGCCACGGCCGCCACCACGGCGTCGTGCTTGGACCGACCGCCCTCGTTGGACAGGCCACCGGCGTCCGACGTCCGGGCCAGCAGCCCGGTGGACGACATCAGGACGTAGCAGGGGTCGTCGGCGACCTCGAGCGGCGTGGCCGAGGTCGCCGGGGTGCCGGCGGACTCGAGCAGGACCGTGCGGCGCGGCGTGCCGTGCTGCTTGGCGACGTCGGCCAGCTCGGTGGACACCAGCCGGAGCAGCAGCGCCTCGTCGCCGAGGAGCTCGCGCAGCTCGGCGATCTCGCGCAGGAGCTCGTCGCGCTCGTTCTCCAGCTCGATGCGGGAGAACTTGGTGAGGCGGCGCAGCTGCAGGTCGAGGATGTAGGTCGCCTGAGGCTCGGAGAGCTCGAAGACGTCCATGAGCCGCGCCCGCGCGATGCCCGCGTCGTCGGAGGTGCGGATGACCTGGATGACCTCGTCGATGTCGAGGATCGCGATCAGCAGCCCCTCGACGAGGTGCAGGCGGTCCTCCTTCTTGCCGAGGCGGAACTGCGAGCGGCGACGCACCACGTCGGTGCGGAAGTCGACGTAGACCCGCAGCAGGTCCTTGAGCCCGAGGGTCTGGGGCTGCCCGTTGACGAGGGCGACGTTGTTGATGCCGAAGGAGTCCTCCATCGGCGTCAGCTTGTAGAGCTGCTCCAGGACCGCGTCGGGGTTGAAGCCGTTCTTGATCTCGATGACCAGCCGCAGCCCGTGCTTGCGGTCGGTGAGGTCCTTGAAGTCGCTGATGCCCTGCAGCTTCTTGGACTGGACGAGGTCCTTGATCTTGTCGCGCACCTTCTCCGGGCCGACGAGATAGGGCAGCTCGGTGACGACGATGCCCTTCTTGCGGGCGGTGATGCTCTCGACGCGGCAGGTGGCGCGCGTCTTGAAGCTGCCGCGTCCGGTCAGGTAGGCGTCGCGGATGCCCTCGAGGCCGATGATCCGGCCCCCGCAGGGCAGGTCCGGACCCGGCACGAACTTCATCAGGTCGTCGAGCGAGCAGTCCGGGTGGGCGATGAGGTGGCGGGCCGCGCCGATGACCTCGACGAGGTTGTGCGGCGGCATCTGGGTCGCCATACCGACCGCGATGCCCGAGGCACCGTTGACGAGGAGGTTGGGGAAGGCCGCCGGCAGCACCCCGGGCTGGGTGAGCTGCTCGTCGTAGTTGGGGACGAAGTCGACCGTGTCCTCGTCCAGGCTGGCGAGCATGGCCAGCGCGGACGGGGCCATGCGCGCCTCGGTGTAGCGGCTGGCCGCCGGACCGTCGTCGAGGGAGCCGAAGTTGCCGTGCCCGTCGACCAGGGGCAGCCGCATCGTGAACGGCTGCGCCTGGCGCACGAGGGCGTCGTAGATCGCGGTGTCCCCGTGGGGGTGGTACTTGCCCATGACCTCGCCGACGATGCGGGAGGACTTGACGTGGCCGCGGTCGGGGCGCAGCCCCAGCTCGTGCATGCCGTAGAGGATGCGTCGCTGCACCGGCTTGAGGCCGTCGCGCGCGTCGGGCAGCGCCCGGCTGAAGATGACCGAGTAGGAGTACTCCAGGAACGCCTGCTGCATCTCGTCGGAGACGTCGATGTCGATGATGTTCTCGACGAAGTCGTCGTCCAGGGTCGGTGCGGTCGTGCGACGCGCCATCAGGTGCAATCTCCTTCGCGAGCGGATCCGCCCCATCCTGCCCCGGGGGTCGGGTGACGGGCCGTATGGCGCGCCGGGCCCGCCGGATCGGGCGCCGAGGAAAGGCGGTTGTGCGGTCCCGGGCCGCGGCGCAGGATCGAGGCATGACTGCCATCCCTGCCGAGCAGACCGCCCTGGCGGACCTGGATGCCCTGCCCGGCATCACCTGGCGTCGTGGTGATCGCGCCGACGTGCCGGCGATCGCACGGCTCTATGCCGAGGCCGAGGCCCACGACCGCAATCCCGAGCGTATGTCTCTGAGCGACATCGAAGAGTACTGGGACTCCCCACGGTCGGTCCCGGACGAGGACCTGATCCTCGGGCACGACGGCGGCGGTGCCCTCGTGGCCGTCGGGTGGTCGGGGTGCAACCGGTCGATCACGGAGGTCCGCCGGGTGCACCTCGGGGGAGTGGTGGACCCGAGCCGGCGCGGCGAGGGCATCGGCACGGCCCTGCTCCGGTGGGAGCTGGCGCACGGCGTGGCCTGGGACCGCGCCGCCCGCAGGGAGGGCCACGGACCGCTCCAGATGCGCCTGTCGGCCCCCGTCCACCAGACCGAGCTGCGCGACCTGGCGGAGCGCGCGGGGCTGGAGGCGGTGCGGTACTTCTTCGGCATGGGGCGGTGGCTGGACACTCCCGTGCCGGTCGTGCCGGTCGTGCCGGTTGTGCCGGTCGTGCCGGTCGGGTTGGTCGGGTCGGCCCGAGGAGTGCGCCTGCTCGACTGGGACCCGTCTCGCTCGGACGAGGCGCTGGCGGTGCTGGACGAGGGCTTCCGCGACCACTGGGCCTATGCCGGCACGACCCCCGACATGTGGCAGGAGCAGCTGACGTCGGCGAGCTTCCGCCCGGACTGGTCGGTGCTGGCGGTGGACGACGCCACGGGGGCCATGGTGGGCCTGGCGATGAGCTCGGCCTACGAGCAGGACTGGGCCGCCCAGGGCTACACCGAGGGGTGGACCGAGCAGCTGACGGTGCTGCGCAGCCACCGGGGGAGAGGCGTGGCGTCCGCGCTGCTGCAGGAATCGATGCGCAGGTTCGCAGGCTCCGGCATGGCGTCCGCCGGGCTCGGGGTCGACGCCGAGAACCCCACGGGGGCGCTGCGCCTCTACGAGAGCCTGGGCTACCACCGCACCGACAGCCTGGCGGTCTACCGATACCCGACGGACGCCGCGGACGTTGTGCAGCAGGTGGACCCGGCCGACACGATGGACGAGGGGGACGCCGGCAGCACGAGGCCCGGTGCGCCAAGGGGGTAGCGCACCGGGCCTCGCACCGGCAGGGCCGGCTGATCAGACCGTCAGAGCAGGTCGATCATGATCGGGTCGGCCAGGTCGAGGACGGCCTGGCGGGCCTTGCGCGCCGAGCGAGCCTTGAGGGCCGCCGTCGCCATCCGCTGGCAGGTCCCGAGCTCGTGGAGGCTGAGCGCGGTGCGCACGGCCGCCAGCTTGGGCGTGGCCATGGACAGGGACGAGACCCCGAGACCGACGAGCACGAGCGCCAGCAGCGGGTCGCCGCCGGCCTCGCCGCACACGCCGATCGGCTTGCCGGTCGCGCGGCCACCCTCGCAGGCCATCTTGACCAGGTCGAGCAGCGGGGGCTGCCACGGGCTCAGCAGGGGAGCCAGGGCGCCCTGCATGCGGTCGGCGGCCATGGTGTACTGCGACAGGTCGTTGGTCCCGAGGGACGCGAAGTCGCAGACCTCGAGGATGTCCTTGGCGCGGATCGCCGCACCCGGGACCTCGATCATCGTGCCGCCCTTGGGCAGCCCGACGGCCTTGACCTGCTGGGCGAACCAGCGGGCCTCCTCGCGGGTGGCCACCATCGGGGCCATGACGCGCACGTCCGCCCCGGTGGCCTGGTAGGCCGCGGCGAGAGCCTGGAGCTGGGTGTCCAGCAGGTCCTGGCGCTCGCGCTGCAGCCGGAGGCCGCGCACGCCGAGGGCGGGGTTCTCCTCCTCGCCGAGGTCGGCGAAGGCCAGCGGCTTGTCGGCCCCCGCGTCGAGCGTGCGCACGACGACGCGGCGCTCGGGGAAGGCCTCGAAGACGCGGGTGTAGGTCGCGGTCTGCTCCTCCAGCGTGGGCGCGTCGTCGCGGTCCAGGAAGAGGAACTCGGTGCGGAACAGGCCCACACCCTCGCAGTCCATCTTGCCGGCCTTCTCGGCGTCCTCGGCGGTGCCGATGTTGGCGAGGAGCGCGACCTTGGTGCCGTCGCGCGTGACCCCGACGCCGCTCACGTTGGACAGGGCGGCCGCCCGGCGGCGGGACCGCTCGGCGAGCTGCTCCTGCTCGTCGTCGGTGGGGTTGACGATGACCTCGCCCACCCCGCCGTCCAGTGCCACGACGGTGCCGGCCGGGATCTGCAGGGCGCCCTGCACCCGGACGACGGCGGGGATGCCCAGCTGGGCCGCGAGGATCGCGGTGTGGCTGGTCGGCCCGCCGGCCTCGGTGACGATCCCGCGCACCTTGTCGATGTCGAGGGTCGCGGTCTCGGCGGGAGCCAGGTCGTGGGCGACCAGCACGCTCGGCTCGTCGAACTGGGGGACTCCCGGCTCCGGCTCGCCCAGCAGGCGGGCGACCGTGCGGTCACGGACGTCGCGCAGGTCGGTGACGCGCTCGGCCATGTAGCCGCCGAGCGACTCGAACATCGTGCAGAACTCCTCGACGGCCGCGGTCACGGCGGTCGCGGGGCCCTTGCCGGCGTCGAGCTGGGTGTCGATCCCGCCGGCGAGGCCGGGGTCGCGGGCCATCATGACGGTGGCCTGCAGGATCGTGGCGGCCTTGGGGTCGGCCTTGGCGGCGCGGGCCTCGAGCCCGGCCGCGACCTGCTCCATGGTCTCGCGGACCTGGGCCTTGGCGGCGGCAGGGTCGGCTGCGGCCGGCTCGTTGGCGGGGGCCGTGGGCGCCGGCCGGACCTGGACGACAGGTCCGGCCGACGTGCCCACGCTCACGCCGATGCCGCTCAGCTGGCGGTGGGGGGCGTCGGTCATCGCGAGATCACTCGTTGTCGAGGTCGCGCTCGAGCAGGGCAACGAGCTCGCCGAGCTTGTCCTCCGCGCCGTCGCCCTCGGCGGACAGGGTGACGACGTCGCCGTGCTTGGCGCCCAGGGCCATGACGGCCAGGATGCTGCGGGCGTCGACCGGGGTCTGGCCCTCCTTGGCGATCGTGACGGGCAGGCCCGTGGCCGTGGCGGCCTGGACGAACATCGAGGCCGGGCGGGCGTGCAGGCCGACGGAGGAGGCGATGGTGACGTTGCGAGATGCCATGAGGATCAATCCTTCTGAGTTGTGCGGGGGTCAGGTCGTGGGACTCACGGTATGCCGGGAACGTGGTCCCCGTCATACCGGGCTCGTGCAGCTGGTGGAGCTGGTGCACCAGTGAGGGTGGTGCAGCGGTGCGGTGGTGGCGGTGCGGGTGGTGCGGGCGGATCAGGCGGCGACGGCGTCCCGCGCCGCGGGGGTGTCCGCCACGGCCCGGCGACTCTTGTCGGCGCCCTTGAGCGCGACGACGAGCAGCCCGGTGACGACGGATCCGACGATGACCGCGAGGAGGAACATCAGCGGGTTGGTGATCAGCGGGGTGACCCACAGACCGCCGTGCGGCGCACGGCTGCCCGAGCCGAAGGCCATGATCAGCGCGCCGGTGATGCTCGACCCCACCATGGACGACAGGATGACGCGCCACGGGTCGGCGGCCGCGAACGGGATCGCGCCCTCGGAGATGAAGGACGCGCCGAGCAGCCACGAGGCCTTGCCGTTCTCCTGCTCCGCCTTGGTGAACAGCTTGGGTCGCAGGGCGGTCGCCAGGGCCATGCCCCACGGTGCGACCATGCCCGCGCCCATGACCGCAGCCATGATCTTGAGCTGTGGGGCGTCGGTCGCCCCGGCCGCCACGGCGGACAGGCCGGTCGTGCCGAAGGTGTAGGCCACCTTGTTGACGGGACCGCCCAGGTCGAAGCCCATCATCAGGCCGAGGATGAGACCGAGCAGGATCGCGTTGGAGCCGGACATGCCGGTCAGCGCGCTGCTCAGGGAGTCCATCAGGCCCTTGATCGGGCGGCCGAGGATCAGGATCATCGCGCCGGCGGTGATCAGGGTCGACAGCAACGGGATGACGACGACCGGCATGACGCCGCGGATGCCCTTGTGGACCTTCCACCCGGCGATCCAGCGCGCCGCGAAGCCGGCGATGAAGCCGGTGACGATGCCGCCGAGGAAGCCGGCGCCCATGGTGTTGGCGATGAAGCCGCCGACGATGCCCGGGACCAGGCCCGGCCGGTCGGCGATGCCGTAGGCGATGAAGCCCGACAGGATCGGCACCAGGAAGTTGAAGGCCGCCCCGCCGATCAGGAACAGCAGCGCCGCCCAGTGCATCCCGTTGCCGGGGTTGAAGGCGTTCTGCAGGACCGTGACCTTGTCGGTGGCCCCGGCCGGGTTGAGGGTGTACATCGACGTGACGTCGATGGCGCCCTGCTTGCCGCCGAACAGCTGGGCCAGCATGAAGCCCAGGGCGATGAGGATGCCGCCCGCCGCGACGAACGGGATCATGTAGGACACGCCGGTCATCAGCCACTGGCGGATCTTGGTGCCGGTGCCGACGCGCTCGGTCTCGCGGGCGGACGTCGCCCCCGTCGTCGCGGCGGTGCTCGCAGCGGCCGTCGGGGTGGCCGACGCCGTCGAGCTCCCTCGCTCGGCGACCAGCCGCTCGACCTCGGCGATGAGGGCGGGGGAGTCGGACACGGCCTTCTTGACGCCCACGTCCACGGTCGGCTTGCCGGCGAACCGGCCGGCGTCCCTGACCTCGAGGTCGTGGGCGAAGATCACGCCGTCGGCGGCGTCGATGACCGACTGGTCCAGCGGCTCCGAGCCGGCCGAGCCCTGGGTCTCGACCACCATGGTGTGGCCGGCCTCCTTGGCCGCCTGCTCCAGGCCCTCGGCGGCCATGTAGGTGTGGGCGATGCCGGTGGGGCAGCTGGTCACGCCGACCAGGGAGAGCGAGCGGGCGCCACCCGACGTGTCGCCGGACGCCGAGCCACCCGAGACGGCGGGCGCCGCCGTACGAGCCTGCTCCGCGGCCTCGACCGCCTGGGCGACCAGGGCAGGGGCCCCGGACACGGCCTTCTTGACGCCCACGTCGACGGTCGGCTTGCCGGCGAACCGGCCGGCGTCCCTGACCTCGAGGTCGTGGGCGAAGATCACGGCGTCGGCGGCGTCGATGACGGCCTGGTCCAGCGGCTCGGAGCCGGCCGAGCCCTGGGTCTCGACGACCATCTCGTGGCCGGCCTCGCGAGCCGCCTGCTCGAGGGCCTCGGCGGCCATGTAGGTGTGCGCGATGCCCGTGGGGCAGCTGGTGACGCCGACCAGCCTCACTGCTCGACCTCGGACCGGACGATCTGGACGACCTCGGCCGGGGTCACGGCGTTGCGCAGGGACTCCTTGAACTCGGCACGCATGAGCTTGCGGGCGAGCATGGCCAGGATCTTGAGGTGGTCCTCGCCGCCGCCCTCGGGCGCCGCGATGAGGAAGATCAAGGTGGCGGGCCCGTCCTCGGACCCCCAGTCGATGCCCTCGCGGGAGCGCCCGAAGACGAGCGAGGGCTCGGTCACGTGCGTGGAGCGGCAGTGCGGGATGCCGATGCCGCCGGGCAGCCCGGTCGCCATCTGCTCCTCGCGCTTGCGCACGTCGTCGAGGAAGCCCTCGAGGTCGGTCACCCGCCCCTCCGCGACGAGGGTCTCGCCCAGGGTCCGGGTGGCGTCGGTGCGGTCGGTGGCGCGGAGGTCCAGCACGACCTGCTTATCGGTGATGAGGGACATGATCTCTCCTTGATGGGGTGGGGTCTGGTGAGCGGCGTCTCAGAGAGACAGGGTGAGGTCGACCGGGTCGCTGACCCTGACGTCGATCCTCGCAACATCCTCGGGAGTCGGCACCTCGGTGCCCGGCAGGCAGACCGCGGCCGACCCGAACGCGACGGCGGTGCGCAGCGCCGCCGACGGCGTGTCGCCACGGCTCAGCGCGTGCAGGTAGCCCGCGAGCAGGGAGTCCCCGGCGCCCACGGTGGACAGCGGGTTGGTGATGGTGGCGGCGGCGTGCGCGACCTCGTCGGGGGTGACCAGGAGGGCGCCCTTGCTGCCCAGGCTGACCACGACGCTGCCGACGCCGCCGGCGATCAGGGTGCGGCACGCGTCGACGACGTCGCCCACGGTCGCCAGCGGGCGGCCGACGAGCTCCTCGAGCTCCTCGTCGTTGGGCTTGATCAGGTCGGGGGAGGCGGCGACGGCCGCGGCCATCGGTGGGCCGCTGGAGTCGATGGCCACCTTGGCACCCGCCTCGTGGCCGCGGCGGACCAGGTCGACGTAGAAGGCGGGGTCCAGGCCCTGGGGCAGGGAGCCGCAGCCCACGAGCCAGGTGAGGCCCCGGCCGGCGGCGCGGTCGACGGCGGCCAGGAGCGCCGCCACCTCGTCCTCGGACAGCGCCGGCCCGAGCTCGTTGACCTTGGTGGTGGTGCCGTCCGGCTCGACGATGCCGACGTTGGCGCGGATGCTCCCCGCGATCTCGACGGCCTCGACGGGCAGGGCGATCTCGCGCAGCAGGGTCTGCATGATCTGGCCCTGGGGGCCGCCGACCGGGAGCACGGCGATCGTGTCGGTGCCGTTGACCGCGAGGGCCCGGGACACGTTGATGCCCTTGCCTCCCGGGTCGAGCCGCGAGTCGGTGGCGCGCTGCACGGCGCCACGCTGCAGCGTCGTCACCGCGATGGTGCGGTCGACGCTGGGGTTGGGTGTCAGGGTCAGGATCACGCGCGGACCACCTCCGGGCCGTGGGCTTCGAGCTCTGCGGCGGTCTCGGGGTCGAGGCCGCTGTCGGTGACGATGGTGTCGACGTCGCTCAGCCGCCCGAACCGCGAGAAGTGGGCGACGCCGATCTTGCTGTGGTCGGCCAGGACCACGACGCGCTGGGCGACGGTGACCATGGCGCGCTTGACGGTGGCCTCGGACGGGTCGGGCGTGGTGAGCCCCTCGTCCGGCGTGAGGCCGTTGGTGCCGATGAAGGCGACGTCCACGTGGATGTCGCGCAGCGCGTCGACCGACCAGGAGCCGACAGAGGCGAGCGTCTTGGCGCGCACGCGACCTCCGAGGAGATAGAGCGAGATGTCCTCCCGCGTGCTGACGGCCTGGGCGATCGACAGGGAGTTGGTGACGACGGTCAGCTCGCCGCCGGTGGGCAGCAGGTGCGCGAGCGCCAGGGTGGACGTGCCGGCGTCCAGGAGGATGCTGCCGTCGACGGGGACCAGCTCGCGGGCGCGCTGGGCGATGGCGGACTTCTCGGCGGTCCGCTGCTCCGAGCGCATCTGGGTGGTGGGCTCGAACGCGAGCTTCTCGATGGCGATCGCCCCGCCGTGGACACGACGCACCAGGCCGTGGCGCTCCAGGACGGTCAGGTCGCGGCGGATGGTCTCGGGCGTGACGTCGAGCTCGGCCGCCAGCACGGCGACCTCGACGCGGGACTGCGAGCGGGATCGCTCCACGATCAGCTGGTGACGCTCGTGCTGGTGCACAGCGACCTCTCCTTCGTCGGGGCCTGGCCCGCTCGTCGACGACGACGTGCGGAGCTCCGCGAGGCCCGGCCAGACGGCCGCGGCTCCATGATGCCGTAACCGTATACCCGGTTGTGTTTGTTCTGCCAGAGATGTCGCGAACAAACACGGGAGGCTGGCGCGCTTTGCGGCGATCGAGCACGAGGATCGTGTCCGACCGGGCGCGTGGGATGTCCGATCAGGGGTAACCGGACTCCGTGGTGAGTGGTCAGGCCGGTGCGTCATACCCGGTCGACGTGGGCCGCTCTTCGACGAACGGCCGCCCGAAGGTGCCCTCGTGGGCCACCTCGGACACGGGCCGACGCGCCCGGGACGCGCTGCCCCTCGTCCCGCGGTCGCCGTCGGGGTGGGGATGTCCCAGGGCCAGCGTCGCCACGAGGCGCCGGTCGGCCGGTATGCCGAACGCCTCCCGCACGGCGTCATGACGGTCGCCGGGCACGCCGAAGAACAGTCCGCCCAGCCCCTCGTCGTGGACCGCCAGCAGCGCCAGCAGGGCCGCCATCCCGGCGTCGACGTCCCAGTAGGGGATGGGCCACCGGTCGACGGACCGGTCCTGCCACCCCTTGTCCGGCTCGGCGTAGCGGTCGAGGTATCTCTCGGGGTCGCTGCACACCAGGACCAGGCAGGGCGCCGTGAGCAGGCCGCGCAGCCACGCGTCGGGCGGTCCGGGTCGACGGGTCGCCTCCCAGTACCGCTCGACGTCAAGCCGCCGCGCCAGGACCACGAAGTCCCAGCCCTGGGCCCAGCCGGCGCTCGGCGCGTGCGTCGCCTCGGTCAGCGCGCGGACGAGCACCTCGCGCGGGACGGGCCGGTCGGGGTCGAAGCGGCGGCGCATGCGACGCGTGGTGACGAGGGTGCCGTGGTCCATCACCAGAGCGTGACATAGTGACCGCGTTGGATCGGCACCCAACCCATGAGGGAACAGGGACGTCGAAGGGGCATGACCACAGCAACGATCGCCCTCGACGTCCCCCGGGTGTGGGGAGGGAGGATCGTGGCGCGTCCGCAGACGGCCACCGAGGACGCCGTGCGCGAGATCTACCGCGCGCACTACGGCATGCTCGCAGGCTGGGCGACCAAGCTCGTCGGCGACCCCGACCTCGGGCACGACTTCGCCACGGAGGCGTTCGTCAAGCTGCTGCGCCACATCGACTCGGTCAACGAGCCGCGCGCGTGGCTCTACACCGCCACGGGTAATCTCGTGCGGGACCACTGGCGCAAGCGCGGTCGTGAGGCGATCGCCTACGGCAAGGTCGGCGACGAGACGACCACCGTCGACACCGACCACTCGACGACGCTCACCGTCCGTGACGCCGTCCAGTCGCTGCCCGACCGGCTGCGGATGGCGGTCATGCTGCACTCCTTCGCCGACCTGCCGGTGGCCACGGTCGCCGAACAGCTCGGCAAGTCCCAGGGCGCGGTCAAGCGCGACCTGTACGACGCGCGGGCCCGCCTCGCCCCGATCCTGGAGGGAGTCCGATGAGCCCGTCGACCCGGGACCCTCGCGGTCGCGATCCCTTCGGCGAGTCCTTCGGCGAGCGCGGCGAGCCCTACCGCGACGACCTCTACCGTGACGAGCCCTACCGTGACGAGGACGGCCGGCTCGACCAGCACGATCCCGTCGCCGACTTCTTCCGCGCCCAGCGCGAGGACATCACCCCGCTGCCGGCCGACGACCTGCGCTGGCAGCGCATCGCCCGCGAGGGTCGGGGGGCTCGCCGCCCTCGTGGGCGGTGGCAGACCATCGCCGCGACCGCCGCCGCCGCGGCCGTCGTCGGCGGTGTGGTGGTCGCCCAGCAGGGCGGCCTCCTTCCTGACCGGTCCTCCTCGGTGGCCCCGGCGAGCGACGCCTCGACCGCCCAGGTGGGGCAACGGGTCCCGGCGGGCTTCGACGTCGGAGCCGTGACCCAGGCGCGCAAGCCGGGCACGACCGCCCCCGGACCGTTGCGGCTCTTCTGACGCTTCCGTG
>NZ_DKGR01000047.1:0-32658 GCF_002453335.1 Arsenicicoccus sp. UBA6765
CACACTCAGGTCGGAAGAGCCCCTTTTCCCACCCACGTCCGGCGCACCCGCGCCGCAGGGAGCCGATCGGCCGTGGGCAGCTGGACCCGGGGGTGGCGATCTCGGCACCGTGGCGGCCAGGTCGGCCCCCGATGTGGTTGCCGCAGCGCGCAGCTCGGGTGCCGACGTCACCCCTGCGGCTCCGGACCCGTGGGTGCACCCAGACCCCGGATCGCCGTTCGCCGACCTCATCCTCCGCGACCACGAGGAGCAGGTCGCCTCCGAGCTGCATCAGCAGGAGGAGCTGGCCGCCGCGGACAGCGAGCGCGCGCGTGCCGCACAGGCTGCGGCCGAGCAGATCGCCCGCACCGCCGCGGCGCTGGCTGACCTGCGTGCCCCTGCCCACGTCGACGTGCGGGTCGACCTGCTGACCCTGCTCGGCCTGCGCGACGACCCGGGATACCTGGATGGCATCGGTCCGATCCCTGCCAAGACCGCGCGCGAGATCGCCCTGCGCACCGACAGCAGGTGGCACCGGCTTGTCCACGACCCCGTGACGGGCATCCTCTACGACCGCCGCACGGTCTCCTACCACCCCACACCGACGATGCGCGACGACGTCGTGGCCCGCGACCTCACCTGCCGCGCACCCGGCTGCACCCGCCCCGCCCAGGCGTGCGACCTCGACCACGTGACCCCCTACCCCACGGGCCCCACGAGCCCGGCCAACCTCGTGGCCCTGTGCCGCTACCACCACCAGCTCAAGACCCGGGGCCACTGGGACTACCGGCTCGACGGTGAGGGCAGGCTCCACGTGACGACCCGCACGGGACAGCGCCTCGAGGGCGGCGCGCACGAGCACCGGGACGCCGACCCCGCCGATCGTGCTGCCGCTGAGGTCCGTCCAGCAGCCGGGCTGGACGAGTGGTCCGGCGGCGAAGAGCCGCAAGGGAGTCTGCCCGGGCTTCTCGTTCCTGATCTGGCGACATGGCGACACCTCGACCTCGAGAGGTTGCGCACGCTCCGCGCTCGCGGCTTCATCGTCGTCCTGACGCTGGCAGCCTGAGGCGAGGTCGGGATTCACAGGTGACGTCCACCAACCATGCAGGTGCGTGCGGCGTCTAAGGGGGTGCAACCGCGCTCCACGCACCACTCACCCCTGAAAGGCCCCTGCCATGTCGTCGTCCGACACCTCCGCGTCGCGTCGGTCCACCTCGACGCGATCGATCGCGTCCTCCGCCTTGGTGTCCTCGTGCGTCGTCGCGACCCTGCTCGCGGGCACGGTCGCTGCCGCACCCGTGGCCCAGGCCTCGTCCCAGGTCGAGCAGGACCGAACCCCGCGCCTCTCAACCGTGAGATCCACGGCATCCACGTCGCCGTCTGTGGATGGGGAGAACGACGGCCCGCACTCGCCCGTCAACCGCAAGCGCGCCGCCACCACCACCGTCCGGCGGGCCGGTGCGGTCATCCGGGACGTCGACCTGGGTGACGTGGAGCTGGGCAAGCGCAAGGGACAGTTCCGGTCCCCGGTCCGCGGCGTCCTGGTGACCCCGGACCGTCCGCGCGCCAACGCGCCCCTGGTGATCATGTCCCACCTCCGCTCGCCCGGCTGCGCCGATGACGTCAGCGCCTTCCCGTGCCCAGGCAAGGACGTGCGATACGACCGCGGCATGACCTACCTGGGGGAGTCGCTCGCCAAGCAGGGCTACAGCGTGCTCATCCCTGACCTGGCACCGCTGTTCATCGGCATCGGCATGGCCCAGCCCTACGACCAGCAGGCCGGCTACCGCACGATCGTGGGGCGGCTGCGCGACGAGACGGTGGCCGCCAGCGCGGGGCGCGCGACCGCTTTCGGCAAGGGGCTGAACGGCGCCATCGATGCCCGTCGCACCGCCTTGATCGTCCACTCCCGCTCGGCCTACGTTGCCGGCCCGCTGGTGCAGGCCTGGTCGCGCAGCAGCTCCCCGATCGTCTCGGTCATGGCCTACGGCGGCGCGTTCGACGCCCCCGACGACCACGGGCGGTTCACACCGATGATCCCGGACGTCCCGTTCCTCGGGATCGTGGGTGACCGGGGCAAGGACACGAAGTTCACGGGCCAGCTCTGGCTCACGCAGCACGCCGGCGCGAGCCGTCGCACCCCGGCCCTGATGAGCGTGGTGCCCGGTCTCGGTCACAACTACGTCAACCGCGCCCTGTCCTCCACGCGACTCGACGACCGTGCCGGGTGCGACGCCACCTGCCCGGGACCGGCGGCGCACGAGCGCTTCCTCAGCTCGGCCGCCCGCCTGTGGCTCGACGCCACCGTGCGCCGCACGCGCACGACGCTACCCATGACGGCCGCCGCCCCCCTCCCCGCCACCCTCGGTGGCCTGCCCGCTCGCTGGCTGGCGGTCACCAACGCTCCCCGCGTCAACGCCTACCTCGGCGGGATGCGCGGCTCGATGCGCCCGATCGGCCGCGGCGGCTCGGTGCGGCCCTGCCTGTACGTCGACCCGATGAATCCTGCCAAGCCCGCCAACGCCTGCCCCGAGCCGCAGCGCGGAGACGTCCAGAACGCGAGCCGCGTCGCTCGCGTCACCGTCACCCCCTCCGGTGGCGTGCGGGTGGCCGCCAGGACCAGGGGTGTGCGCGAGCTCGTCCTGCAGCTGAGCCCCAACGACGATCGGGCCGACCGACGCGCCGGCTCCCCGCTGCGGGTGACCGTCCGCACCGCGTCCGGGCGCCCCACCGTCATCGACGTCCCGGCCAACCACCCGGCGCTGCGCAACCGCGCCGGCGCGGACGCCAACGGCACCTACGCGATCGGCACGGTCCGCCTGATGATGCCGCGCTCCGTGACTGCGTCGACCGTCACCGGCATCGACCTCACCGGTGGGAGGGCCTCGAGCAGCCTCGACATCCGGGCGGTGGACCTGGTCACCGGCTGACCTGTCAGTGGCTGAACCGTCACTGGCTGAGTCCGCCACGCCCCCTCACCGGCCGCAGCCCTGACCCGCTGACCCCAGCAGGGGGGAGCCAGCGGGTCAGTCCAGCAGGCGCTCGATGGTGGCGGGCAGGGCGGCGAGGCTCGGTATGACGCTCGCCGCTCCCGCCTCCCGCAGCGCTCGGGTGTCGTGGGCCCCGGACACGACGGCGATGCCCAGGACCCCCGCGAGCGATGCGGCGTGCATGTCGGCCACGTGGTCGCCGACGTAGAACGCCGCGTCCTCCTCGCGCAACGGGATGGCCTTCTGCTCCCCGAAGTGGTCGCCGTAGTACGCGTCCACCAGGTCGCGCAGGCCCGCGTCGACCAGCGCCACGTCGACGACGGGGTGGTGCTTGGCGGACACGACCACCGTCCGGAACCCGTTGTCGCGCAGCCATTCCAGGGCGTCGCGCGCCCCGGGCATCGGCCCGGCCTCGCCCGGCCGCTCCTCGTCGTACGCGCGCCGGTAGAGCGGCACGAACTCGGCGGGGTCGGTGCCGGGGGCCACGCGCTGCAGGATCTCCTCCAGCGGGTAGCCGAACCACGGTGTGAACGCGGTGGGCTGGACGTCGGCGATCCGCATGGTGCGGAACGCCGAGCGGAAGGACTCCACGATGCGTTCGGTGGAGTCCACCAGGGTCTGGTCGAGGTCGAAGCCGACGGTGCGGGTCGTCATACCCTGATCCTCTCGCACCCGACCGACGGAGGACGCATGCTGCAGACCGACCTGCCCCGCGACTGGTGGGCCTCGGCCGTGGTCTACCAGATCTATCCCCGCAGCTTCGCCGACAGCGACGGCGACGGCGTGGGTGACCTGCGCGGCGTCATCGGCCGGCTCGACCACCTGCAGCGCCTGGGCGTCGACGTCCTGTGGCTCAGCCCCGTCTACCGCTCGCCCATGGACGACAACGGCTACGACATCAGCGACTACCAGGACGTCGACCCGGTGTTCGGGACGTTGGCGGACCTGGACGAGCTGATCGCGGCGGCCCACGAGCGCGGCATACGGCTGCTCATGGACCTGGTGGTCAACCACACGAGCGACGAGCACCCGTGGTTCCAGGAGGCACGCTCGAGCCGCCACTCGGACAAGCGCGACTGGTACGTTTGGCGCGACGAGCCCAACAACTGGGAGTCCTTCTTCTCCGGGTCGGCCTGGGAGCTGGACGAGGCGACGGGTCAGTACTACCTGCACCTGTTCAGCCGCAAGCAGCCGGACCTCAACTGGGAGAACCCGCAGGTCCGCGAGGCGGTCTACGCGATGATGCGGTGGTGGCTCGCCCGGGGCGTCGACGGCTTCCGGATGGACGTCATCAACCTGATCTCCAAGGTGCCCGGCCTGCCGGACGGCGAGCAGGCGCCGGGCGAGCCCTTCGGCAACGGCTTCCCGCTCGTCGCGTGCGGCCCCCGCCTGGAGGAGTTCCTG
This sequence comes from Arsenicicoccus sp. UBA6765, assembly GCF_002453335.1. NCBI lineage: Bacteria > Bacillati > Actinomycetota > Actinomycetes > Micrococcales > Intrasporangiaceae > Arsenicicoccus > Arsenicicoccus sp. UBA6765. The sequence continues at coordinate 4,374 of NZ_DKGR01000047.1, forward strand.
CGGGAGATGAACCGGGAGGTCTTCGCCGCGCACCCGGACGCCTACCTGACGGTGGGGGAGATGCCGGGGGTGACCGTCGAGCAGGCCCGGTCCTACACCGATCCCGCCAACGCCGAGGTCGACATGGTCTTCCAGTTCGAGCACGTCGACCTCGACGGTGGACCGGGCGGCAAGTTCGACGTGCAGCCGCTCGACATGGCGCGGCTGCGCGAGTCCCTCATGCGCTGGCAGGTGGGCCTCGCCGAGACCGGCTGGAACTCGCTCTACTGGGACAACCACGACCAGCCCCGCGCCGTCTCCCGGTTCGGGGACGACGATCCCGTATGGCGGGAGCGGTCCGCCAAGACGCTGGCCACCGTCCTGCACCTGCTCCGGGGCACGCCGTACATCTACCAGGGCGAGGAGCTGGGCATGACCAACAGCCCCTTCGCGACCATCGCCGACTTCCGCGACATCGAGTCGCTCAACTACTTCGAGGCGACCCAGCACGGGCACGCCGACCCCGAGGCGCTCCTCGAGGGGCTGCGCTACAAGGGCCGCGACAACGCCCGCACCCCGATGCAGTGGGACGACTCGCCGCACGCCGGCTTCACGACCGGGACGCCGTGGATCGAGGCCAACCCCGGCTACACCGAGATCAACGCGGCGGCGCAGGTCGACGACCCCACCTCGGTCTTCGCGCACTACCAGCGCCTGATCGCCCTGCGCCACGCCGACCCCCTGGTCGCGCACGGGTCGATCGAGCCGCTGGCCATGGATCACCCTGACCTGTGGGCCTACTCGCGGTCGTATGACGGCGCGCAGCTGCTCGTCCTGGCGTCGTTCACGCGCGCGCCGCTGCGCGTCCCGGCCGAGCTGCTCGAAGGGTGGGGCGACCTCGAGGACCTGGACCCGGTGCTGGCCACGAGCGCCGAGGCCCTCGTGCGTGACCCCGACGGGTCCGCCACCCTCGCGGGGTGGGAGTCAGTCGTCCTGCGCCGCGAGGTCCGCTGAGGCTCCCCGGGTCACTCCACCCGGTCGACCGCGAAGGTGTTGCAGGCCTGCAGGCTGCCCTTGGTGTAGCCGGTCATGAACCAGCGCTGGCGGGCCTCGGACGAGCCGTGCGTCCAGGACTCGGGGTTGACCTGGCCGGAGCCCATCTTGGACTGGATGTTGTCATCACCGACCGACTTGGCCGCGGACAGGGCCGAGTCGATGTCGTCCTGCGTCAGCGGCTTCAGGAAGGGCTGACCGTTGGCACCGGGCACGGTCGAGGCGTCCTTGGCCCACATCCCCGCGAGGCAGTCGGCCATGAGCTCGACGCGGACGCCGCCGGACTGCGGACCCTGGGGGTCCTGCTGGGCCTTCTGCAGCAGGCCGAGCTGGTTCTGGATGTGGTGGCCGTACTCGTGCGCCACGACGTACTCCTGCGCCAGGGCTCCGCTGTCGGCGCCGAAGTCGCGGGTGAGCGTGTTGAAGAAGGACGCGTCGATGTAGACCTTGCGGTCCGACGGGCAGTAGAAGGGCCCGACCTGGTTGGACGCCGTGCCGCACGCCGACTGGGTGCGACCGTTGTAGAGGCTCATGTTGGCGGTCGTGTAGTTGCGGCCGGCCTGCTCGGGCAGGACCTTCTTCCAGTACGCCTCGACTGAGTTCTTGGTGCCGATGACGCGGCACTGCACGTCGTTGTTGGCGTCGGCGCCGGTCTTGCACTTGGCGAAGGCGTCGTCGCTGCCGGACGCCTGGGTCTGCTGGGGGCCGGGCTGGGCACCCATCGAGCCGGGATCGATGTTGGCGCCGCCGCACATGTTGAGCAGCAGCACGACGATCAGACCCAGCAGACCGAGGCCACCGCCACCGCCGATGATCATGCCGCCCGGGCTCATGCCCCCGCCGCCGCTGCCCGAGTCGACGCCGGAGGTGTCGAGCTGGGATCCCTCGTTAAAGCTCATCCTTGCTCCTGACTCGTGATCGTCCGCCGCCCTGACGTGGGGGATCGCGTTGGGGGCGGGCCGAAACCTGCCCGTAGACTAACCCGGTTGCCCCGCGGAGACGGGGCGTTCGGGGGCGGTTCACCGCCGACCTGATACCCACCACCGCACCACCTATCCCGAGGGGCCCTGCCACGTGATCGCCGCGACCGACATCGAGCTGCGGGCCGGTGCCCGCATCCTCATCGAGAGCGCCTCGTTCCGCGTGGGTGCCGGGGACCGGATCGGCCTGGTCGGTCGCAACGGCGCCGGCAAGACCACGCTCACCAAGGTGCTGGCGGGGGAGGGGCAGCCGGCGGCCGGATCCGTGACCCGCTCCGGCACGGTGGGCTACCTCCCGCAGGACCCCCGCACCGGCGACCTCACCGTCCTGGCTCGCGACCGCATCCTCTCCGCGCGGGGGCTCGACGAGCTCGTGCGCAAGCTCCGCGAGACGGAGGGGGCGATGGCCAGCGCCGACGTCGAGACGCACGAGGCCGCGATGGAGCGCTATCCCAAGCTGCAGGCGCGCTTCGAGGCCGCGGGTGGGTATGCCGCGGAGTCCGAGGCCGCCACCATCGCGTCGGCCCTCGGCCTGGACCAGCGCATCCTCGGGCAGCCCCTGTTGACCCTGTCCGGTGGCCAGCGCCGCCGCGTGGAGCTGTCGCGGATCCTGTTCTCCGGCAACGAGACCCTGCTGCTCGACGAGCCGACCAACCACCTCGACGCCGACTCGATCATCTGGCTGCGCGACTACCTCAAGGGCTACAAGGGCGGGCTTATCGTGATCAGTCACGACGTCGACCTGCTCGACCAGGTGGTCAACAAGGTGTTCCACCTCGACGCCAACCGCGCCGCGATCGACCAGTACTCCCTCGGCTGGAAGGCCTACCTCGCCCAGCGCGAGACCGACGAGAAGCGCCGCAAGCGCGAGCGCGCCAACGTCGAGAAGAAGGCCTCGACCCTCCTGACCCAGGCCGCCAAGATGGGCGCCAAGGCGACCAAGGCGACCGCCGCCCACAACATGGCCCGCCGCGCGGAGCGGATGCTGAGCGGCCTGGAGGGGGAGCGGCAGCAGGACAAGGTCGCTCACCTGCGCTTCCCCGACCCCTCGCCCTGCGGCAAGACGCCGCTGATGGCCCGGGGCCTGTCCCGCAGCTACGGCTCGCTCGAGGTGTTCACCGACGTCGACCTGGCCATCGACCGCGGGTCCAAGGTCGTCGTCCTCGGCCTCAACGGCGCCGGCAAGACCACGCTGCTGCGCATGCTCGCGGGGGTCGACGAGGCGGACACGGGGGAGATCCTGCCCGGGCACGGCCTCAAGATCGGCTACTACGCCCAGGAGCACGAGAACCTCGACACCTCCCGCACCGTCCTGGAGAACATGAAGTCCGCCGCCCCCGACCTCGGCGAGACCGACGTCCGCAAGGTCCTCGGGTCCTTCCTGTTCAGCGGCGAGGACGTCGACAAGCCCGCGGGCGTCCTGTCCGGTGGCGAGAAGACCCGCCTGTCCCTGGCCCTCCTCGTCGTGTCCAGCGCCAACGTCCTGCTCCTCGACGAGCCCACCAACAACCTCGACCCGGCCTCCCGCGAGGAGATCCTCGGGGCCCTGCGGACGTTCACCGGAGCCGTGGTGCTCGTGTCCCACGACGAGGGCGCCGTCGAGGCGCTCGAGCCCGAGCGGGTGCTCGTCCTGCCCGACGGCGTCGAGGACCTCTGGGGCCCGGAGTACCTCGAGCTCATCTCCCTCGCCTGAGCCGAGGGCGGCTCGCGCGCGTCGGCCCGGTCCGTGCGGTCGACCGCCGGGCCTGCGACCATCGGGGACATGCGTTCCTACTGCGCCCTGTATGTCGACGCCGGCTACCTGCTCTCCTCCAGCGCGACGCGCGTCACCGGCACCTCGCTGCGGGGAGGCGTCCGCGTCGACCACCAGGCGCTCATCGAGCGGTTGCTGGCGCAGGTCGAGGACGACAGCGGGCTCCCGCTCCTGCGCGTCAACTGGTACGACTCCGGCGGGAACGTCAACGGCGCCCCCAGCTCGTCGCAGCTCGCCATCGGCATGCTGCCGCGGGTCAAGCTGCGGCTCGGGCGGCTGTCGCCGGCGGGAGAGCAGAAGGGCGTCGACCTGCGCCTCGGCCTGGACCTGGTGACGCACGCCCGCAACCGGATCGTCGACGTGATGTATCTCCTCTGCGGTGACGACGACCTGACCGAGGCCGTCGAGGAGGCCCAGGGGCACGGGGTGCAGGTCATCCTCGTCGGGGTGCCGGACGCGGAGGGTCGCCCGCACGCGGTGGCCCGGCACCTGCAGCGCGAGGCCGACGGCCTGATCCTCGTGGACACCGCCGCGATCGACGACACCGTCCATCGGGCCCCGCCGTTCGAGCCCCGACCGGCGGCCGCGGGGCCGGTCCTTGATCCGATCCTTGATCCGATCCATGATCCGACCCCCGGCCCGATCCCCGGCCCTGGTCACGTCCCCGACCAGGTCGCCGCCGCGACGGAGGCCCCCTGCCCCTCGCCGGCCGACCTCGCCGCGCGCCCCCGGCCCGCCGGCGGGACAGCTCCGAGCCACACCTCCACGTCCTCGAGCTCCTCGACGTCCACGGCCTCTCCGATGTCTTCGACGTCTCCGACGTCCCCCACGTCCCCGACGCCTTCGCGAGCGGCGTCCCCCGACGTGGCCCGCTCGTCCCTCGTCTACTCCTCGACCACGGGGCGGTCCTCCGAGCCGCACCTCCCCGCGCCCCTGGAGGCGACCCCGGAGCAGATCGAGGAGGTATGCCGCAGCGTCATCCGCACCTGGCGCGCCTCCGCCACCGAGGCCCAGCACCAGGCGTTGTTCGCGGGGCGGCCGACCATCCCCTCCGACGTCGACCGGGCGCTGCTCATGGACCTGTCCGCCCGGCTCGGCGTCTACGAGATCATCGAGTCCGACCGGCTCACCCTGAGGCACCGCTTCTGGGACGTCGCCGAGGAGCTGGTCGGGAGGACGACCTCATGACCGAGCTGCCCACCCTCGACGCCCTGGACCAGCGCATCCTCGGCAGCCTGCTCGAGAAGCAGGTCACCGTCCCCGCCGGCTACCCGCTGACCCTCAACGCGCTGCGCGGCGCCTGCAACCAGTCGAGCAGCCGCGACCCCGTGACCGACTACGACGACCCGACCCTCGAGGAGCGGATCCGCGAGCTCAAGGGCCGCGGGCTGGTGCGGGTCGTCTGGGCCGGCAAGGGCTCCCGCACCCTGAAGCACCACGAGCTGCTGAGCGAGGTGCACGGGCTCGCCCCGGACGAGCGCGCCCTCGTCACGGTCCTGCTGCTGCGCGGGCCGCAGGCGGCGGGCGAGCTGCGGACCCGCACCGAGCGCCTGCACCCCTTCGCCGACCGCACGGAGGTGGAGGAGTGCCTCGCGCGACTGTCCCGCCGGCCCGAGCCGCTCGTCGCCCAGCTGGAGCGTCGGCCGGGGCAGCACGACCCGCGGTGGACGCACCTGCTGGGCCCGGCCCCCACCGCTGTAGCCACGCCCCCGAGCTCGCCCGGGGACGACGCCATACGGGGGAGCGGTCGCGGGACCGCGGGCCCGGCCCAGGCCGCGGTCGACCTGGAGGTGGTCCTGCGGGACGGCCGCGAGGCGCGGGACGCACGCGTGCTCGCCGCCTACGATGACGTCGCGGAGGACTACGCGCGCGAGCTCTCCGACGAGCTCGCCCACAAGCCGTTCGACCGCTGGCTGCTGGCGCGCATCGGCGAGGAGGCCGACGGCGGACCGGTGCTCGACGTCGGCTGCGGCCCGGGGCACGTCACCGCGGCCCTCGCCGTGGCCGGCGCGCAGGCCCACGGGCTGGACGTCTCGCCGCGCATGGTCGAGCTGGCCCGGGACGCGCACCCCGACCTGACCTTCGACGTCGGCGACCTCAGGCGCGTCCTGCGCCCGCCGGCCGCCGACGGCTGGGCCGCCGTCGTGGCGTGGTACTCCCTCGTCCACCTCGCGCCCTCCGAGCTGCCGGACGCCCTCGGCGGCCTGGCCCGGACCCTGCGTCCCGGCGGGCTGCTCGCCCTCGCGACCCACGTGGGCGTCGAGGTGCGCCACCACGACGAGTGGTGGGGCCACCCGGTCGACCTGGACTTCGCGCTCCACGACCCGGGCCGTGTCCTCGCGGCGGTGCAGGCCGCCGGGCTGCGCGTCGAGGAGCGCTATGTGCGAGGCCCGCTGGCCGACGTGGAGGTCGGCACCGACCGCCTCTACGTCCTCGCCCGCCGCACCTGACCCTCTGACCCTCTGACCCTCTGACCCACCTCCTGGCGCCGCAGCTGCTCGCGATCGAGCTCCTGTCCGTCGTGCGCGGATGGTCGGCGAGTGGCCAGCTGCCCGCGGCCCGAGCCGGCGCGGCCGTCGATCGGCTGCGTGCCCTCCCCATCACCTACGTCGACCTGCCGCCCCTGGCTTCGGCCGTGTGGCCGCTCCGTCACGACGTGACCCCGTACGCCGCGGCGTTCGTCGTCGTTGCGGCGGGGGCGGCGGCCGCCCCGCTGGTGACGGCCGACCGACGGGTGGCCCGGGCCGTCGGCTCGCAGGTCGACGTGATCGTCGTCGAGTGACCGACGGCCGGCTGAGATCCCACCGAGGTGGCCAGGTGCCAGCGCTAGGGTCTGGGCATGACTGATCACCCGCACCTACGCGTCACCGTCGACGACAGCCGGCAGGTCCTCACCGTCACCCTGGCCAACGCCGAGGAGCGCAACGCGCAGACACCGTCCCTGTGGCGCGCCCTGGCGGCGGCGGGGGAGGCGGTGGGCGACGACATACGGGTCGTCGTGCTGCGGGCCGAGGGCACCAGCTTCTCCGCGGGGCTGCACCGGGGCATGCTCTCCCCGGCCGGTATGCCGGGCGAGCCGCACCTCGTGGCCACCGCCACGAGCGCTCCCGCCGACACGGCGGAGATGATCGCGGGCTTCCAGCGGGCGTTCCGGGTGTGGCAGGAGATGCCGCAGGTCGTCGTCGCAGCGGTGCAGGGGCACGCCATCGGGGCGGGGTTCCAGCTGGCCCTGGCCGCCGACCTGCGGGTGCTCGCCGACGACGCCCAGCTGGCCATGCGGGAGACGAGCCTCGGCCTGGTGCCGGACCTCGCGGGCACGCGACCGCTGGTGGCCTGCGTCGGCTACGCTCGGGCGCTGGAGATCTGCGCCACCGGGCGGTTCGTGGGGGCGGCCGAGGCGACCGCGATCGGCCTGGCCACCGTGGCCGTGCCGCGCGCCGAGCTCGACGCCACCACCGACGACCTCGTCCAGGCCCTGCTCGAGGCCCCGGCCGGCGCCCTGCGCGAGCTCAAGCCCCTGCTGCGGTCCGCGACCGAGGGATCGGCGCAGGACCAGCTGCGGCACGAGCGCGAGGCGCAGGTCCGGCGGCTCGGGGCCCTGGCGCAGGGGCAGGAGTGAGGACACCTGGTACGACTGCTGTGACGATTGCTGCGAGCAAGGGGGACCTGGCCGCCGCCAGACCTGACCGGCGGGCGCCGGTCTGACCGACCACCGACACGAGAGGACCGGCGCATGAGCGGACCCGGCATGGGCAACTGGCAGATGATGCGGTCCCTCACCAAGGACTCCTCGGTCAAGGACCGCCGCCTCGCGCCCGGCACCGCCCGTCGCGTCCTCGGCTACGCCGACCGCTACCGCGGCCAGATCGCTGTCTTCCTCGTCCTCATCCTCATCGACGCGGCCCTCGTGGTCGCGACCCCGTTGCTGCTCGGCAAGGTCGTCGACGACGGCGTCATCCCGGGCAACCGCTCGGTCGTGATCACCATCGCGATCGTCCTCGCCGGCCTCGCCCTCGTCGACGCCGCGCTGGCCCTGGTGCAGCGGTGGTTCTCGGCCCGCATCGGCGAGGGCCTCATCTACGACCTGCGCACCCAGGTGTTCGGGCACGTCCTGGACCAGCCGATCGCGTTCTTCACCCGCGCCCAGACCGGCGCCCTCGTCACCCGGCTCAACTCCGACGTCATCGGCGCGCAGTCGGCGTTCACCTCGATCCTGTCGACGACCGTGAGCAACCTCGTGTCGGTCGTCTTCATCGTCGCCGCCATGGCCTCGAAGTCCTGGGTCCTCACCCTCGCCGCCCTCGCCCTGCTCCCGGTCTTCATGCTGCCCGCGCGGGTGATGGGGCGCCGGCTGGCCGGGCTGCAGCACGAGTCGATGGGGCTCAACGCCGAGCTGGGCACACGCATGACCGAGCGGTTCAACGTCGCCGGGGCCCTGCTGGTCAAGCTGTTCGGCCGCCCGCGGGACGAGTCGCAGCAGTATGCCGACCGCGCCGCCCAGGTCCGCGACATCGGCATCCGCATCGCGCTCAACCGCACGTTCTTCTTCACCGGGCTGACCTTCGTCGCGGCCCTGGCCACGGCCGTCGTCTACGGCATCGGCGGGCTCATGGCCATCGACGGCTCGCTGTCCGTGGGCGCCCTGCTCGCCCTCGCGGCGCTGCTGAGCCGGCTCTACGGCCCCCTCACCCAGCTGTCCAACGTCCGCGTCGACGTCATGACCGCCCTGGTCAGCTTCGAGCGCGTCTTCGAGGTCCTCGACCTGCAGCCCCTCGTGCGCGAGGTCGAGCACCCGCGGGCCATCCCCGACGAGGCGGTGTCGGTGGAGCTCGACGACGTCGTCTTCCGCTACCCCTCGGCCGACGAGATCTCCCTGGAGTCGCTCGAGCAGGGCGGCGCGACGGGCGACCGGGCCTCGGGCGGGCCTGTCCTGCAAGGCGTCTCGTTCCGGGTCGAGCCCGGCCAGCTGGTCGCCCTCGTCGGGCCCAGCGGCGCCGGCAAGACGACGATCACGTCGCTGGTCGCCCGTCTCTACGACCCCACGACGGGCACCGTGCGGATCGGGGGCATCGACCTGCGCGAGGCGTCCTTCGACTCCCTGCACGACGTCGTCGGCATGGTCACCCAGGAGGCCCACCTCTTCCACGACACCATCCGCGCCAACCTCGACTACGCCCGCCCCGGCGTGACCGACGACGACGTATGGCGCGCCCTGCGGGCGGCCCAGGTCGCCTCGCTGGTGGAGTCCCTGCCGGAGGGTCTGGACACGGTGGTCGGCGACCGCGGCCACCGCCTCTCCGGTGGGGAGAAGCAGCGCCTCGCCATCGCCCGCCTGCTGCTCAAGGGCCCCGGCCTCGTGATCCTGGACGAGGCCACCGCCCACCTGGACAGCGAGTCCGAGGCCGCCGTGCAGCGAGCCCTCGACAGCGCGCTGCACGGCCGCACCGCCATGGTCATCGCGCACCGCCTCTCGACCGTGCGCGGCGCCGACCTGATCCTCGTCGTCGACGGCGGCCGCATCGTCCAGCAGGGCACCCACGCCGAGCTCCTCGCGCGCGGTGGGCTCTACGCCGAGCTCTATCGCACCCAGTTCACCGACTGACGCCGCCGGCACCGATCGCGACGGCGTCCGGTCAGAGGCGCGGGAAGCGGTAGACGTCGCACACGTGCGGCACCGTGACCGGCCGCTCGTCGAGCCCGCCGCAGTGCGCCTCGACGTACTCCGCCACGCGCCTCGCCAGCTCCGCGCGGCGGTCGGCGTCCAGCGCCAGGTAGTACGACCGCGTCGTGACCTGCCCGGCCAGGCCGCGCGCCGTCGTCTCGAAGCCCCAGGGATGGTCGTGGTGCTCACCCTCGCCGAAGGCCGCACGTGATACGAGCGCCGCCGACTCCGACCGCGGCTCGTAGCCGCCCTCCATCGAGTGCATCGTCTGGTTGAGCCCCGCCACCCAGGGCACCCGCAGGTCCATGACGTTCCACACGAGCATCAGCCGTCCACCGGGTCGCAGCAGGCGCGCGGCCTCGCGCGACGCCGCCTCCGGATCCACCCAGTGCCACGCCGCGGCATACGTGACCACGTCGGCGCACGCGTCCGGCAGACCGGTCGCCTCTCCCGTGCCCACCCTGGCCTCGACCTGCCCGTATGCCACCCGCAGCGGCCCCAGCATGTCCTCGCTGGGGTCGACGGCCACCACGTGGTGCCCGAGCCCGAGCATGACCTCGGTCAGCTTGCCGGTGCCGGCGCTCACGTCGACGACGTCGCACGGGGTCGTCCCCACGCCCCAGGCCACCGCCTCGCGGGGATACGCCGGCCGCAGCGAGGCATAGCGCGCCCCGCCCTCGGCAAAGGTCGCCCCCAGCCGCTCCCGGTGCGCCCTCGCCTCGGCGGCAGAGCCGTCGTTGCCGTCGGCACCATCGACAGCAGGCTCGGCACCAGGCTCGTCAGCAGCCGCGCGCCCGTCGTTCATTCGTCCTCCTCGTCCCAGATCCGGACCTTCTTGGGCTTCGGCGGCCTCGTCTGCCGCGCGCGTCCGGACCGGTTGACCTGGGACGATCCTGACGTCACGACCGCGTCATCGACCGCGTCGACCTTCCCCGTCCTGTCGCCGGTCCCGCCGTCGGTCCCACCGTCTGCCCCGGTGCCGCGCGCTGCCTGCTCCTCCAGGTGCTCGCGGCGGGCGGCATACAGGACCATCCCGATCGCCACGAGGCCGAAGAGCCACCACTGGCCGAAGTAGGAGACGTTGTTCCAGCCCTCGTCGCGGTCCGGGCCGTTGGGCGCGGCGAGCCCGGTCGAGGGGTCGCCCGCCTTGACCGAGCCCTCGGACCCGAGCACCAGGTAGGCGTGGTTGACCGTCCCGCCGATCTCGCGCTGCGCCACCGTGTAGTTGATGGACGCGAGCTGCCCCTTGGCCGGGGACTTGTCGAGGTCCTGCTCGCCCCACCGCAACCACCCGGTCACGGCGACCTGACCCTTGGGCGCCGGCGGGATCGTCGGCAGGTCCGCCGCCGCGCCGCTGCCGGCCGAGAGCCAGCCGCGGTCCACGAGCAGCGTCGACCCGTCCGGCAGCCGCAACGGCCAGACGACCTCGTAGCCGCGGTCCCCGGCGCGGGGACGGTTCCGCACGAGGAGGGGGGCCGCGCCGTCATACGTGCCGGTCATCGTCACCGACCGCCACAGGGTGTCCTCGGTGACGCCGCTGGTGGGCGTCGGGAGGATGGTCCGCAGCGGCACCGGGTCCGCCGCGTAGTTGCGGTCGATCGCCGCGACCGTCGCCTGCTTGTGCTCGTAGCGCCCGAGCTGCCACTGCCCGAGCCAGATGCAGGCGAGCATGAAGACGAAGGCTCCGGCCAGGGCCTTGAGCCACCGGGGCTTGCGGAGGGTCTGGATCACTGAATACTTCCCGTGGTAATTCCGTGGCGGCACGTCGGACGCCTACTGTGGAGCCTATGACGACTCTGCCGGATCCCCGCGTGCGCCCGGCGCTCGCCGACGGATTCGGCCGCGTCGCACAGGATCTGCGGGTCTCGGTCACCGACCGGTGCAACCTTCGCTGCACCTACTGCATGCCCGCCGAGGGCCTGCCGTGGATGCCCAAGCCCGAGATGCTGACGGACGACGAGCTGGTCCGACTGGTGCGCGTCTTCGTCGAGCTGGGGGTCACCAAGGTCCGGCTGACCGGGGGAGAGCCGCTGCTGCGCCGGTCGATCGTGGACGTGGTGCGCCGCATCGCAGCCCTCGAGCCGCGCCCCCAGATCGCCATGACCACCAACGGGGTCGGCCTCGCCCGCGTCGCCGCGGACCTCGCGGAGGCCGGCCTGCACCGCGTCAACGTCAGCCTCGACACGATCGACGAGCAGGTCTTTCGCGACCTCACCCGCCGCGACCGGCTGGCCGACGTCGAGGGCGGTATGACGGCCGCTGCCGCGGCGGGGCTGACCCCCGTCAAGGTCAACGCCGTCGCCATGCGGGGCATCAACGACGAGGGCGTCGCCGACGTGCTGGGCTGGTGCCTGGACCGGGGCTACGGGCTGCGGTTCATCGAGCAGATGCCCCTGGACGCCCAGCACGGCTGGGAACGGGCGCAGATGGTGACCGCGGAGGAACTGATCGCGCGGTTGTCGGAGCGGTTCGAGCTGCGGGCCCGCCCGGAGACGGCGCGGGGGAGCGCCCCGGCCGAGCTCTACGACGTGGTCGGCTACGAGGACCTCGAGGGGCAGCAGGCCACCGTCGGGATCATCGCCAGCGTCACGCGGCCGTTCTGCGGCGACTGCGACCGCACCCGGCTCACCGCCGACGGTCAGGTCCGCAACTGCCTGTTCTCCCGCACCGAGACCGACCTGCGCGGCCCGATGCGCGACGGCGCCTCCGACGACGACCTCGCGGCGCTGATCACGGGGGAGATGCGGGTCAAGCGGCGCGGCCACGGCATCGGCGACCCCGACTTCGAGCAGCCCGACCGGCCCATGTCCGCCATCGGCGGCTGAACCCCCACCCCGCCGACCGGTCAGTTCCCACCCCGCCGACTGGTCAGTTCCCGAGCGGCTCGTGCGGCTCGACCTCGCGCAGGAAGCCCCGCATCGACAGGAACTCCGACAGCGACACCTTGTGCTCGTCGCAGGCCAGCCACACCTTGCGGCGGTCCGGGGCGTGCAGCGACGGGTTGTTCCAGCGCAGCTGCCAGGTCCCGTCGGCCCTGCATCCCTTGGCCGAGCAGCGGTCACCCGTCATACGGCACCGTCCTGCGACCGGTCGCGGCGCTCGTCCGACTGGCCCTCTGCCGGGCGTGCCGATCCGCCCTCTGCCGAGCCCTTGTCAGAGCCCTTGTCAGCGCCCTCGACCGAGCCCTCGATCGCGCCCTCCGACCAGGTGCCCGGCGGCAGCATCCGCTGCTGGTGGTCCACGGCCTCCAGCTGGCCCTCGCCGCTGCGGTCGACGGCGTTGGCCAGGACGACCGCGATGTAGGGCAGGAACACCGCCCCGATCACGAACACCCACCGCATCGGGTGGTCGACCACCACGAACAGCACGAAGCAGACGGTGCGGATCGACATCGAGATCAGGTAGCGGCGGGTGCGCTCGGCCCGGTCCTGCGCGAGGGACTTCTGCACCGACGTGACGGTGTGCACCGTCGGGTGAGAGGGGGATGAGCTGGCCACCGACCAAGCCTACGCTCGTTCGCCGAGCCTCCGGCCGATGAGCAGCGTTCGATGAGCGCTACCGCGGGGTAGTCCGCTAGCGTCGGCGGGAACCCGCAGGCCCCACTGGTGAGGAGCACCATGACCACCGACCGTCCCGAGCCACGCACCGTCCTCGTCACCGGAGGCAACCGCGGCATCGGCCTCGCGATCGCGCGGGCCTTCGCGGCCCAGGGGGACAAGGTCGTCGTCACGAGCCGGTCCGGCGAGGCGCCCGAGGGTCTGCAGGCCGTCCAGGGCGACGTGACGAGCACCGAGTCCGTGGACGCGGCGTTCACGGCGGCCGAGGAGCTGCTGGGCGGGCCGATCGAGGTGGTCGTCGCCAACGCCGGCGTCACCAAGGACACGCTGCTGATGCGCATGTCGGACGAGGACTTCGACCAGGTCATCGACACCAACCTCGCCGGCGCCTTCCGCTGCGCCCGCCGCGCCTCCAAGGGCATGATCCGGCTGCGCCGCGGGCGCCTGATCTTCGTCTCCAGCGTCGTGGGGCTCTACGGCAGCCCGGGCCAGGCCAACTACGCCGCCTCCAAGTCCGGCCTCGTCGGCCTGGCGCGCTCCATCACCCGTGAGCTCGGCGGCCGCGGCATCACCGCCAACGTCGTCGCCCCCGGCTTCGTCGAGACCGACATGACCGCGGTCCTGCCTGAGGACACCGTCGCCGGCTACAAGAAGGCCATCCCCGCCGGCCGCCTCGGCTCCACCGACGAGATCGCCTCCGTCGTCACCTTCCTCGCCTCGCCCGGCGCGTCCTACATCTCCGGCGCCGTGATCCCGGTCGACGGTGGCCTGGGCATGGGCCACTGACCACGCCTGCGGCGACCACCACGGCCGGCCCCGACACCCGGCAACCCCTCATCCGTCATACGAAAGGACCTGTCCCATGGGCATGCTCGACGGCAAGAAGCTCCTCGTCACCGGCGTCCTGATGGACTCCTCCATCGCCTTCCACGTGGCGCGCATCGCGCAGGAGGAGGGCGCCGAGGTCATCCTCACGAGCTTCGGCCGCACGATGAAGATCACCCAGACGATCGCCAAGCGTCTCCCGCAGACCCCGCCGGTGATGGAGCTCGACGTGTCCGACCAGGAGCACCTCGACACCTTGGCCGAGCGCCTCGGCGAGCACACCGACCGGCTCGACGGCGTGCTGCACTCCATCGGCTTCGCGCCGCAGGGGGCCTTCAGCTTTCTCGACGCCACGTGGGAGGACGTGTCCACGGCGCTGCAGATCTCGGCCTACTCGCTGAAGTCGCTCGCCGTCGCCTGCGAGCCGCTGATGGCCGAGGGCGGCTCAGTCGTGGGCCTCACCTTCGACGCGAAGTTCGCCTGGCCCGTCTACGACTGGATGGGCGTCGCCAAGGCCGCGTTCGAGTCCACCAACCGCTACCTCGCCCGCGACCTGGGCCCCAAGGGCATCCGCTGCAACCTGGTGGCGGCCGGCCCGATCCGCACCACCGCGGCCAAGTCGATCCCGGGCTTCGAGCAGTTCGAGCGAGTGTGGGACGACCGTGCGCCCCTCGGCTGGGACGTCAAGGACGCCGAGCCCGCGGCCAAGGCCTGCGCGGTCCTGCTGTCCGACTGGTTCCCGGCCACGACGGGCGAGATCGTGCACGTCGACGGCGGCGTCCACGCGATGGGGCAGTGACCACCTGACCGCCTGACCGCTGGCGCGTCGGCGAGGTGACGTGATGAGGGCTGGTGCCCGGGGACTGCTGGTCCCCGGGCATCAGTCGTATGCCGGACCGCCCGCCTCGTCTTCGAGCCGCAGACGCTCGCCGGACCATCCCGCGCTCAGCCACCGGTCGTGGCTGGCGATCACGACGGCGCCCGGGTAGTCGAGAAGCGCCCGCTCGAGCTCGGTCACCAGCAGCAGCGACAGGTGGTTGGTGGGCTCGTCGAGCAGGAGCACGTCCGGCGGGTCCGCGAGCACGGTGGCGAGGTCCGGGCGTCGGCGCTGACCGACGCTGAGCGCCCCCACGGGACGGTCGGCGTCGCGCCCCGCCACCAGACCGTGGGTCGACAGGGGCACGCGCTCCGCCAGCGCCTCGCCCACCGCGGCGGCGTAGGCCGCCCGGACGCTCAGGCCCGGGTCCACGACGGGTGGCTCCTGGGCGAGCAGTCCGATGCGCAGCCGTGAGTCGCGCGTGAGGGCGCCGGCGTCCGGGGCGAGGACGTCGGCGAGGACCGCCAGCAGCGTGGACTTGCCCGAGCCGTTGGGACCCGTCACGAGGAGGCGGGAGCGCGCGCCCAGCGACAGGCTGGTCGGCGCGAGGCGGCCCGTCACGGCGACCCCGGTGGCCGTGAGGACCGGCCCGCTGCCCTGAGGCCCGCTGCGCTGCGGCCCACCGACCCGCCCCCCGGACGAGGCCGGATCCCGAAATCCCCTGAAGCGCAGCCGCGCCGGGGGCCGGCGCACCTGCTCGGCCTCCAGCCGCTCCAGGGCGGTCGAGGCGTCGTTGACGCGGCGCGAGACGACCTTGGCGTTGCGGTCGGAGTAGAACTTCTTGGACCCGCGGGCCTCGGTGCGGGGGCCGCGGGACGGGTTGCCGACCGTGTGGTCCTCGCGGACGCGCGCCCGCAGCCGGTTCAGCTCGTCCTGCTCGTCGCGGTAGTGGCGCGCCCAGCGCTCCAGCTCCTCGCGCCGCGACGCCAGGTAGTCGGTGTAGCTGCCACCGAACCGCGTCACCCCGAATCCCGAGCCGGGGGAACCCTGGTCGTGGGCCACCGCGGCGTGAGCCACCGGAGCCGGGTCGAGGTCCAGCAGCGTGGTCGCGGCCTCGTCGATGAACGCCCGGTCGTGGCTCGCCACCAGGACGGGCCCCGACCACGTCCGCAGCAGCTCCACCAGCAGCTCGGTCGCCGCCGCGTCCAGGTGGTTGGTCGGCTCGTCGAGCAGCAGCGTGTCGGGGGAGCGCAGCAGCAGCCAGGCCAGGCTCAGGCGCGACACCTGCCCGCCCGACAGCTCGCTCGCGCGACGGTCCCTCGTCAGGTGCCCGATCCCCAGGCCGGCCACGACCCGGTCGACGCGGTGGTCGAGGTCCCAGGCGTGGTGGCGGTGCGCGTCCTCGATGGCGGCGTCGAGTCGCGCTGCGGCGCCCTGGTCGCCGTCCGCCAGGGCCAGGCCCTCGCGCTCCACCCGGGCAGCCATCGCGCGCACCGGTGCCGTGGCGTCCCGCAGCACCTGGTCGACGGTGAGGTCCAGCGGATAGGGCGGCTCCTGGTGGTAGAGGCCGACGGTTCCCGGGGCCTGGACGGACCCCGCATCCGGCCGGTCGAGCCCCGCGAGGATCCGCAGCAGGGTGGACTTGCCCGAGCCGTTCTCGCCGATGACGCAGGCGATCTCGCCCGCGCTCACGACGAACGAGACGTCGGTCAGGACGCGGCGGTCGGGATAGGTGCGAGAGACCCCGTCGACGCGCAGGTGGTCGGCGCCGGACGCGGCAGCGCTCTGGAGGGGGTGCAGGGGTTGTGACAAGGGGTGCTCCTGGACGGTCTGGTGCGCCACGCGGGGCCGGGCCTCGGCGCGCGGCAGGGCGACGTCGTCAGGAGATGATCACGCCGCCCAGGCTAGAGGGATCCGCCGTCCGGCTCAACCACGTTCCGCTCGGTGTGGGCCTACAACGATGGCCTGCGACGCCGGCGGCGAGGCCGTCGCGGCCGTCGAGGCCAATCCTGAGACGGGTGCCGCCCATCCCTGCGGCACCGGCAGGACCGGGCCGTGACCTGCCCTTAGGATCGGCCCCATGACTGACGCCGCCGTGACGCCCATCACCGTGACCGAGGTGCGGGTCCTCGAGGGACCCAACCTCTACTTCACGCGTCCGGCCATGAAGGTCGTGCTGGAGGTGCCCGGCATCCTCGAGCTCCGCCGACCCCAGGCCCGGCGCCTCGCGGCGCGGCTGGGGCTGCGGCAGGCCGACCCCGGCGGTGCCCACACCCTGGAGCGTCAGGCGATGGCGCTGCGCCTCGCGCGACGGCTGGTCCGGCGCCTGGGGGCGGGCGCCGGCATACGAGGCCTGTCGACCAAGACGCGGGCGGGCAACCGTCCGCAGGAGATCGTCGTCGCGTTCCCCTGGAGCCGCCGTGGCCGCGGCGTCGCGATGGCCGAGGCCCTCGGCCCGGTCCTGTCGGCCCTGCTGACCGGCGACGACGACGAGGCCCGGCAGGCCATGGACGAGGCGACCCGCCAGATCGCCACGGCCCCGGCCGGCGCCCGCCCGACCACGATCACCCCCAAGATCCCCGTCGCCTCCATCACCGGCACCAACGGCAAGACCACCACCACCCGCCTCGTCGCCCACATCGCCATGACCGCCGGCCTGCGGACCGGGTGGTCGAGCACGTCCGGGGTCTACGCCCAGGGCGAGGAGATCGAGGAGGGCGACTACTCCGGGCCGGCCGGCGCGTCGGCCGTGCTGCACCAGCCCGGCGTCGAGATCGGCATCCTCGAGACCGCCCGCGGCGGCATGCTGCTCAAGGGCATCGGCGTCACCCACAACGACGTCTCCGTCGTCACCAACGTCACGGCCGACCACCTCGGGATGCAGGGCGTGGACACGGTCGACCAGCTCGCCGAGGTCAAGGCCATCGTCACCAAGGTCACCCGCCCCGACGGGTGGGCCGTCCTCAACGGCGACGACCCCCGCGTGTGGGCCATGCGCGCCGGCACCGAGGCGCGGCCCTGGGCGTTCAGCACCGACCCGTCCTCGCCCGCGCTGCGCGAGGCCGTGGACGACGGCGGTCGGGGCATCACGGTGCTCGACGACGCCATCGCGGTGCTGGAGCGCAACGGCGAGGTCGACCGGCTGCTGCCGCTGACCGACGTGCCGATGACCATGGCCGGGCTGTCCCGCCACAACACCGCCAACGCCCTCGCCGCCGCTGCGACCGCCCTCGGTCTCGGTCTGCCGCGGGAGGCCGTCGTCGAGGGGCTGCGCACCTTTGCCCCCGACGGGGAGCACAACCCGGGCCGCCTCAACACCTACACCGTGCGCGCGCCGTCCGGCGGCGCCGCGACCGTCATCCTCGACATGGCGCACAACGAGGACGGCCTCCAGGCCCTCATCGAGGTCGCCCGCGGGCTCACGCGACCAGGCGCCCGCTTCCACCTCGGGGTGGGCACCGGCGGGGACCGCACCGACGAGATCCTCGAGTCCATGGGCGCCATGGCCGGGTCGAGCGCCGACGTCGTGCACGTCGTCCACAAGGAGCGCTACCTGCGCAACCGCACCCGCGAGGACCTCGAGGCCCACCTGCGGATCGGGCTGTCCCGCGTCGGCGTGGCCGAGGTCGACTCCTATCCGTCCGAGCTCGAGGGACTGCAGGGCATCCTCGGCCAGGCCGGCAACGGCGACGTCGTCGCGGTCATGGTGCACGCCGACTGGCCGGAGCTCAACGCCTGGCTGCTCGAGCAGGGCGCCCGCCCCGACACCGCCTCCTCGATCCGGGCCAAGGTCAAGCGTGCTCGTGGCGAGCACGAGCACGAGGAGACCCTGCGCGCTCTCCGCGCCGACACCGCGGCCACCATCGCCGAGCGGGTGGCGACCATCGAGGGTCTCCTCGCCGAGTCCCCGTCCGACGGCCGGCTGCTGTTCGAGCTGGCTGCCTACCGCAACCGGGGCGACGAGGAGTCGGCCGCCATCGAGCTCTTCCGGCAGGCCCGCGAGGCCGGGCTCGACGAGCCGTGGCGCACTCGCTCCCTGATCAGCGAGGCGTCCGCCGTGCGTCGCCAGGGACGACCCGCCGAGGCGCTCGCGATGCTCGAGTCCGTGGACGTCCGGCGCCAGGACAGCGGCGCGTACGTCGCCTTCCGCGCCCTCGCGCAGATCGACGAGGGGCACGCCCAGGAGGCGGTGGCCTCGCTCATCGACGCGCTGCTGCGGCGTGCGGCGACGCCGGACGACGACTACTACCGCGACGGGCTGCACCGCCGCGTGGAGATCATGCGCGAGCAGGACGCCGCTGCCTCGAGGGACGCCTCCGTCAGCGCGTCCTGAGCTCCGAGCTCACCACGTGTCGCCCACGCGCCTCCCCGACGCCTCCAGACGACCCGAACTGAGCTCCGAGCTCACCACGTGTCGCCCACGCGACTCCCCGACGCCTCCAGACGACCCGAACTGAGCTCCCAGCTCACGAAGTGCCGCCCACGCGACTCCCCGACGCCTCCGGACGACCCAAACTGAGCTCCGAGCTCACAAAGTGCCGCCCACGCGCCTCCCCGACGCTTCCAGACGACCTGAACTGAGCTCTCAGCTCACAAAGTGCTGACCTGGACGCCTCCAGCCGATCCTTCGTGGGCTCCCAGCTCACAAAGTGCTGACCTGGACGCCTCCAGCCGATCCTTCGTGGGCTCCCAGCTCATAAACTGCGGTCCGCGGTTGCCACCGCACGCGACGAGCGCGCCGCCCCACGATCGGGGTGGCGCGCTCGCTGCGAATGACGCGGGTGCTCAGGCGGTCTCGGCCTCCGCGGCGTCCTTGTCGAGCACGAAGTCGGGGTCGTACGCCCGACCGTCCTGCTCGTTGTCGCCACGCGGGGTCGCGACCTTGGTCCGCTGCTCGAGGCGCTCCATGACCTGCGCGTGCTTGTCGACGCAGAGCACGACGAGGTCGCCGGGCTCGGCGATCTCCAGCGCCCGGTCGGTGGCGTCGAGCTCGTTGAGCACGACCTCCACCTCGGTGCACCGGGCCCGCCCGGCCTCCTGCGACTGCCGTATGCCGCGCGCCACGTGCTCGGCCTGCTCGCCCGGGGCGCGCCCGCGCAGGTGGGCGTCGTCGCGCACGATGATGCTGTCGAAGTACTCGGCGGCGACGGCGCCGAGCTCGGCCATGTCGTCGTCCCGGCGGTCGCCGGCGGTCGCGACCAGGCCGATGCGGCGCACCGTGCCGCCGGCCCCGCGTTCCTCCTGGCGGTCGGCATACCGCTGGGCGAAGTCACCCAGCATCCGCATCCCGGCCGCGTTGTGGCAGTAGTCGACGATGATCTGGCGGCCGGTGACGGTGAGGAGGTTCATGCGGCCGGGGGAGAGGTAGTAGCTCGTCGTGAAGGTGCGCAGCCCCTGGCGGATGTCCTGCAGCGGCGCGCCGAGGGCGAAGGCCGCACCGGCGGCGGCGAGGGCGTTGGCGACGTTCATGCGCGCGGTGCCCTCGAAGGTCGACGGCAGCAGGTGGGTGAACGCCAGCTGCATGGTGCGCCGACCCTGCCGGATGACGATCATCTCGCCGCGCTCGGTCTCCTCGAGCACCACGGCGCGACCACCGCGGCGGCAGTGCTCGTCGATCATGGTGCGCTCGTCGGATCCGGGGGCCTTGAGCGAGAACCACACGACCGAGCCGGAGCAGCGGCGGCGCATCGCGCGGACGTTGGGGTCGTCCGCGTTGAGGACGGCGTAGCCGCTGCGGGGGACCGCCTCGACCACGACGCGCTTGACGGCCGCGAGCTGCTCGAGGGTGTCGATCCCCTTGAGCCCCAGGTGGTCTGCCGCGACGTTGGTGACGACGGCGACGTCGTTGCGGTCGTAGCCGAGGCCCTCGCGGATGATGCCTCCGCGGGCGACCTCCATGACGGCGAGGTCGACGCGGGGGTTCTGCAGGACCATGCGCGCCGAGCGCGGGCCGGACGCGTCCGCCTTGATGACGAGGCGCTCGTCGATGACGACGCCGTCGGTGGAGGTCATGCCGACCTTGCGCCCGAGCCCCTTGAAGATGTGGGAGATCATCCGGCTGGTCGTCGTCTTGCCGTTGGTGCCGGTCACGGCGATGATCGGCACCCGAGAGGGGGAGCCGGGCGGGAACAGCAGGTCGACGACCGGCTTGGCGATGAACTGCGGCTCGCCGACCGTGGGGTGCGTGTGCATGCGGAAGCCGGGCGCCGCGTTGACCTCGCAGATCGCGCCGCCGGTCTCGCGCACCGGCTCGGTGATGTCCGGGCAGATGAAGTCGATGCCCGCGACGTCCAGCCCGATGAGCCGGGCGGCCTCCTCGGCGACGTCGACGTTGTCGGGGTGCGCGTCCCAGGTGCGGTCGATCGAGATCCCGCCGGTGGACATGTTGGCGGTGAGGGCGAGCTTGACCATCTCGCCGCTCGGCACCACCGCGTCCATCGCGTAGCCCTGCGACTGGACGAGCTCGACGGCAGCCTCGTCAACCTTGATCTTGGTGAGGACCTTCTCATGGCCGACGCCGCGCCGCGGGTCCTCGTTGGTGATGTCGACGAGCTCGGCGACGGTGTGCTCGCCGTCCCCGACGACGTGCGCGGGGACTCGCTCGGCGATGGCCTGCATGCGGCCGCCGATGATCAGGCAGCGGTAGTCCTTGCCGGTCACGAAGGACTCGACCATGACCGACCCGCGCCGGGACTGGTCCTGGGCGATGGGGAAGGACTCTCGCACGTCCTGCTCGTCGCGCAGGTCGAGGCAGACGCCGCGACCGTGGTTGCCGTCGAGCGGCTTGACGACGACGGGGTAGCCGATGCGGCGGGCCGCGGCCACCGCGTCGTCGACGTCGCGCACCAGCTCGCTCTTGGGCACCGGCAGGCCGGCGGAGGCCAGCAGCTGCGCGGTGAGGTCCTTGTCCGAGGCGATGTCGACGGCCAGGGCACCGGTGAGCGAGGTCATCGTGGCCCGGAACCGCTTGGCGTGGACGCCCTGGCCGAGCTGGACGAGCGAGCCGCGGTTGAGGCGCTGCCACGGGATGTCGCGGCTGACGGCCTCCTCGAGGATGGCCATCGTGGACGGGCCGTAGGCCTGACGCTGCGCGAGCCGGAGGAAGGCGTCCAGCTCGGCCTCGAAGTCGAAGGCCTCGTCGTGCTCGACCAGGTCGTTGACGAGGCGGACGGCCAACTCGCAGGCGGCCAGGGCGACGGTCTCGTCGATGTAGCCGAGGATCACGTTGTACTGGCCGACCTTGCCGCGCACGGAGCGCGTCTTGCCGCGGCGCAGGTCGTGCCCGGCCTCCTGCTGCAGCTGGAGCGCGACGTGCTCGGCCACGTGACCCAGCCAGGTGCCGTCCTGCATCCGCTGGACGAAGCCGCCCGGCGTGCCGATCGAGCAGGTGTGCCGCTGCAGCCCCGGGAGCAGCTCGACCAGGCGCTCGGTGAAGCCCGGGAGCAGGTCGGTCGGGTACTCCTCCAGGATGCCGAGGTCCACGACGAGGTGGATCGCCTGCTCGTAGGACCAGACGTTGGGCCCGCGATAGACCCGCTGGGACAGGACCCGCAAGTCGGGTCGGGCCGGCCCGGAGGGGCTGGGGCGTGCGCTATCCATGGAGACCTCCTGGCTGGGGATGCGGCCCCCACGTTAGCGGCACGGGCCCTCCCTGTCCCTTTCGTCCGTGCTGGGAGGGGGGGACGGGGTGGGAGGGGGTGAGCAGGGTGCGCCCGAGGTCGAGCAGCTGAGACCAGCGGCCGTATGCCGGGACCACCGCCTCGACGGGCCGCCCAGATGCTCGGGTCTCGGCTCAGGCGACGGGCGAGGACCCGTCCGGGTGCTCGCGCTCGGAGCGGCGCACGTCGACGTCCGGGTGCATCTCGGAGAAGCTCATGAGGGTGGCCGTCTGCAGGTCGAAGGTCGACCCGGCCGGCAGCGTGTGGACGACGGCGCCGCTGACCAGCAGCGGTGCGTCCTCGGCGGCCTCGTAGGCGTCGGTGACGGCCCGTCGGGCGTCGGCGATGAAGACGCCGCCGTCGCCGATGACGGTGAGGACGCGGCCGTCGGTGATCTCGGCCGCGGTGTCCTCGTCGATGCCCATGCCGAGCAGCGCGGGGGACCCGGCCACGAGGGACAGCAGCCGTCCGTAGCGCGTGCGCTGCGCGAAGTGCTGGTCGACGATGACGTCGGGCAGCAGGTCGAGCCCGGCCGTGAGCTGGCTCGAGCGCTGACGCGGGGTGATGCCCTCGTCGCCCATGGAGATCATGAACCGGCTCATGATCGAGGCGCCGGCCGACGTGCCGGCGATGACGGCGCCCCGCTCGTAGGCCCGGTGGATCGCGCGGCCGACCTCGGTGCCGCCGATGAGCTGGGCGAGCTTGAGCTGGTTGCCGCCGGTCATGAAGATGCCGGTGGCCTCGTCGATGGCGGCGGCCCCGCAGCCCTCGTCGGTGCGGTCGGCCTCGGCGCGGCTCTGGATGTCGACGGTGACCGTGCGCTCCGCCCCCAGCCGGGCGAAGACGTCGGCGTAGACCTCGGCGGCCTCGTCGGCGAACGCGGAGGCGGAGGGGATCACGACCATGCGGGCCCGCACGCCGCCGGCCAGCCGCACGAAGCGCCGCAGCACCGTCGCCCGGCCCATCTTGTCCTCGGCGCCGCCGATGATGAGCAGCGAACGATGGATGGTCGGCTCCAGCTGGGCGGACATGTGCGGATCAACTCCCGGTGTCATGGCAGCGCACGGACCACGGCGCGCTCGGGCCACCCTAGGCCGCTGCTGCGGGAGCCCGGGGTCGCCGCGCCGCAGAGCGAGACGATCCCGTCCACCGTGCGACGGGTGCGGGCCGGACCGTCCAGGGTGGTCGCGAGGTGCTCGTCAGGCTGCCTCATCTCGGCCGGAGGTCAGGCGCGGGGGAGTCCCAGGAGCTCGACCAGGTCGTCGAGGCGGGGCCCGGGTAGGCACACGTCCGCGCGGTCGGCCAGCGCGGGCTTGGCGGCGAAGGCCACCCCGAGCCCGGCGGCCTCCAGCATGTCCAGGTCGTTGGCGCCGTCGCCCACCGCGATCGTCCGCTCCATCGGGATGCCGTGCCGCTCGGCCAGCTCCCGCAGCACCCGGGCCTTGACGGCGCGGTCCACGACCTCGCCGGCCACGCGCCCGGTCAGGCGGCCGTCGCGCACCTCGAGGGTGTTGGCGACCGCGTGGTGGATCCGCATCGTCTCCGCGAGCGGGCCGACCACCTCGACGAACCCGCCCGACACCACGCCCACCACGCCGCCGGCGGCCGTCACGGCGTCGACGAGCTCCTGCGCCCCGGGTGTCACCCGCACCGCGGCCCGCACCGCCTCGACGACCGTGACGGGCAGCCCCTCGAGCACCGCCACCCGCGCGTGCAGGCTCTGCGCGAAGTCGAGCTCGCCCCGCATGGCGGCCTCGGTCACCGCCCGCACCTCGGGCTCCTTGCCCGCGTGCGCGGCGAGCATCTCGATGACCTCGTCCGCGATGAGGGTGGAGTCGACGTCGGTGAGCAGCAGCGGCGGCCCCTCGGTCAGCGCGACCCGCGTGCGCTCGAGCACCTCGGGGCGGCGGACCAGGGGAGCGGCGGGGGTGTCGTCGGGCACGGTGCCCAGCCTAGGGACGGCGACGTCGGATGCCGGTGGGCTGTCCGGCATACGACGTCGCGGTCATTGCTCCTCGGTCAGGGAACGATCTGGACTCCCTTGCCCACCACCGTGATCCCGGACTCCGTCACGTAGTATCCGCGGGCCCGGTCGTGCTCCTTGTCCACGCCGACCATCGCGCCCTCGGGGACGTCGACGCCCTTGTCGAGGACGGCCTTGTGGACCGTGGCGTTGCGGTGGACCACCACGTCGTCGAAGAGCACGGAGCCCTCGACGGTGGAGTAGGAGTTGAGCTTGACGCCGGGCGACAGCACGGAGGTCGTGACCTCGGAGCCGGACACCACGACGCCGGGGCAGACGGTGGAGTTGGTGACCTTGGCGGCGCGCGACGCCATCCCGGTGACGAACTTGGCCGGGGGCAGCGACTCCATCTGCGTGAAGATCGGCCACTCCATGTTGTAGAGGTTGAAGACCGGGTTGAGCGACACGAGCTCCATGTGGGCGTCGTAGTAGGAGTCCATGGTGCCGACGTCGCGCCAGTAGCCGTGGTCGCGCTCGGTCTCGCCCGGGACGATGTTGTCCTTGAAGTCGTAGACATAGGCCTCACCCGCGTCGACGAAGGCCGGGACGATGTCGCCTCCCATGTCGTGCTTGGTGTCGTCGCGCGCGTTGTCGCTCTCGAGCGCCTCGACCAGGGCGTCCTTGGTGAAGACGTAGTTGCCCATGGACGCGAGGATCTCGTCGGGGGAGTCCGGCAGCCCGGCCGGGTCGGTGGGCTTCTCGAGGAACTCGCGGATCTTGGAGGGGTTGCTCGGCTCGACGTCGATGACGCCGAACTGGTCCGCCATCGACCGCGGCTGACGGATCGCGGCGACGGTGCACGCGGCGTCGGTGTCGATGTGCTGGGCGACCATCTGCGAGAAGTCCATGCGATAGACGTGGTCGGCACCCACGACGACGATGATGTCGGGGTCCTCGTCACGGATGAGGTTCATGGACTGGTAGATCGCGTCGGCGGACCCGCGGTACCACTCCTTGCCGATGCGCTGCTGCGCCGGCACGTTGGTGACGTAGTTGCCGAGCATCTGCGACATGCGCCAGGTGCGGGACACGTGCCGGTCGAGGCTGTGCGACTTGTACTGCGTCAGCACGACGACCTTGAGGAAGCCGCTGTTGACGACGTTGGACAGCGCGAAGTCGATGAGTCGGTAGTTGCCGCCGAACGGGACGGCCGGCTTGGCGCGGTCGGCGGTGAGGGGCATGAGTCGCTTGCCCTCTCCACCTGCGAGGACGATGGCGAGGACCTTCTTGTGGCCGCGGCGGTTGTACATGCCCTCACCCTAAGGTCGTCGGGATCGGCCTGCCACGGGAGGGATCGGCCGTGGCGGGGAATCGTGGCGGGCCCGGAATTCGACTCCGGGCTCGACGGCGAATTCGACTCCGGCAGACGCGTCGTCGGCGCTGGACGAGCGGCCCGCCCCGTCGCCGGATAGGTTCGTCCCGTGCGAGTCGACATCGTGAGCAAGGAATACCCGCCCCAGGTCTACGGCGGCGCCGGGGTGCACGTCACCGAGCTCGTCCGGGCCCTGCGGTCCCGCGGCGACATCGACGTCCAGGTGCGCTGCTTCGGCGGCCCCCGGGACGAGGAGGGGACGACCGGGTATGCCGACCTGCCCGAGCTCTCCGGGGCCAACGCAGCCCTCGTGACGATGGGCACGGACTTGCGGATCGCGGCCGACGTGGCAGGGGCAGACCTGGTGCACTCGCACACGTGGTACGCCAACTTCGGCGGGCACGTCGCGTCGCTGCTCAACGGCATCCCGCACGTCATCTCGGCCCACTCGCTGGAGCCGCTGCGCCCGTGGAAGGCCGAGCAGCTCGGTGGCGGTTACGCGCTCTCGTCCTTCGTGGAGCGGTCGGCCTACGAGGCCGCGGCGGGCGTCATCGCCGTCTCGGCGGGCATGCGCGAGGACATCCTGCGGTGCTACCCAGCGCTCGATCCCGCGCGGGTCCACGTGGTGCACAACGGGATCGACTCCGAGGACTGGAAGCCCGGGCCGGACCCGGCGGTGCTCGAGAAGTACGGCATCGACCCGGACCGGCCGTTCGTCTGCTTCGTGGGCCGCATCACCCGGCAGAAGGGGCTGCCCTATCTCATCAAGGCCGCCGCCCGCCTGCCCGAGGGCGTGCAGCTGGTGCTGGCCGCCGGAGCCCCCGACACCCCGGAGATCAAGGCCGAGGTCACGGCCCTCATCGACGACCTCAAGACGCGCCGCGACGGCGTCGTCTGGATCGCCGAGCACCTGCCCCGCAACGAGATCGTGGCGCTGGAGTCGGCGTGCACGGTGTTCGCGTGCCCCTCGATCTACGAGCCGCTCGGCATCGTCAACCTCGAGGCGATGGCCTGCGAGGCGGCCGTGGTCGCCACGGCCACCGGCGGCATCCCGGAGGTCGTCGTCGACGGCGAGACGGGCTGGCTCGTCCCCATCGAGCAGGTGCAGGACGGCTCCGGCACCCCGCTGGACGAGGAGACGTTCGTCGCCGACCTGGCCGCCGCTCTCACCGACGCGGTGTCCGACGTCGAGCGGGCGCGCGAGATGGGCCGCGCCGGTCGACGCCGCGCGGTCGAGCACTTCTCGTGGGCGGCGATCGGCGACAAGACCCTCGAGGTCTATCGCGCCGTCCTCGACGCCTGACGGCAGCGGTCGCAGTCGCAGAGCCGTATGGCGTGCATGGTGCCCGCGTTGCGGAGGGCGCCCGGCTCCCACAGGGGCTCGGGCTCGGAGCGCCAGGTCCTCGTCTCCCGCAGCGTCGGCTCCGGGTCGCGGTCGGGACGCCCGGCCCGGCAGCACCCGCACCTGGTGTAGCCCGCCTCCCGCGGCTCGTGCCACACCACGTCGTGCCCGCACGTGCGGCACCGGTGGACGAGGACGCTCACGCTCCCTCGCGGTCCGGGTCGGAGGAGATGGTGTCGTCACGGATCGGCATGAGCAGCGTCCAGGTGCTGCCGTCATGCGGGTCGCGCAGGGCGATCGGGGCGAGCGGCCCGTCGAGCTCGAGCATGAGCTGATCTCCCGGCAACGCCTCGACCGCCTCCCGGAGCAGCTCGCCGTCCAGCAGGAGGTGCTCGAGCCGCACCCGACCGGGCTCGGCGTCGACCAGCAGCTCCGGGAGGGCGGCTCGGTCCACCACGCGGTGTCGCCCCTGCCCGAGGTAGGTCCGCATCCGCTCCACGTCCGGATAGTCCCCGTCGACGGTCGGCAGGTCGGGCCGGAGCCGCACCTCGCCGTCCGCCTGGTCCTCGAGCGCCTGCCGGAGCAGCGCCGGCGCCAGGGTGGCCCCCCAGTCCGCCTGAGACACAGGGCAGGTCGTGGTGGCCAGGCGATAGCGGTCGGTCGCCACCCACGTGCAGACCCCGCCTGCGGCGCGCAGGTGTATGCCGCCCAGCGCCCCCGCCTCGTCGTGGGTCGCCACGGCGAACTCCACCCGACGCAGGGCGTGCTCGAACCCGCTGGCCGGGAAACGTAGCTCGGGCTGCGGCGGGAGCACAGGCACTCCTGGGACGTCGTCGTCAGAGCCGAGCAGGCGCAGCAGCCGTGCCACCTCGAGGCGGGCGCCGGCCACGCCCGCCTCGAGGTGGGTGAGGTGCGCGTGGAGGATGCCGGCGACCTGCTCGGCGTCGTCGAGCCGCTCCAGCACCGTGGGCATCTCGGCGACGGGCAGGCCGATACGCCGCAGCCCGGCGATGACGCGGGCCGCGACGACCTGGTCGACGGCATACCGCCGGTAGCCCGTCCGCTCGTCGACCACCGCCGGCACCAGGACGGCATGGGTGTCGTAGAAGCGCAGCGCGGACACGGTCAGCCCGCTCGCCTGGGCGAGCTCACCGATCCCGAGGAGGTCTGTCATGCGCCGAGCCTGGACCCTCGACCTGGTGGAGGGTCAATCCCCAGGGCTGACCCCAGCCCCGAGATCGTGAGTGTTCGGTCCAAGGATGTTGGAGTGGGGTTGACCCCGTTCGACGGACACCGGCTTAACCTCGATCCACCGATGGGCGGA
>NZ_DKGR01000039.1:0-28024 GCF_002453335.1 Arsenicicoccus sp. UBA6765
AGGGAAACGCCCGGTCCCATTCCGAACCCGGAAGCTAAGCCTTACAGCGCCGATGGTACTGCACTGGTGACGGTGTAGGAGAGTAGGACGCCGCCGGACAAACATTGTGGGGAAGCCCCGGACCACCAGGTCCGGGGCTTTTCTGCGTTCTGGGTGGTTGTCGCCTAGGGTGGTCGGCATGCCGTTGAACTATCAGATCGCGGAGCGCACCCTGCCCAACGGGCTGCGCGTCATCGTCAACGAGGACAGGTCCATCACCACGGTGACGGTCAACCTCTGGGTCGGGGTGGGGTCGCGACACGAGGTGGCCGGGCGAACCGGTTTCGCGCACCTGTTCGAGCACCTGATGTTCCAGGGGTCGGAGAACGTCGCGTCAGGGGAGCACTTCTCCGAGCTGATGTCGCGCGGGGGCCGGCTCAACGCCACGACGTGGTTCGACCGCACCAACTACTTCGAGACGGTGCCTCGCGGCGCCTACGAGCTCGCGCTGTGGTTGGAGGCCGACCGGCACGGCCGGCTCCTCCCCGCCGTCACGCAGGCCAACCTCGACAACCAGCGCGACGTGGTCAAGGAGGAGAAGCGGCAGCGGTACGACAACCAGCCCTACGGCTTCGCCCTGCCGGACCTCTACGCCCTGGTGTTCCCCGAGGGGCACCCGTACCACCACCCCACCATCGGGTCGATGGAAGATCTCGACGGTGCCAGCCTCGAGGACGTGCACGCCTTCTTCGAGCGGTACTACGGCCCGAACAACACGACGCTGACGCTCGTCGGGGACCTCACCGCCGAAGAGGGGTTCGCCGCCGCCGAGACCTACTTCGGCCACCTGCCCGCCAGCGCCGCGGCCGGCCGCGAGCCCGTTGCGGCCCTGCCACCCCTGGAGAACCCGGTCCGCTTCGAGCGGAGGTCGGACGTGCCCAGCGACCGCCTGTTCGTGGCCTTCCGCCTCCCGGTGGACGACACGGACGAGTTCTACGCCGCGTCCGCTGCTCTGGACGCCCTTGCGGGGATGGCCTCGTCTCGGGTGTACCGCCGCCTCGTGCGCCGCGAGCAGCTCGCCAACAGCGTGCAGGGGATGGCCTGGGGGCTCGTCGACGGGGTGTCGCTCGGCTTCATCTCCGTGGACGTCGCCGACGGAGTGGACCCCGACGTGGCCGAGGCTGCCCTGTGCGAGGAGCTCGACCGGTTCGCCGACGAGGGGCCGACCCCCGTCGAGATGGAGTCGGTCCTGGCGCAGAGCGAACGCGCCTGGCTGCACGCCCTGGCCGCGGCGGACGAGCGCGCCGACATCATCTGCGGGCACGCCGCCCTGCACGGGGACGCGCAGCACGCCAACACCTTCCTCGACCGCCTGGCCACCATCACGCCCGACCAGGTGCGGGCGGCCGCGTCGGCATACCTGCGACCGGCCAACCGAGCCGTCGTGGCGCATCTCAAGGTCCAGACCAGCGAAGGAGCCTCGGCATGACCGACACCCCGATCCCCGCACGTCCCGAGGTCGCGCCCCCGGGGCCCTGGGCCTTCCCCGAGCCCAGCACGACCCGGCTCGACAACGGACTGGGGCTGCAGACCTTCCACACGCCCGGGCAGTACGTCGCCTCGGTGCGGCTGGCCATCCCTGTCGTGCCGGCGCAGGAGCCCCGAGAGCTCGAGGGAATCCTGGCGCTGCTGTCCCGGACGTTCGACGAGGGGACGCTGGACCACTCGGCGGAGGAGTTCGCCGAGCTGCTGGAACGGGCAGGGGTGGCGCTCGGATCCTCCACCAGCGAGTTCGGCCTCGTGCTCGACCTGGACGTCCCCGTGAGCCGGCTCGAGCGTGGCCTGGAGCTGCTCGCCGAGTGCGTCCAGCGTCCCGCCTACCCCGATGACGAGGTGGACCGCGCCCGGCGCAAGCGCCTGGCCGACATCGAGCAGGAGAACGCCGACCCCCGCAGCCGTGCCATGCGGGAGTTCGCCGCCACGTTCTACACCCCCGAGTCGCGCGCCTCGCGCCCGTCGGCCGGCAGCCCCGCCACCGTGCGGGCGATCACCGCCCCCGCCGTGCGGGACTTCCACCACGACCACGTGGGGCCGACCGGAGCCGTCCTGGTCGTCGCCGGTGACCTGTCTCCCCTCGGTGCCGAGCCGCTGCAGGAGCTGCACGCACTGGTCGAGCGCACCTTCGGTGGTTGGACGCCGCAACCGGTAGAGCCGGTGGGTCCGCAGGGTCCCGTGCGGCGGGAGGACGCCCGCCGCATCGTCGTGGTGGACCGACCCGGCTCGGTGCAGTCGGAGCTGTACGTCGGCTGCCTCGGTCCCGATCGCCGGCACGGATGGGGCGCCTACCCGGTCCTGAGCTTCCTGGTCGGTGGTGCGCCGCAGGCCAGGGTCGACTCCGTGCTGCGGGAGGACAAGGGCTACACGTACGGCCTGCGGACGGCCTTCGTGCCGCGCGCCGACGGTGGGCTGTTCATCGCCAGCGGATCCGTGCGCGCGGACGTGACGGGCGAGTCCGTGGGCATCCTGCTCGACATCCTCGAGAAGGCACGCGAGGGCTTCACGCCGGAGGAGGTGCGCTCGGGGGTCGACTTCGTCAGCCAGACCGCACCGGCGCGCTACGCGACCGCGGACTCCGTGGCGGACGAGGCCGCCGGTCTCGCCCTGGAGAAACTGCCGCCGCGCTGGGTGACCGAGATGTTCGAGGAGACGCGTTCGCTGACGGGTGAGGCACTCGTCGAGGCCTACGGCCGGGCCGACGTCGGGCGGTGGACCGTGGTCGTCGTGGGCGACGCCGACCAGGTCGCCGACGAGGTGCGGGCGCTCGGCCGAGGCGACGTCGAGGTGCGCCGGCGCGAGGGCTGAACCGGCACAGACGTGCTGGTCTCGCCCGGCCGGGCACCCGAGCCGCCCCAGGCTGGTGCGCCTGTCGTACGTCGAGGCGCCGCGCGCCAGCGCCCTCAGCCGAGGCGGCTCCACCCCCGCGGGCCTGTCGTGCGTCGAGGTGGCCCGTCGTACGTCGAGGCGCCTACGCCGTCGGTGCGTCAGCCGAGCCGGCGCAGGACCTCGTCGTGCAGGAGCCCGTTGGTGGCGACGGCGTTGCCGCCCCAGGGCGCGGGTGACCCGTCGAGCGAGGTCATGCGCCCGCCGGCCTCGGTGACGATCGGGACGAGCGCCGCCATGTCGTGCACCGCCAGCTCGGGCTCGGCCGCGAGGTCGCAGGCGCCCTCGGCGACCAGCATGTAGGACCAGAAGTCCCCGAACCCGCGGGTGCGCCAGCAGTCGTCCATGAGCTGCAGGAACTCCTCGCGCCGGCCGGCGTCGCGCCACCCGCCGAGGGACGCGTAGGAGAGCGACGCGTCCCCGATGGACGAGACGCCCGAGACGTGGATCCGCTTGGCGGAGTACAGGTTGCGGCCGGTGTAGGCACCCGATCCCTTGGCGGCCCACCACCGCCGGTTGAGCGCCGGGGCAGAGACGAGGCCGACGACGGGCTCGTCTCCGTCGACCAGCCCGATGAGGGTCGCCCAGACGGGAAGCCCCCGCACGTAGTTCTTGGTGCCGTCGATGGGGTCGATGATCCACCGCCGTGCCCCGTGGCCCGTCGTGCCGAACTCCTCGCCCTGGACCGCGTCGCGAGGACGGGTGCGCTTGAGCTGACTGCGGATGAGCTCCTCGGCGTCCCGGTCGGCGTCGGTGACGGGGGTGAGGTCGGGCTTGGTGTCGACCTTGAGGTCCTCGGCCTTGAACCGGGTCATCGTCACACGCTCGACCGAGTCGGCCAGCACGTGGGCGAGGCGGACGTCGTCGTCATAGGAGGGGCTCACCCGCCCAAACTACCTGTCACCCGCGTGGCCGCGCCCACGGGCGCGCGGGTGACAGGGGTGGCGCGCGTGCCCGGGGTCGACAGGGATGGCGCAGGCGGGAGCGGTCGGCGGTCTTCTGGCCCCTCAGGGTGTGGGTGGCTAGGTGGCCTTCGTCGTCCCGGACCGGCCTTGTGCCGCCGGGGACGGGGAGGGCGACCGATGCTTGCGCACGGTCAGCCACATCCGGTGGCACACCACCAGCGCCAGCACCCAGGCCAGCCCGAGCAGCCACCCGGTCACGACGTCGGTGAGCCAGTGGTGACCGAGAACGACGCGGGAGAGCCCCATCGCGACGATCCAGCAGGATGCCAGCACGACGGCGAGGATCCGCGTGCGCCGCCGGTGCAGGTGGGTGAGGAGCAGATAGGTCAGGACCCCGATGATGACGGTGGTGTTGAGGGTGTGCCCGCTGGGGAAGCTGGGCGAGGTCTCGAACGGGGGGACGGCGTCGGCGAGAGGGGGCCGGACGCGTCCGATCAGCTGCTTGCCCACGACCGTCATCGCGAGCGAGCCCGCGGCGGCGAGGGTGGTGAGGACGGCGGGCGACCACGACCGCCAGGCCCAGGTCGCCAGCAGGACCAGCGCCACCGAGAGGATCGGCATACCGACCTTGCCACCGATGTCGGTGAACGTGGTGAGGGCCTGGGCCAGGGCCGGCGTGCGGTGCTGCACGGCGAGCTCGAGGACGGGATGGTCGAGCGCCGCCACGCCGTCGCCCTCGACGACCGCGTCGTAGGTCTCGGTGGCCGCGGCCGTCAGGCCCACGATCCCGACGAAGCAGACGAGGACGGTGGCAACGAGCAACCAGGTCGCAGCCGTCCACGTCGAGGTCCGCGTGACGACGCGGGCGAGCGCGCGGCCGATCGGGGTGCGCCACTGGGTGAGGTCGCGGTCGCCGATGCTCTCCTCGACGGGACGTCGCTGCAGGTCCATCCCGACAGTCTGCGGCGGGAGCCCGCTCCGGTCCGGGCGCCACGCGCGGCGACAGGCCGGCGTCCTCGCCCGCGGACCGGGCCTGCAGCAGGCGGCGGAGCCGCGCGTCTAGAGGCCGGGGTCCTCGCTCGCGGACCCGCCCCGCAGCAGGCGGCGGATCCACGCGGGCGAGGGTCTAGGTGTCCTCGCCCGCGGACCGGGCCCGCAGCAGGCGGCGGAGGCTGTCCAGCCGGGCGACGCCCGCGGGGCCGGCCTGACCCGAGGCCACCCAGGCGTCGAGGCCGCACTCCTCCTCGTCGTGCGTGCACCCGCGGGGGCAGTCGGCCGTGCCCGGCTCCAGGTCCGGGAACAGCGCGACGATGCGGTCCAGGCGGACGTGCGCGAGGCCGAAGCTGCGGACGCCCGGGGTGTCGACGACCCAGCCGGACGCGTCGGGGAGGCGCAGGGCGATCGCGGACGTGCTGGTGTGCCGCCCCCGGCCCGTGTGGTCGTTGACGTGCCCCGTCGCCCGCATGGCGTCGGGGACGAGCAGGTTGACGAGGGTGGACTTGCCGACGCCGCTGTGGCCGACCATGACGCTCACCTGTCCGGTCAGCGCGTCGCGCAGCTCGTCCAGCCCGGTGGTGCGGGCCAGCACGTCCTCGGGGGAGGCGCCCGCCAGCACTTCGGTGTCGGAGAGCGTGGACGTCGCGATGCACCGCGCCCCGAGGGGCGCGTAGGCCTCGATGAGGGGCGTGGGGTCGACCAGGTCAGCCTTGGTGAGCACCAGGATCGGCTCGAGCCCCGCGTCGTAGGCCGCCACCAGGCAGCGGTCGATCATGCGGGGTCGCGGCTCCGGGTTGGCCAGGGCGGTGACGACGACGAGCTGGTCGACGTTGGCGACGATGATGCGCTCCACCGGGTCCGTGTCGTCGGCCGTGCGGCGCAGCACCGAACGGCGCTCGTGCTGGCGGACGATGCGGGCCAGGTGGTCGGGGCCGCCCTGCAGGTCACCGACGAGCCCGACGCGGTCGCCGACGACGATCCCCTTGCGGCCGAGCTCGCGGGCCTTCATGGCGGTGACGACGCGCTCGTCGGCGGTTCCCTCACCGAGGAGCGTGGTGTAGCGGCCGCGGTCGACGGCGGTGACGAGGGCCTCCACCGCGTCCTCGTGGGCCGGACGGTCCTTGGTGCGGGGGCGGGACCCGCGACGGTTGGGGCGGACCCGCACGTCGCTCTCGTCATACGACCGTCGGCTCACCGGCGCCCCCCGCGAGGGGTGGCCCCGGCGCGGACCAGGCGCTCGGTGGCCGCCGTCTCGCCCGCGAGGAAGGAGGTCCAGCGACGGGTGAAGTCAGGCAGCGTCTTGGCGGTGGTCGCGACGTCCTCGATGACGACCCCGGGCACCCGGAGCCCCAGGACGGCCGCGGCCATGGCCATCCGGTGGTCGGCGTAGGTGCGGAACAGGCCTGCGTGCAGCGGGCGCGGTCGGATCACGAGCCCGTCCTCGGTCTCGCTCACGTCGCCGCCGAGCCGGTTGATCTCGGTCGCGAGCGCAGCGATGCGGTCGGTCTCGTGCCGTCGGATGTGGCCGACGCCGCGGATCCACGTGGGGGAGTCGGCGAGCGCGGCGAGGGCGGCCACCACGGGCGTCAGCTCGCTCGCGTCGTGCAGGTCCACGTCGATGCCGTGCAGCCCGCGGCCCGTGACGGTCAGGCCCGCGCGATCCAGGTGGACCTCGGCCCCCATCTGCTGCAGGACCTCACGGATGTGGTCGCCCGCCTGCGTGGTCACCGCCGGCCAGGCCGGCACGTGCACGAGACCGCCGGTCACGGGGGCCGCCGCCAGGAAGACCGCGGCGTTGGACAGGTCGGGCTCGACCGTGACGTCGAGGGCGTTGATCTCGCTCGGCTCGACGCGCCAGGTGTCGGGCTCGGCGTCGTCGACGACCACGCCGGCGTCCCGCAGGGCCTCCACGGTCATCTGGATGTGGGGCAGGCTCGGCAGGGGCTTGCCGACGTGGTGGATCGTCACGCCCCCGTCGAAGCGCGCGCCGGACAGCAGCAGCGCGGAGATGAACTGGCTGCTGCCCGAGGCGTCCACGGTCACCGTCCCGCCGCGCAGACCCCCACGCCCGTCGATCGTGAACGGCATCGCCCCGCGGCCGCCGTCGTCGATCGCGGCGCCGAGCGCGCGCAGCGCGTCGAGGACCGGACCGACGGGCCGGGTGCGGGCGTGCGGGTCACCGTCGACGACGACCGGACCGTCGGCCAGCGTGGCGAGCGGCGGCAGGAAGCGCATGATCGTGCCCGCCAGACCGCAGTCGATCGCGGCCGGCCCGTGCAGCGGCGCCGGCTCGACGATCCAGTCGGGGCAGCCGGGCTCGTCGCCCTCGTGGTCGCGCACCCCGACCCCGAGGTCCCGCAGGGCCTGGGCCATCAGGAGGGTGTCGCGCGAGCGGAGCGGGCGCCGGATCCGGGAGGTGTCGTTGGCCAGCGCTGCCAGCACCAGGAAGCGGTTGGTGATCGACTTGCTGCCCGGCAGCACGGCGGTGGCGTCGACCGGGGCGGCCGGCGTAGGCGCGGGCCAGTCGGCAGGCGTGGCGTCGACGGTGTCGGAGGGGCGGGGCGTCTGGTCGACCGGATGGTCGGGGTCCGCGAGGGTCAACGGGGTTCCGTTCGCTGGGGTGCAGGTGCTGCCGCCCAGCGTAGTCAATGGCGCCTACGCTGTCGGCATGTGCGGACGGTACGCAGCGAGCAAGGACATGGCGGAGCTGGTCGAGGCCCTGGACGTCGACGAAGACCGGACGGCCGAGCCGGTCCGCACGATCGCCCCGCTGGAGCGAGCCCAGGGGGCCGGTCCGGCCGCCGACTACAACGTGGCCCCGACCAAGGCCGCCCCGGTCGTGCTGACCCGGCGGCCCAGGGGCGAGCCCGAGCAGGATCCCAGCCGGCAGCTGAGGTTGCTGACCTGGGGTCTGGTCCCGTCCTGGGCCAAGGACCTCAAGGTCGGCACGCGGATGATCAACGCCCGCGCCGAGACGCTCCTGGACAAGCCGGCGTACGCGCGCGCCGCTGCTGCCCGCCGCTGCCTGGTCCCGGCGGACGGCTACTACGAGTGGCAGCGCTCGCCGTCCCTCACCGACCGCAAGGGCAGACCCCGCAAGCAGCCGTTCTACATCCACCGCGCCGACGGCGACCCCCTGGTCATGGCCGGGCTCTACGAGTTCTGGCGGGACCGGTCCCTGCCCGACGACCACCCCGACGCGTGGCTCACGACCTACTGCGTGATCACGACCAGCGCCGACCCCGACCTGGCGACCATCCACGACCGCCAGCCCCTGATCCTCGAGCCGGAGCACTGGGCCGGGTGGCTCGACCCCGACGCGACGACCCCGGACCACGTCCAGCCCTACCTCAACCTCGCCCTGCCAGGGCGGTTCGACGCGTATGCCGTGAGCACCGCCGTCAACGACGTGCGCAACAACGGCCCGCAGCTGCTCGACCCCGCGCCGGCCGACCAGCTGACGGGCGTCGTCGACCCGGACACCGGCGAGGTGCTCTGACCCCGCGAGGCGCCGGGCTGCCGGCATACGGGAATGTCACCCGCTGGGGGACCGTTGACCCTGCTGTCCGTCCCTCCGTAGGAGTCGCCCCGTGCTCGTCACCCCCGTCCTGCCGACGTCAGACCATCCGGCGCTGGACATCCACCCTCAGGTGGGGTCCGCCGGACTAGGCTTGGCCCCGATGACTGAGATCGACGTGGCCACCGAGAGCCCCACCGACCGGCAGGCCCGCTTCGAGGCGGACGCCCTGCCCTACCTGGACCAGCTCTACAGCGCCTCGCTGCGGATGACGCGCAACCCGTCCGACGCCGAGGACCTCGTCCAGGAGACCTTCGCCAAGGCCTACGCCGCGTTCCACCAGTACAAGCCCGGGACCAACCTCAAGGCCTGGCTGTATCGCATCATGACGAACGCGTACATCAACACGTACCGCAAGAAGCAGCGCGAGCCCCAGCAGTCCGACTCCTCGGACATCGAGGACTACCAGCTGGCCCGCGCGGGTTCGCACTCGTCGATGGGCAACCGCAGCGCCGAGATGGAGGCGCTCGACCACCTCCCCGACAGCGACGTCAAGCGCGCGCTGCAGGAGATCCCCGAGGACTTCCGCCTGGCCGTCTACCTGGCCGACGTCGAGGGATTCGCCTACAAGGAGATCGCGGAGATCATGGGCACGCCCATCGGCACCGTGATGTCGCGGCTGCACCGGGGCCGCCGCCAGCTGCGCGACCTGCTCAGCGACTACGCCGTCGAGCGTGGTTTCGTCGCTCCGGAGGGCGCGGAGGGCGCGGAGGGCGCGGAGGGCGCGGAGGGTGCGCAGGCTCAGCAGGACAGCGGGGTGAAGTGATGGGAGAGCACATGGACTGCTCGAACTTCATGGAGCACGTCTTCGAGTACCTCGACGGCGAGATGACCGAGAGCGACTGCGAGGACTTCGCACGCCACCTGCGCGAGTGCCCTCCCTGCCTGGACGAGTACCAGCGCGACCAGGCCCTCAAGGCCCTGATCCGGCGGTCGTGCGCCTGCGAGCAGGCACCCGTCCAGCTGCGTACGCAGATCATCGCCAGCATCACCATCGAGTACGGTCGCTGATCCGACGCGCCGGTCCGACGACGAAGGCCCCCTCCCGACCGGGAGGGGGCCTTCGTCACGGCCGGCGCCCGGCGTGCCATCCTGGCGGTGGCCTGCGGCGTCACACACCATGACGCGCCGGCACGACGAGCGAGGCAGGACCGAGGGGGAGGCATGGAGCTGACGGGTGGGCCGTTCGTCGCCCTGGCGATCACGGTGACGACGGTCGCCCTGATCACCGGTGCGATCCTGACCGGACGGACCCGGCGGACGGTGTGGGGGGCGGTGCAGCGCGCGCTGGCCATGGTGCTCGTCGCCGTCCTGGCCGTGCTGTCGGTGGCCATCGTCCTCAACGCCCAGAACCAGTGGTACGTCGACTGGGGTGACCTCGCCGGCACGAACGACCCCACGGCCCACGCCACCACCACAGGGGGCTCCGCCGGCGCGATCTACGGAGCGACACCTGCCCCGAGGCCGAGCGCGAGTCGCGCATCGCTGCCGCCGCTCCCCAGCCCGAACGACCGCGTGCAGACCTTTCAGGTCACCGGGCGTCGGAGCGGACTCACGGGACGAGTCGTCGTGCTCCTGCCCGAGGACTACGCCGCCCCCGCCCAGGCACGACGCGACTACCCGGTGGTCATGACGATGCACGGCTACCCCGGCAGCCCCGACCAGTGGCTCGACGCGCCGCAAGGGCGTGAGCGCATTGACGCGGCCGTGACCCGCGGCAAGGTGGCGCCACTGGTCATGGTGTCGCCACAGCTGGACTTCCCCAAGGGCACCGACTCGGAGCGCGTGAACGCCCCCGGTGGCGCGCAGGTCGAGACCTGGCTGACCCAGGACGTCCCCGAGCTCGTCCGGTCACGCCTGCGGGTCCGGACCGACCGGGCGAGCTGGGCCAGCGCGGGGTTCTCCGCCGGGGGCTACTGCGCCGCCATGGTCGCTGTCCGGCACCCCCAGACGTTCGGAGCCGGCGTCGTCCTCGGCGTCTACGGACGGCCGACCTTCTCGGGCCGTCACGTGCTGCGGACCCAGCAGCAGAAGGACGCCTACGACCTGCCCCATCTCCTCACGACCACCCGACCCCCGGTCGCCCTGTGGGTCCAGACCTCCGACGGCGACCCCGTGTCCTACGCGGGGAGCACGGCGCTGGCGGCGTCCGCCAAGGCCCCCACGTCGGTCACCCTGGTCATGGCGCCCGGAACCGGTCACCGGACGTCGGTCTGGTCCAGGCACTTCGCCCAGGCGCTGGAGTGGCTGGGTCGGACCGTCCCGGGCTTCGCGGTGGGAGGTGCGGCAGGGCGGGCCGCCTGAGGTCCGGTGACCGACGACCGGCGCCGTCGCCGGGCTTCTCGAGGTCGTCCCGAGGCGCCCGCCTCCTGCATGACGAAGGCCCCCGTCCCGCTCGTGCGGGTGGGGGCCTCTCGTCGCCGGACGCCTGGGCTCAGGCGTTGGGCTTGCGGCCGTGGTTGGCGCCGTTCTTCTTGCGGGCACGACGCTTGCGGGCGCGCTTGCTCATGAGGACTCCTCGTGTCTGGCGGGTCGGACGTCGCCCGCGAGGGGCGTCGGTTCGCTGGCCCGGGACGGGCCTCAAACACCCATTGTCGCACAAGGCGGTGGCCCTGCCGAAACGCCGGTGCGGGCGGCATACGGGCTCGAGGGCCGGAACAGGCTGACGGCCCCGCGCGGGGGGTGCGGGGCCGTCAGGTCTGAGGAGGCAGAGCCGGGCTCAGGCCTTCTTGGTCTCGGCGAAGATCGCCGCGATCTCGTCGATCTTGGCCAGGAGCTCGTCGGCCTTGGCGACGTCCCACTCACCCTTGGTGCCCGAGGCTCCGGCCAGCTTGGTCGCCTCGTTGACGAGGGTGTGCAGCTGCGGGAACTTCTCGAAGTGCGGGGGCTTGAAGTAGTCGGTCCACAGCACCCACAGGTGCTCCTTGACCAGCTGGGAGCGCTGCTCCTTGATGATCGTCGCGCGGACCTTGAAGTCGGGGTCGTCGTTGTCCGCGACCTTCTCGATGATGGCCTTGACGGACTGGGCCTCGATGCGGGCCTGGGCGGGGTCGTAGACACCGCACGGGAGGTCGCAGTGGGCGTGAACCTCGACCGGGGCGAACGTGAACATCGCAAGTTCCTTTCGCGGAAGATTCGAAGCGTGACCGGACGTCACGTCCTTCCCAACCTAACCCGACGGGGGAGCGCAGGGCGATCCTGCACCTCGCTTGCAACAACTCGCGTCGTTGCCACCGGTCACGAGCTCAGGCTGGTGGTCAGGGCTGCGCTGGGCGGGTGAAGCGGGGGAGGCGCAGCAGCGGGGTCGGGACCCGCTTGAGCACCAGGCCCTCGATGTCGTCGTCGCCCAGGGCGCCGACGTGCCACGAGTCGACGCCCTCGCGGGGATTGTCCCGCTCGACCCACCAGCCCTGGCGGGTCTTGGGGTCGCGTCCGGTCACGCGCTTGACCGACAGCGGACGGGGACCGCGCTCGCCGTCGGGGAGCCGCACGACCGCGAGCCGACCGATCCGGGGGCGGGCGCCGAACGCCACCAGCAGCCAGTCGCCCTCGTGCAGGGTGGGCTCCATCGAGCGACCACGCACGACTGCGAAGCCGAGGTGCTTGCGGGGCATGGGACCTACCTTCGGGCTGGGGACGGGCCACCGGCCAGCCTACGCTCGGGTGGGGGGTGGCCTCGGACGCGAACGCGTCACCCGGCGCCTGGCGTCGGTCTCGCCCGCTGCGTGTCCGAGGCGGGTGGCATAGGTTCGAGGACATGCTCGCCGTGTATGCCGCCCGCCAGTCCGCCGACGACCCGCTGTCCGGGCTCGAGGTCGGGGACCAGCCGGAACCCCGATCCAGGCCCGGGTGGACGACCGTGACCCTGCGCACCTCCGGCCTCAACCACCATGATCTGTGGTCGCTCAAGGGGGTCGGGCTGGCGGCGGACCGCCTACCCATGATCCTCGGCTGCGACGGCGCCGGCACCACCGAGGACGGGCAGGAGGTCATCGTCCACGCCGTGGTCGCCTCCGACGGCTGGCTCGGCGACGAGACGCTCGACCCGCGCCGGACCCTGCTGTCGGAGCTCAACCCCGGGACGATGGCCGAGCGCGTGGCCGTCCCCGAGCGCAACGTGGTGCCCAAGCCCACGGGGATGTCCTGGGAGCACGCCGCCTGCCTGTCCACGGCGTGGCTCACGGCCTACCGCATGCTCTTCACGAACGCCGGGGTCCAGCCCGGGGCCACCGTGCTCGTCCAGGGCGCGGGCGGTGGGGTCGCCACCGCCCTCGTGCAGCTGGGGGCGGCAGCGGGGCTGCGCGTCTGGGCCACGTCACGGGACGCGAGCAAGCGAGCCAGGGCGCTGGAGCTCGGCGCCGCCGACGTCTTCGAGCCCGGGGCTCGCCTGCCCGATCGGGTCGACGCCGTGCTGGACACGGTCGGGGCGGCCGTCTGGCGGCACTCCATCAAGTCGCTGGTGTCGGGCGGCACCCTCGTCACGGCGGGGGCGACGTCCGGAGACCCCTCGCGGACCGAGCTGAACGACATCTTCTTCCGCCAGCTGCGGGTGGTGGGCTCGACGATGGGCAACCGGTCCGAGCTCGAGCGGCTCGCGAGGTTCGTGTCCGAGCGCGGCATCGAGCCCGTCATCGACTCCACGCACCCGTTGGACCAGGCGCGGGCGGGCTTCGAGCGGATGGCGGGCGACGAGCTCTTCGGCAAGGTCGTGCTCACGCACTGAGGCGTGCGACACGGACAGATGGCGTGAGCCGCCCGGGGAGATCCTCGGGCGGCTCAGGCGCGGGCGGCTCGTCAGGACGAGCGGTCGGTCACTTGGCGAGGGCGCCGATCTTGAAGGACGCCAGACGCTGCATCGGCAGCTCCGCGCCCTGGTGCTGGCCGGTGAACTGGGACGTGCCGTCCTGCCCGCACAGGCCCTTGATGCGGGCGGGACCGCCCGGGTGCTGGCTGATCCAGGCCGTCACGTCGTAGACCTCGTCGTTGATGACGGTCCAGCAGGACGTCTCGTTGTCGTGGTCGTTGACGACCGCCATGGTGTAGGTCTTGCCGGCGCCGGAGGTGCCGGGTGTGCCGGTCGCCGTGGTGGTGCCGCTGGACGCGGCGGAGGTGCCGGTGGCGTCGGAGGAGGCGGCTGACGACGCCGATCCGGCCGAGCTCGTGGCGGGCTGGGTGGCCTGCGTGCTCTGGGTGGCCTGCGTGCTCTGGGTGGTCTGGGTGGTCTGGGTGGTCTGGGTGGTCTGGGTGGTCTCGGATCCGCAGGCCGACAGGGTCGCGGCGAGAGCGAGGCCGAGTGCCAGCGGGACGCCGGCGCGGGTCGTGCGGGTCATCGTGGATCCTTCCGAGGCGAGAGGCGGGGTGCTGCCACCCAACCTAGAGCCTCGTCCGGGCGCGCACGGGGAGGCGCGGCGCCCGGCGCCGAGGGCCAAGCGGGCGACGCACCGCGACGACCGGTGGACGACGGGCTCAGCGGGCGAGGCGCATCCAGGCGTCCCAGCCGCCGTGCAGGACCAGCCAGGCGATGAGGCCGTAGCCGGCCTGGCCGGGGTGGAAGCCGTCACCGGTGGCGTCCAGGTCGGCGGTCCACTGGTCGTGCCCCTGGAGCGGGCGGAAGCAGTCGACGAACGGGACGCCGCGGCGCGCGCACACGTCGGCCTGGGCCTCGGTGACGATCTCGAGGGTGGCGTTGAAGGTCGGGTCGTTGGTCGGGGTGGAGCCCACCACGAAGGCCGCGATGCCTTGGGCCTGCGCGTCGTCGAGGATGTTGGCCAGGTTGAGCCGCGACCGTGCGGTCGTGATCCCGTCGAGGACGTCGTGGTGGCCGGCGCTGATGACCAGGCGGCGCTCGCCGCGTCCCTGCCAACGGGGAGGGCACTCGGTGCGCCAACGCCCGAGGACGTCGGCCGAGGAGTCACCGCGGATGCCGAGGTTGTAGGCCGAGAGCTGGACGTCCGGGTGCTGGGTCCGCGACACCACCCGGGACACCCAGCCCAGCCCCTTGGGGTCGCCGTACCCGGCGACGAAGGAGTCACCGATGAAGACTAGACCCACGTCACGCGGTCCGTGGTCGCCGTTGACCGGCGCCACGTGGGACGGGGACGGGTTGTAGGTCTGCTGGTCGTGGAACACCACGTGTGGATCCTTGTCTGTCGGTCCGGAGGCTCGCACGGAGCCGGGGCAGGACGGCGGTCGCTCAGTCGTCATCCTCGTCGAGCCGGGCGAGCCACGTCGCCAGGCGCTCCACCGGGACCTCGAACTCGGGGTTCAGGTCGACGAAGGCGCGCAGCTGCTTGGCGAGCCAGTCGAACGTGATCTCCTCGTCACCCCTGCGGTGCTGAAGCTCCTCGATGCCACGGTCCGTGAAGTACACGCTGACATTGTGCCCCATCGCGAGGCGGCGCCCGGTGCGCGGCATACCGGGTCGGACGACGGACGGGGCCCGTCACCGAGGTGACGGGCCCCGTCCGGGCGAACCGCAGGTCAGCGCGCGAAGGCGCGCTCCACCAGCTCGGCCTGCTCGGCCGCGTGAGCCTTGGACGACCCCGTCGACGGGGCGGCCGAGGCGGGGCGGCTGACCAGGCGGAAGCGGCGCGTCTCGCCGTGCTGCTCCAGCAGCTCCGGGCCGGTCAGCGCGACGTAGGACCAGGCGCCCTGGTTGGCGGGCTCGTCCTGCACCCACACCACCTCGGCGTCCGGGTAGGTCGCCAGAGCCTCCGCCATCTCCTTGGCCGGGAACGGGGCGATCCGCTCCACCGTCATGATCGCGGTCGAGGTGTCCTCGGCCTTCTGCCGGTAGGCGTCCAGCTCGTAGTAGACCTTG
Source organism: Arsenicicoccus sp. UBA6765 (assembly GCF_002453335.1). Lineage (NCBI taxonomy): Bacteria > Bacillati > Actinomycetota > Actinomycetes > Micrococcales > Intrasporangiaceae > Arsenicicoccus > Arsenicicoccus sp. UBA6765. The sequence goes on from NZ_DKGR01000039.1 coordinate 15,218, forward strand.
CCCGAGCACAGCAGCACGCGGTCGACCTTGCTCGCGTCGACCCCGGTCCGGTCGCCCATGACGGGCTCGAAGGTGCCGTTGGTGAAGTCCTCCGGGCTGCTCGCCGCAGCCTTGAGCCGCAGCATCGACTTGGGCGTCGCCACGATCAGCGGACGCCGTGGTCGTGCGTAGGCCTGACGACGCAGCAGGTGGAAGTAGGACGCCGGCGTGCTGGGGAAGGCCACCGTCATGTTGTCCTGCGCGCACAGCTGCAGGTAGCGCTCGATGCGCGCGGACGAGTGGTCCGGCCCCTGACCCTCGTAGCCGTGGGGGAGGAGCAGGACCACGGAGGAGCGCTGGCCCCACTTCTGCTCCGAGGACGAGATGAACTCGTCGACGATGCTCTGCGCGCCGTTGGCGAAGTCGCCGAACTGCGCCTCCCACACCACCAGGGCGTCGGGCCGCTCCACGGAGTAGCCGTACTCGAAGCCCATGGCCGCGAACTCGCTCAGCAGGGAGTCGTAGACCCAGAACCGGGCCTGGCCCTTGCCGAGGTAGAGCAGCGGGGTCCACTCCTCGGCCGAGGACTTGTCGATCAGGACCGAGTGGCGCTGCACGAAGGTGCCTCGACGGGAGTCCTGGCCCGACAGGCGGACCGGGGTGCCCTCCATGAGCAGCGAGCCGAAGGCGATGAGCTCGGCCGTGCCCCAGTCGATGCCGCCGTTGGCGACAGAGTCGGCCCGCTTCTCGAGCATCTGGCGCAGCTTGGGGTGCACCGTGAAGCCCTCGGGGGTGGCCACGAAGGCCTTGCCGATGTGCATGAGCGTGTCGTGCGAGATGGCCGTGTCGACGAACTTGGCCGGCGCCTTGTCGTCGGCCTCCTGCGCCTCGGGACGCTCGAGCCCGGACGGCCCGCTGTCCTGGCCGGACCGCGCCGCCTTGATGGCCTCGCGGGTCTCGACGAACACCCGCTCCAGCTGCTGCTGGTAGTCCTGCAGCGCGTCCTCGGCCTGCTCGACCGTGATGTCACCACGGCCGATCAGCGCCTCGGTGTAGAGCTTGCGGACGCTGCGCTTCGCCTCGATCAGGTTGTACATCAGCGGCTGCGTCATCGAGGGGTCGTCACCCTCGTTGTGACCGCGACGCCGGTAGCAGACGAGGTCGATCACGACGTCCTTGGCGAACGTCTGACGGAACTCGTAGGCCAGCTCGGCCACGCGCACGCAGGCCTCGGGGTCGTCGCCGTTGACGTGGAAGATCGGCGCCTGGATCATCCGGGCCACGTCGGTGGAGTAGACCGACGAGCGCGAGCTGGACGGGGCGGTCGTGAAGCCGACCTGGTTGTTGACGACGATGTGGATCGTGCCGCCCGTGCGGTAGCCACGCAGCTGGGACAGGTGCAGGGTCTCGGCGACCACGCCCTGCCCCGCGAACGCCGCGTCGCCGTGCATCAGGATCGGCAGGACCGTGAAGGCCTCGCCGCCGTGACCGAGACGGTCCTGCTTGGCCCGCACGATTCCCTCGAGGACCGGGTTGACGGCCTCGAGATGGGAGGGGTTCGCCGCGAGGTAGACCTTGGTCTGCTCGCCCTCCTCGGAGGTGAACGTGCCCTCGGTGCCCAGGTGGTACTTGACGTCGCCCGAGCCCTGGACGGTGGACGGGTCCTGCACGCCCTCGAACTCGCGGAAGATCTGGCCATAGCTCTTGCCCGCGATGTTGGCGAGCACGTTGAGGCGGCCGCGGTGCGGCATACCGATGCACACCTCGTCCATCGAGTCCGAGGCCGCCCGGGAGAGGATCCGGTCCAGGACCGCGATCGTCGACTCGCCACCCTCCAGCGAGAAGCGCTTCTGGCCGACGAACTTGGTCTGCAGGAAGGTCTCGAAGGCCTCGGCGGCGTTGAGCCGCCGCAGCACGCGCAGCTGGTCCTCGGAGCTCTGCTTGTCGTGGTGCGCCTCGACGCGTTCCTGGATCCACGCGCGCTGCTCGGGGTCCTGCATGTGCATGTACTCGACACCGACGGTGCGGCAGTAGGAGTCGCGCAGGGTCCCGAGGATGTCGCGCAGGTGCATCAACGGCTCCCCGCCGAAGCCACCCGTCGCGAACTCGCGCTCGAGGTCCCACAGGGTCAGGCCGTGCTGCTCGATATCGAGGTCGGGGTGGCGGCGCTGGCGGTACTCCAGCGGGTCGATGTCGGCCATCAGGTGACCACGCACGCGGTAGGCGTGGATCAGCTGCTGGACGCGGGCCGTCTTGTTGATCTCGTCCTCGTGCCCGACCGAGATGTCCTGCACCCAGCGGACCGGCTCGTAGGGGATGCGCAGCGACGCGAAGATCTCGTCGTAGAAGTCGTGCTTGCCCAGGAGCAGCTCGTGGATGATCTTGAGGAACTCGCCCGACCCGGCGCCCTGGATGATGCGGTGGTCGTAGGTGCTGGTCAGCGTCAGGATCTTGCTGACCGCGTGCCGGTTGAGGGTCTCCTGCGCGGCGCCCTGCCACTCGGCCGGGTACTCCAACGAGCCCACGCCGATGATCGCGCCCTGGCCCTGCATGAGCCTGGGCGTCGAGGAGTTGGTGCCGATTCCGCCGGGGTTGGTCAGCGAGATCGTCGTGCCCACGAAGTCGTCGACGGTGAGCTTGCCGCCGCGCGCCTTGCGGACCAGCTCCTCGTAGGCCGTCCAGAAGTGCACGAAGTCCATCTGCTCGGCCGACTTGATGCTCGGCACCACGAGGGACCGGGTGCCGTCGGGCTTGGGCAGGTCGATGGCGATGCCGAGGTTGACGTGGGCCGGCTTGACCAGCGTGGGCTTGCCGTCGCGCTCCGCGAACGAGTTGTTCATGTCCGGCATCGACGCGAGCGCCTTGACCAGGGCGAAGCCGATGAGGTGGGTGAACGAGACCTTGCCGCCGCGGCTGCGCCGCAGGTGGTTGTTGATCACGATGCGGTTGTCGATGAGCGCCTTGGCGGGGACGGCGCGCAGGCTCGTCGCCGTCGGCACCTCCAGGGAGGTGGCCATGTTGGCGACCACGCGGGCGGCCGGCCCCTTGAGCGGGACGACCTGCTCCTGGGCCTGAGGACCGGTGTCCTTGACAGCGGGGATGTCACGCGGGGTGGGCTGCGACTGCTTGTCACCGGGCCTGGCGCCCTTGGCCGCCGGCTTGTCGTCCTTGGCCGGTGCCTTGTCTCCGTCCTTCGCCGGTGCCTTCTCCGGGGCCTTGGCAGGTGCCTTCGCGGGTGCCTTCGCCGGTGCTTTCTCAGAGGCGGGTCGCTCCGCCGGTCGGCCCGTGGCCGAACCCGGGTCGACCGTCTGCGACGAGGGTCCGTCGGCTCCCTTGGCGGCGTCCTCGGTGGAGCTCGTCGACGGTGCCCCTGACGCGGTGCCGGTCGATCCCCCTCCGGCGCCGGACCCGTCGGCGGACTGGCCCGCGGTCGGGGTGTAGTCCTCGAAGAACGACCACCAGGCCTTGTCCACGCTCTGCTTGTCCTGCTTGTACTGCTCGTACAGCTCGTCCACGAGCCACTGGTTGGCTCCGAAGGATGCTGAGGAGCTCGGGCCGCTGGGGGGCGTTGTCACGGCGGTACTCGCCTCTTTCTGGATCACGTCGACTCTGACCGGCACCTTGATCGGCCTTCACCCTATCTTGCACCCCGCGGCCCCGCCCGGCCGTCGGTGACGGGGGTCTGTCTCACCCCGACCGTAGGATGAGCGCACTATGACCGAATGGCTCCTGCTGCTGGCTGCGGTGGCGCTCACCGCCGCAGCGGCGGTGTTCGTGGCGGCTGAGTTCTCCCTCGTCGCCCTCGACCGGCCCACCGTCCAGCGAGCCGTCGATGCCGGGGACGCGGGCGCCCAGCCCGTCCTCGTCGCGCTGCGAAGCCTGTCCACCCAGCTGTCCGCGGCGCAGGTCGGCATCACGCTGACCACCCTGCTCACCGGCTATCTCGCCGAGCCAGCGATCGGCGGGCTGGTCCGTGGTCCGCTCGACGCGATCGGCGTCCCGCAGGCGGCGATCGCGCCCCTCTCGACGGCCGTCGCCATGCTGGTCGCCACCGTGGGCTCGATGATCGCCGGTGAGCTGGTGCCGCAGTTCCTCGGCATCTCGGCCCCCCTCGGGACGGCCAAGGTCGTCGCCGGGCCGGTCCGCGTCTTCGGCCTGATCGCCAAGCCGCTCATCGTCGTCCTCAACGGATCGGCCAACGCGTTCCTGCGGCGCATCGGGATCGAGCCGCAGGAGGAGCTGTCGGCGGCCCGCACCCCTCAGGAGCTGTCCTCGCTCGTCCGGCGGTCGGCCGAGGCCGGAACCCTCGACCTCGACACGGCGCTGCTGCTCACGAGGTCCCTCGGCTTCGGCGAGCGCACCGCCGACGACGTCATGACGCCGCGGGTGCGCTGCGACACCGTCGAACGGACCGCCAGCGCCGCCGACGTGCTCACCCTGGCGCGCCGCACCGGCCACTCACGGTTCCCCGTGATCGGGGACGACCTCGACGACGTCGACGGTGTCGTCCACGTCAAGAAGGCCCTGGCCGTGCCGCACGAACGCCGCCAGGACGTCCCCGTGTCCGCCCTCATGGTGGACGCCCTGCACGTGCCCGAGACCATCCGCCTCGATCCCCTCCTGCTGCTCCTGAGGCGCACCAGCTTCCAGCTCGCGATCGTGGTGGACGAGTACGGCGGGACCTCGGGGGTCGTGACGCTGGAGGACGTGATCGAGGAGATCGTCGGCGAGGTCGCCGACGAGCACGACCGACGTGACCCCGAGGCGCGGGAGCGCCGCGACGGCACGTGGACGGTCCCCGGTCTGTGGCGCACCGACGAGGTGCGGGACCGCGTGGGCGCGGACATCCCCGAGGCCCCGACCTACGAGACGCTCGGCGGCTTCGTCATGTCGCGTCTCGGACGCATCCCCAGGCTCGGCGACGAGGTCGACATCGACGGCTGGCGGATCACCGTCGAGGGCATGGACGGCCACCGCGTCGACCGCCTGCGGCTGGTGGCGGACGACGCAACGACGGTCCCGGCGGGAGGTGCCCGGTGAGCACCGGCACCGCGCTGTGGGTCTCGCTCCTCCTACTCCTCGGCAACGCCTTCTTCGTGGGCGCCGAGTTCGCGCTGATGGCCGCTCGACGGTCCCAGCTCGAGCCCCTCGCCGAGGGCGGGTCGGCTGCCGCGAGACGGTGCCTCGACGCCCTGGAGCAGGTGGCCTCGCTGCTCGTGTGCGCCCAGCTCGGGATCACCGTCTGCTCGCTGGGGCTGGGGGCGCTGGCCGAGGTCGCGCTCCACCACCTCTTCGAGGGCTGGCTCGAGGCGGCCCACCTGTCCACCGCCGTCGCCGGTCCGTTCGCCCTGGTGCTCGCCCTGCTGCTCGTCGTCTACCTGCACGTGGTGGTCGGCGAGATGATCCCCAAGAACCTCGCCATCGCCGGCCCCGAGCGCTCCGCGCTCGTGCTGGTGCCGATACTGCTCGCGATCACGCGGATCCTGCGCCCGATCATCCTGGTGATGGAACGCATCGCCAAGGCCGTCGTCCGGGCCACCGGCATCGACCCCAAGGACGAGCTCGCCTCCGCCTACACGGCCCAGGAGGTCGGTGACATCGTCGCCGAGAGCCACCGTGAGGGGCTGCTCGAGGCCGAGCAGCACGGACTGGTCAAGGGTGCCCTCGAGTTCAGCGACCGCGTCGCCGGAGAGGTCGCCGTGCCGCTCGCCGAGGTCGTCTCGCTGCCGGAGGCCTCCACCCCGCAGGACCTCGAACGCCTCGTGGCTCGGCACGGCTTCTCGCGCTACCTGGTGCGGGACGCCGACGGGGACATCGTGGGCTACCTGCACCTCAAGGACGTGCTGTACGCCCGGGACGAGGACTTCGACGAACCCATCCCCGCCAAGCGCATCCGGCGGCTCGCCACGGTGCGGGCGGCCGACGAGGTCGAGGACGTCCTCGCCACCATGCAGCGGACGGGACGGCACCTCGCGCAGGTGCTCGACGACGGCGACCGGGTCACCGGCGTGGTCTTTCTCGAGGACGTCCTGGAGGAGCTGGTGGGGGAGGTCAGCGACCAGTCCCAGAAGGCCGTCGAACGGGTGGCCAGGATGAGGGCTGGTGTGCTGCCCGAGCGCGCCGACGGGCGCCGAGAGGTCTGAGGCAGGCCCGAGGCGGGATGCCGGGAAGTGTCAGGCCAGCTCCCTGAAGGTCAGCCCGGCACCTCCTGGTGAGTCCGTCCAGGCGAGGGCCAGGTCCTCGGAGACCACCGCCACCTCGAGCCTGGCCAGGCAGCGCCCCAGCTCGAGGCGGTCGGTGCACACCAGGGTCCCCGTCACCCGGTCGTGGTGAGGCACCAGGTCGTCGGCGGTCACGGACGAGCAGTCGAGCAGGGCAAGTCTCAGCGCGCGACCGGCCCGGTCGACCGCGCCGTCCAGCGCGGTGGGCCGGATGCCGACGCCCACCGCCTCCGGCGACCCCGGCGTCGCACCCAGCGCGGCACGGACGGCCTCGAGGTGCCCGAGGGCGAACCAGTCGCCCGGCCCGGTCCGCACCAGCGACCGGGCTCCCGGGATCCCCGACGCGTCCGGCCCGGGCACGAGGTGCCCCAGGCCGCGGAGCAGCGCCGCGCCCACTCCGTCGGTCTTGCCCTTGACGAGGTCTGCCGCCGCGGCGATCTCGTCGGCCAGGGCCCGGCTGGTCACGGACAGGGAGCGACCGTCGTGGTCGACGCCGCCGAGGAGGTCGTCGGCGGGCACGAGGCCGGACAGGCCGAGCGCGAGGTCGGTCTGGCCTGCGCGCCAGGGCCGGCCCGCGGTGTCGGTGACGACGACGCCGAGCCGGGTCACGTGGGGAAGGACGGCGAGGAGGTCGTGACGGAGCCGGTCGGCCGCGCGGTCGGGGTCCTCGGGCAGCGAGAGCAGACCGCCCTCGGGCCCGGTGTTGGACGCGTCGACGCCCGCGGCCGCCATGACGGGGCCCGCGGCGCTCTCCACCACGCGGGTCACCCCGTCGGGCGTGGCGCGCTCCGCGACCACCCTGCGCGTGGCGGCGCGGACGACCTCGTCCCTGATCGTGCGGTCGCCGTCCCAGGGCGTGCGCAGGCCCAGCGCCTTGGACACGAGCTTGCTGGAGACGGCCAGCACGTCACCGTCGGCGAGCCCCAGGCCTGCCGACCCGGCGGCAGCGACGAGGGCCGCCGCGAGGTCGGTGCCGGTCCTGACCTCCGGCATCCCTGGGAGCGGACTGATGGTGACGGGCTGATCGGGCCGTGCGTCGGTGGGCTCGCTCACGCGCGCTGCAGCCGACGGCCGAGATCGACGGCCGCACCCGCGATGGCGGCGGCCGCCGGGACGTCGGTCATGAGAAGGGGACGGTGCTCGACCACGAGGCCCCGGTGGCGGCGGCTCAGGTCCTCGCCAGACCCCGCGTCCGCGTCGTCCACCAGCCAGCCGTCGAGGAAGTCGGCATACAGGCCCGCGACGGCGTCGGTGGTCGTGGGCAGGCCGAGGGCGGCGAGGCAGGCGTCGGCGTGGCCACGCACCGGGCGGCCGCCGACGACGGGGGACACCCCGACGACGGGGGCCCTGGTGCCCCGCAGCGCGTCGCGCACGCCGGGGACGGTGAGGATGATGCCGATCGAGACGACCGGGTTGGACGGGGGGAGGATGACCAGGTCAGCCGTTCGGATGGCCTCGAGGACTCCAGGAGCGGGTCGGGCCCGGTCCATGCCTGCCACGACGAAACGCTCGGCCGGGAGCGCGGCCTGGTGGCGCACCCACCACTCCTGGAAGTGCATGGCGCGCTGACCGCCCTCGGCGTCCGCGTCCTCGACGACCACGTGGGTCTCGACGGGCTCGTCCGTCATCGGCAGCAGGCGCACGCCCTGGCGGGGGAGCCCCCACCGCTCGCCGAGCCGCGAGGTCACCTCCGACAGGGTGAGCCCCTGACCGAGCCACCGGGTGCGGGCCACGTGGGTGGCGATGTCGCGATCGCCCAGCCCGAACCACTGCGGCTCGACGCCGTAGGCCGCGAGCTCGGCCTGGACGGCGTGGGTCTCGCCGGAGCGGCCCCAGCCCTGAGCCTCGTGGACGCCACCTCCGAGGGTGTACATCACCGTGTCGAGGTCCGGGCACACCCGCAGGCCGAACAACGTGATGTCGTCGCCCGTGTTGCCGATGACGGTGATCTCGGGGACCCCAGTGATCCCAGTGATCTCGGCGGCGTCGCGCGTGCCAGGGGCGTGGCCGGGCCCGGGGCCGGCGTCAGGGTGGAGATGGTGGACGAGGCCACGGAGGAACCGGGCCCCACCAACCCCTCCGGCAAGGATGGTGATCCGCATGGCAAGATTCTTTCATACACTCTTTCGGCGTAACGCCCTCGTTGCTCCCCGCATCCTCCCGGATCCGGTCCGCGACGCTGTGACATGCGACAACGTGATGATTTGACAGGGCGTAGAACGGCTGCCGCGTGCGCAGGGCGCGCGTCGGATGCGGTGCATCTACCATTCGGCCGCTTGACGCCAGGCATATGACACGCATGTAATTTCATCGTTGCATTCACCCGCAGTGACCAGTCAGCGACTGAGCATGGCTACTGGGTGTGACTGATCATCACCTAAAGCATCCTGGTCTGACGGATGACGAGGGGGACGCGACGAGGTCTAGGAGGGGCCGTGCAAGAACTTCAGCTGGTGCCAGTGCTGGACGCCGCCGACGACAGCCAGCTGTCCTGGCAGGAGCGCGCTCTGTGCGCCCAGACCGACCCCGAGGCGTTCTTTCCCGAGAAGGGCGGTTCCACCCGCGAGGCCAAGAAGGTCTGCACGGGCTGCGAGGTCCGCGCCGAGTGCCTCGAGTACGCCCTGGCCCACGACGAGCGCTTCGGCATCTGGGGCGGCCTGTCCGAGCGCGAGCGCCGCAAGCTGAAGAAGCGCGCCGTCTGACCTGACTCCGGCACCGCCGCGTCGTCACGCTCCACCCGCTGCGCCCACCCGCCCTGTACCAGCCCCGGAGGCCCGGTGCCCGCTCCCACCCCTCCGCGCCCCGGCACGGCATCCGTCCCCGGGGTCCGCGCCGTCGACGGTGTCCTCGTCGTCCATGACGGAGCTCCCTGGCTGACCCGCTGCCTGGACTCCCTGGCGGCCCAGACCCATCCCTTGCGCCACCTGGCCGTCGTGCTGAGCGGCAGCCACGACTCCGTCCCGCAGGCCGCGACGCAGCGGCTGTCCGAGGCCGGGACCCAGGTGCACGTCGTCGAGGCCCGCGGTGCCCGCTATCCCAAGGCCGTCCTGGCCGGGCTCGCCGAGCTGCAGTCCATCGGTGCGCTGCCCGATCGCCCCACCCGCCCTGATCAGGACCGAGAGCTCGGCGCACGGGCCGATGCGGACGCCGAGCTGGCAGCCGCCTCCCACTGGGTCTGGCTCCTCGAGGACGACTGCTTCCCCGAGCCGGCGTGCCTGCTCACGCTGCTGCGCGAGGCCACCCTGTCCGCGACCGTCGCCGTCGCGGGTCCCAAGTACGTCGACGCGACCGACCCCGGCCGCCTGGTCGAGGTGGGGCAGACCGTGTCGCCGACGGGTCGGCGCGTCGCCTCGCCACGGCACGGCGAGCTCGACCAGGGCCAGCACGACCACCGCAGCGACGTCCTGGCCGTCGGCACCGGCGCGATGCTGGCCCGGGCCGACGCCCTCCTGCGGCTGGGCGCCCTCGACCGCGTGTTTCCCGTGGCGGCGGACCTCGACCTGTGCTGGCGCGCCCACCAGGCCGGGCTGCGGGTCGTCGTGGTCCCCGAGGCCGTCGCGCTGGACGCCCGGGCGACCACCCAGGGGCTGCGGTCCCGGGACCGGATGCCGTTCGCCGGGCTGGGCCTCGACGACATCGACGACGACCGGTTCTCGCGCGAGCACGTCCTGCGCGAGCGGCGGGCCTGGGAGCGCGAACGCCGGGGCGCCGTCGACCGGGCCTACCGCCGCGACCGGCGGGCGGTGCGACGGATCGCGCTCGCGCGCTGTCCCGGGCGGCTGGTGCCCTGGTATGCCGTGCGCATCCTGCTCGGAGCGTTGCTGCTGTCGGCGGTGCTCCTGGTCCTCAAGCGCCCGCGCGCCGCGTTCGCCGAGCTCTCCGACGCGGGAGCGGTGCTCACCTCCTGGCGCAGCCTCGGGTCTCGCAGGCGGGCACGGCACGCGGCCGTCGTCGGTGGTGCCGGGCTCGGTGGGCTGCTGGCCCCGCACGGCCGCGCCCTGGCGGGGGTGCGCGACGAGGTCTATCGCGGCCTGCCGCACCTGCCGTCGGTCGTGTCGCCCACCGACGGCGGCACCGGCCCGAGAGGACGTGGCGGTGCTGCGGGCACCGGGAGCTCCCTGGCCGAGCCGGGCCCGGTCAGCGACGAGGCGACCGACCTCGACGGGGACGACCTGGGCGCCCGCGCCGCCCGGCACCCCGGCGTGCTCGCGGTCCTCATCTCCGTCGGCCTCGCCGTGGCGGCCTGGTGGCCGGTGGTGCAGGGCAGGGGAGGGGCGCTGCTGGACCGAGGGCTGGCGGGCGGTGAGCTGCGCCCGGGGGCGGGCGGTTCGTCGGCCGCGTGGACCCGCTACCTCACGGGGTGGGACCCCGCGGGCCTGGGTTCCTCCGCCGACCCACCCGCGTGGCTGCCGCTGCTGGCCGCGCCGGCCTGGGCGGTGGAGCACCTCCCGGGGCGCTCCCCGAGCTCTGCCCTCGGCGCCGCCGCAGCCCTGCTCCTCATCGTCGCGATCCCGGCGGCGACGTTCAGCGCCTACCTGGCCGGGCGGGCCGCCACGCGCCGCCCCTGGCCCCGCGCCCTCGCCGCCCTGGCGTGGGGACTCTCACCCGCTCTCCTCGTCGGTCTGGGGGAGGGCCGGGTCGGGGCCGCCCTGCTCGCGATCGTCCTCCCGCTGCTGCTCGCCGGACTTGCCGCCTGCGGACGGCGTCGCCCCTGGTGGCCCGCCGTCGGAGGCACGGTGCTGGCCGCGGCCGTGGCTGCCGCCGTCGCGCCGGTGCTGCTGGTGGTCGTCGTGGCGCTCGGGCTCGTCCTGGCCGCCACCAACCACGGACGCGGCAGGGTCGCCGGGTTGCTCCTCGCCGTCGCGCCCGTCGTCCTGCTCGGGCCGTCGGTGGCGACCTGGTGGCGCGAGCCGGCGTCGGTGCTGACCGGGCCCGGGCTCGCGTCCTGGACCGAGCAGCCGAGGCCCTGGCACTTCGCCCTGCTGTGGCCCGCCGAGCCCGTGACGTCGACCGCCGCCGGGCTCACCGATCCGTCCCTCGCCTCCACCGTCCGCCTCGTGCTCCCGCTGCTCATGGCCACCGTCGTGCTGGCCGGGGTGTGGGGCCTCGCGGTCGACGGGCGCCGCATCGGGTCGTCCCGCGTCCTGGCGGTGCTGGCCCTGCTCGGCATCGCCGGCGCCGCCGCCGCCCCGCACCTCGTCGTCGGCCACGCCACCGACTCCGCCGGAGGACCTCAGGCCATCTCGCCCTGGCCGGGCACGGGCCTGCTCCTGCTGACCCTGGCCCTGCTCGCCGCGGCGTTGCAGGGAGCGGAGGCGCTGCGGCGGCCCGTCCCCGCGCGTCCGCGCGCGACCAGGATCCTGCGGGTGGCCGGAGGCGTGGTGGCGGGGCTCGTGACCGTCGCCGTGCTCGCGCAGGGGACCTGGCTGGCCCTCACCCGCCTCGACCAGGTGCTGGCGTTCCCTGCCCGCCAGGTGCCGTCCGTCGCGCAGGACAGCGCGGACAGCGCGCTCGCGGCGCGATACCTCGCCCTGGAGCGTCGTGGGACCGTCATGGGATATCGCCTGGAGCCCGGCGATCCGTCCGACGTCGTGCGCGACCTCCCACGGGACACGGCTGCTGTCGCACCCAGCGCGCTCCTGCCCGATGTGGCCCACGACCTCGTCACCGACGAGCCCGTCGCTGGTCGCCCGGTGGCGGACCGGCTGGCGGACGCAGGAGTCGGCTTCGTCGGCCTCTCACCGGCGGACCCGGTCGTCGCGGCCCGCCTAGACACCACGGCCGGCCTGTCCCGCCTGACCGACACCGAGGGCGACCCCGTCTGGCGCGTGACTGCGCGACCCGGACCGGACGGCGCAACCGTCCCCGTCTCGGCGGTCCGGGTCCAGCAGCCGGACGGGACCCCCGTCGCGACGGTGCCCGTCCACGGCAGCGGCCCCGAGGTCGACACGGCGCTGAGCGCCTCAGGATCCGGAGCTGGCCCAGGGACGGAGGGGCCTGCAGGGCCGTCACCCTCCGTGCTTGCCTTTGCCCAGCAGCGTGGCTGGGCCGACACCGCGCGGGTGCTCGCCGACGGTCGTGCCCTGACGCCGCGGGACGGCGAGCTCGCGGCATACGACCTCCCGGCGGACACCCGTCACGTGCGGGTGAGCCAGGTGCCCGCCCACCCGACCTGGTCGCTCGTCCAGGGCGCGGGCCTGGCGCTCGTCCTGCTGCTGGCCCTGCCGTTCGGCGTGCGACGCGGTCGAGACGGAGAGGTGGTCCGATGAGCGGGGCAGGGCTGCTGCGCGTGGTCGGCGTCGTCGTGGTCGGTGTGGCCGTGGTCGCCGGCTCCGGCGCGGTCGACGGCCGGGTCACGGTGCCGGGTGCACCGCGAGCCGCGGCCCCGGAGACGGCCCCACCCGCCCGACCCGTCGCCACCCGGACGCTCGTCTGCCCCGGCCAGGAGACCGTCGGGGTCCCGGGACTGCCTGCCGAGCCCGGGGCCACCCCCGTCGACCTGGTGGCCGTCGCCGCCCCCGACGGCGTCTCCGCCGCCCGCGGGCGCGAGCTGCCCGCGGGCATCCTGCAGGTGGGCCCCACCGACGCCGCCGACGCGCAGCGGGTC
>NZ_DKGR01000001.1:0-420 GCF_002453335.1 Arsenicicoccus sp. UBA6765
TCGTCGCCATGCTCTACGTCGCCACCGAGCGGGTCTCGTGGATCGCGCTCGGGCTCACGATGTTCTGCGGCGGCGCCTATGTCGCGTGGCTGCTGTTCAGCCACGTGCAGACCCGCGTCGACCTGTGGCTCGACCCCTTCTACACGGGCCTGTCGCAGGTCGGGATGGGCATCATGGGTATGGCGTCCGGCGGCCTCCTCGGCACCGGTCTTGGCCAGGGTCACCCCGAGATCACACCGTTCGCCAAGTCCGACTACATCGTCGCGAGCCTCGCGGAGGAGCTCGGCCTGTTCGGGCTGTTCGCGATCCTCGCGCTCTACGCCATCCTCGTCGAGCGTGGCCTGCGCACCGCGATCGGCGTGCGTGACGGCTTCGGCAAGCTGCTCGCGGCGGGCCTGGCGTTCGGGATGGCGCTGCAGG
>NZ_DKGR01000001.1:646-947 GCF_002453335.1 Arsenicicoccus sp. UBA6765
CCGGTCTGACCACGCCGTTCCTGTCCGCCGGAGGGTCCAGCCTGATCGCCAACTGGAGCATCATCGCGCTGCTCCTGCGCATCAGCGACCAGGCCCGGCGCCCGATCGACGACGGCGACGACCCCGACCAGCCGCTCGGCTCCGACGAGGCGACCCAGGTGGTGAAGACCCGGTGAACCCGCCCATCCGCCGGCTTGCGATCGTGGCCGCCATCATGTTCTGCAGCCTGCTGATCTCGTCGACCTCGATCATGTTCTTCCAGGCCAAGGCCCTCGGCGACCGCAGCGACAACCGCCGCAGC
>NZ_DKGR01000001.1:1168-1548 GCF_002453335.1 Arsenicicoccus sp. UBA6765
CCGCAGCGACAACCGCCGCAGCGTGCTCGCGTCGTACGACCGCGAGCGCGGCCAGATCCTGGTCGGGGGCACCCCCATCGCCAAGTCCGTCGCCACCGACGACGAGCTCAGGTGGGAGCGCACCTATCCCTCCGGGCGGCTCTACAGCCACGTCACGGGCTACTACTCGTTCACCTACGGCGCCGGGGGCGGCATCGAGGGCGCCGAGGACGAGCTGCTGTCCGGCAGCTCCGACAAGCTCTTCTACCGCCGGATCAGCGACCTGGTCAGCGGACGCCAGCCCGCCGGGGCCTCAGTCGAGCTGACGATCCGCCCCGAGGTGCAGCAGGCGGCCGAGAAGGCCCTCGGCGACCAGCGCGGCGCCGTCGTCGCCCTCGACC
>NZ_DKGR01000001.1:1777-2870 GCF_002453335.1 Arsenicicoccus sp. UBA6765
CCGCTTCTCCGCCGTCACCGACGCCTGGAAGTCCCTCAACGCCGACCGCTCCAAGCCTCTCGTCAACCGCGCCATCGGCGGCGACCTCTATCCCCCCGGCTCGGTCTTCAAGCTCGTGACCACGGCCGCGGCCCTGACCTCCGGGCAGTATGACGGCAAGGCCCGCATCCCGGCGCCCGCGCAGCTCAAGCTCCCGCTGTCGTCCGTGCCGCTCACCAACTGGCAGAACGGCCTGTGCACCGGCTCCGACCAGATCACGCTCCAGCAGGCGCTCGAGACGTCGTGCAACTCGGCGTTCGGCGGCATCGGGATCAAGCTGGGCGGTGACGCGCTGGTCGAGCAGGCGTCGAAGTTCGGCTTCGGCGACGAGCTGCGCGTCCCCCAGCGGGTCACGCCGAGCAAGGTGCCGGCCGGCATGGACAAGGCCCAGTCCGCCCAGGCCGCGATCGGGCAGTACGACGTGCGGGTCACGCCGCTGCAGGTCGCCATGGTCAGCGCCGCCATCGCCAACAAGGGCGTCGTCATGAAGCCCCACCTCATCGCCTCCGTGCGCGGCGACAACCTCAGCGTCCTCGACGAGACCAAGCCCGAGCAGCTGTCCAAGGCCGTGTCCTCCGAGGTCGCCGACCAGATCGCCCAGATGATGCGCGGCGTCGTCGAGGACGGCACCGGCTCCAACGCCCGCATCTCGGGCGTCGAGGTCGGCGGCAAGACCGGCACGGCCCAGCAGGGCAACGACAAGGCCCCGCACGCGTGGTTCACCTCCATCGCGCCGCTGAACGCCGCCGCCGACCAGCCCCAGGTGGCGGTCGCCGTCGTCGTCGAGGATGGTGGGTCCGCCGGACGCGAGACGGGTGGCAACAAGGTCGCCGCCCCCATCGCCAAGCAGGTCATGGAGGCGGTGATCCGCAAGTGAGCAGGCTGATCGGCGGCCGCTACGAGCTCGGCGAGGAGATCGGCCGCGGCGGCATGGCCACCGTCCACGAGGCGCACGACGTCCGCCTCGGCCGCCGGGTCGCCATCAAGATGCTCCACGCCGGCCGGCTCGGCGACCGGACCTTCCAGGGACGCTTCCGCCGCGAGGCGCAGGCCG
>NZ_DKGR01000001.1:3084-3351 GCF_002453335.1 Arsenicicoccus sp. UBA6765
GCCGCGAGGCGCAGGCCGCCGCCAGCCTCAACCACCCGCACATCGTCGCGGTGTTCGACTCCGGCGAGGACATCGTCACCAACAGCGTCGGCGTGCAGGAGGTCATCCCCTACATCGTCATGGAGCGGGTCCAGGGGCACACCCTCAGCCAGCTCATGCACGACCGCGGCGCCTTCTCGGCCGACGAGGCCATGCGCATCGTCATGCGGGTGCTGTCCGCCCTCGGCTACTCCCACCAGCGCGGCATCGTGCACCGGGACGTCAAGC
>NZ_DKGR01000012.1:0-89599 GCF_002453335.1 Arsenicicoccus sp. UBA6765
CCATCGGTGGATCGAGGTTAAGAGGGCACTGATGCGGGCACTGAGCGGGCATTGAGAGGGCACTGAGCTGGCATCGAGCTGGCACTGACGGGGGCTCTGACGGCACGCTGATCGGCACCGACCGAGGGGCGGGCAACCAGTTCCGGTCCAGCGAACTCTCGTACAGTTCTCTGCGTCCCCCGCCGTCAGACCCCGCAGACCCGTCTGTGTGGGTCCGCCTCCGCCTGGCACCCACAGAATCTCAGGAGCTCGATGCTTGCCCTCGTCGGTCTGCACCTGCTCGCGGCCGTCTGTGCCCCGTTGCTCGTGCGGCTCTGGGGGCCCCGGGCGTTCTGGCTCCTCGCCCTGCCGTCGGTCGCCACCGCGGGCCTGGCGCTGGCGCGCACGACGGCAGCCACGCCCGGGACGGCGCCCCGCGAGGACGTCACGTGGGTGCCCTCCCTGGGGCTGTCGGTCACGCTCCGGATGGACGCTCTCGCGTGGCTGATGTGCCTGGTCGTCGGGGTGGTGGGCACGCTCGTCCTCGTCTACTGCGCGGGCTACTTCGAGCCCGACGAGCCCGGCCTGGACCGCTTCGCCGCCCACCTCACGGCGTTCGCGGGCGCGATGACCGGTCTGGTCCTCAGCGACAACCTCCTCGTGCTCTACCTGTTCTGGGAGCTCACGACCGTCCTCTCGTACCTCCTCGTGGGTCACTCGTCCCACCTCGAGGACAGCCGCAACGCCGCCACCCAGGCCCTCGTCGTCACCACGGCGGGGGGTCTGGCGATGCTGGTCGGCATCGTCATGCTGGGCCAGGCCGCGGGGACCTACTCCCTCGAGTCGATCCTGGCGCAGCCGCCGTCGGGCACGACGGTGGCGGTCGCCGTGGCCCTGCTGCTCGTCGGCGCGCTCACCAAGTCCGCCCTCGTGCCCTTCCACTTCTGGCTCCCGGGGGCGATGGCCGCGCCGACCCCCGTCAGCGCCTACCTGCACGCCGCCGCCATGGTCAAGGCCGGCATCTACCTCGTCGCGCGGCTCGCACCGGGCTTCTCCGACGCCGCCACGTGGCACCCGGTCGTCCTCGTCCTGGGCTGCACGACGATGCTCGTCGGCGGCTACCGCGCCCTGCGCCAGGTGGACCTGAAGCTCCTCCTGGCCTACGGCACGGTGTCCCAGCTCGGCTTCCTCGTCGTGCTCGTGGGGACCGGGTCCGCCGAGGCCGCCGTGGCCGGCCTGGCCATGCTCGTCGCGCACGCGGTGTTCAAGGCCGGGCTGTTCCTCTCCGTCGGGGCCATCGACCACGCCACGGGCACCCGCGACATCCGTGAGCTGAGCGGACTGCGCCACCGCATGCCGGTCGTCTTCGCGGCGTCGGTCGCCTGCGCCCTGTCGATGGCGGGCCTCCCGCCGACGCTCGGCTTCCTGGGCAAGGAGGCCGTCTACGAGACCTACTGGCACGGCGCCCAGGCCTGGAGCCGACCCGTGCTCGTCGTGCTCGTCGTCGGCTCCATGCTGACCCTCGCCTACAGCGCGCGCTTCCTGATCGGCGCGTGGAGCGACGTGCCCGGGCGCGAGGACACGGCCTACCACTCCCTGCACCGCCCCGTCGTGTGGGTCCCGGCGGCCCTCGGGCTCACGAGCGTGCTCGCGAGCCCCTTCCTCGGTGCCGCGCAGCACCTCGTCGAGCCGTATGCCGAGAGCTGGCCGCCCTCAGCGCACCCCATCCACCTGGCGCTCTGGCACGGCTTCACGCCGGCCCTGTGGCTGAGCGTCCTCACGGTGGCCTCCGGCCTGGCCCTGGTGGCGGTGCGCAGCCGGGTCGAGTCGGTCCAGCGACGGCTGCCTCACCCACCGGCGGCGGTCTCGGCATACCGCTGGGTGATGCGTGCCCTCGACCGCGGCTCCATCGAGGTCACGGGCGTTGCGCAGCGAGGCTCGCTCCCGCTGTCGCTCGGCCTGATCCTGGTCGTCTTCATCGGCCTGACCGCGGTCGGGCTCCTGGGGGTCGGCTCGGCGCCCGAGACCCGCTGGTGGGACACCCCCGCGCAGGCCGGCGTCGCGCTGGTCGCCAGCCTGGCCGCCGTGATGGCGGTGCGCTCCCGCCGCCGCCTGCGCGGTGTGTTCCTGGTCGGTGTCACGGGCTACGCGCTCGCCGTGCTGTTCCTGCTGCACGGCGCCCCGGACCTCGCCCTCACCCAGGTGCTCGTCGAGACCGTCTCCATCGTCGTGTTCGTGCTCGTCCTGCGGCGGCTCAGCGGCAAGTTCAACGACAACCCCTCGCGTGCCAACCGCAGCCTGCGCGTCGCCCTCGGCGTCGTGTCCGGCGTGCTGGTGAGCGGGGCAGCTCTCGTCGCCGCCGGAGCACGCACCGCGCCGCCCGGGTCCGCCGGCTGGCCGGTCGGGGCCACGAGCTTCGGCGGCGGCGAGAACGTCGTCAACGTCGCCCTGGTCGACATCCGGGCCTGGGACACCATGGGCGAGATCGCCGTGGTGCTCGTCGCCGCGACCGGCGTCGCCAGCCTCGTCTACCTCAGCCACGACCGGGTCGTGGCGACCCGCAAGCGGCTCGACGAGGCGCGGCGCCTGCGCAACCGCACGCGCGAGGAGCGCCCCAGCTGGCTGGCCGTGCCCGCCGGGGAGCGCACCGAGGAACCCTCGCTGATCTTCGCCGTCATCACCCGCCTCATCTTCCCCGCCATCATGGTGTGGTCCCTCTACCTGCTCTTCGCCGGGCACAACAACCCCGGGGGCGGCTTCGCGGCGGGGCTCGTGGCCGGCCTGGCCCTCACCGTGCGCTATCTCGCCGGCGGCCGGGTGGAGCTGCGGGCCGCCCTCCCACTCATGCCGGGTGCGCTGCTCGGGACCGGGCTGTTCCTGTCCGCCGGCTTCGGCCTGGTCTCCATGCTGGTCGGTGGTGACGTCCTGCAGAGCTGGGACGCGGACGTGGAGCTGCCCCTCGTCGGGCACCTGCACCTCGTGTCCTCGGTCTTCTTCGACCTCGGGGTCTACCTCGTCGTGATCGGTCTGATGCTCGACATCCTCCGGTCCCTGGGCGCCGCGCTGGACCGGCAGATCAGCGAGAGGTCGGACGCATGACCGTCAACCTGACCCTGGTGGTCCTCGCCGGGGTGCTCTTCGGCTCGGGCGTGGTCCTCGTCATGGCGCGCAGCATCGTGCGAGCCCTGCTCGGCGTGCTGCTCATGGGCAACGGCGTCAACGTCGTGTTCCTGATCGCCTCCGGCGCGCCCGGCCGCGCACCCATCGTCAGCAAGTCCTCCGCCGAGGGCGTGGTCGTCGGCGCGGACGGCATCTCCGACCCCCTCCCGCAGGCCATGGTGCTCACCGCCATCGTGATCACGCTGGCGGTGACGGCCTACTGCCTCGCGCTCGCGCACCGGTCCTGGCAGCTGTCGTCCAGCGACAACGTCGAGGACGACCCCGAGGACGCCCGGATCGGTCACCTGGCCGACACCGACCAGGTTCCCGACACCGACTACGCAGACACCACCGACCCGCACGCCCTCGCCGACACGGCGACCGACGACCAGGGAGGCGACCGATGATCGACCCAGGTCTGCTCGTGCCGCTGCCCGTGGTGCTCCCCCTCGTCGGTGCCGGGCTGACGGTCGTGGCGTCGGGACGCCAGGCGATCCAGCGCCTCGTGAGCACCGTCGTCCTCACCACGTCCGTGATCGTGTCGGCCGTCCTGCTCTGGGGGGCCCACACCCGCGGCACCCTCGTCGTCCACGCCGGAGGCTGGTCGCCGGCCGACGGCATCGTCCTCGTGGTGGACCGGCTGTCCGGGCTGATGCTGCTCGTGTCCTCGACCGTGACGCTGGCGGTGATGCTCTACTCCATCGGCCAGGGCCGCGCCTCGGACGACAGCGAGCACGACGGGGGAGCCCCCCTGCCGATCTTCCACCCCACCATGCTCGTCCTCTCGGCCGGCGTCTCGACGACCTTCCTGTCGGGGGACCTGTTCCACCTCTACGTCGGCTTCGAGATGCTGCTGTTCGCGAGCTTCGTGCTGCTCACGCTGGGTGGCACCGCCTCCCGGGTCCGGGCCGGCGCCAACTACGTCGTGGTCAACCTGCTGTCGTCGCTGCTGTTCCTGGTCGCGATCGCGCTCGTCTACGCCGCCACGGGGACGGTCAACCTCGCGGAGCTCGCCGGTCGGCTGGACGCCCTCCCGCCGGGTCAGCAGGGCCTGCTGCACGGCATGCTGCTCCTCGGCTTCTGCATCAAGGCCGCGGTGTTCCCCATGTCGGGCTGGCTCCCCGACTCCTATCCCACCGCGCCCGCGCCCGTCACCGCCGTGTTCGCCGGACTGCTGACCAAGGTGGGGGTCTACGCGATGATCCGCACCCAGACGCTGCTGTTCCCCGACGGTCGGCTGGACGCCCTGCTGATGTGGGCCGGCCTGCTGACCATGCTCGTCGGCATCCTGGGCGCCGTCGCCCAGGACGACATCAAGCGACTGATCTCCTTCACCCTGGTGTCGCACATCGGCTACCTCGTCTTCGGCATCTCCGTCGGCAACGAGGCGGGGCTGTCGTCGGCGATCTTCTACACCGCCCACCACATCACCATCCAGACCGCGCTGTTCCTGGTGACGGGCCTGATCGAGGCCCGCGGCGGGTCCACCTCGCTCAGCCACCTCGGGGGGCTGGGGCGGCTCGCCCCCGGGCTAGCCCTGCTGTTCTTCGTCCCCGCGATGAACCTCGCCGGCATCCCGCCGTTCTCGGGCTTCCTCGGCAAGGTCGGCCTCATCCAGGCCGGGGTCGCCTCCGGCACGTGGCTCGCCTACCTGCTCGTCGCCGGGTCCGTGATCACCAGCCTGCTCACGCTGTACGCCATCAGCCGGGTGTGGGGCCGTGTCTTCTGGAGGTCGCCCCGTGCCGCCGTCCCCGACGACGACGGGGGTGACGACGACGTGCTCGTCGTCACCGGGGACGACGCGGCCCAGGTCGTCGCCGAGCGACGCCTGGCGCTCGGCACGGTGCTGCCGACCACGCTGCTCGTCGCGGTGAGCGTCGCCATCACCGTCGCGGCCGGGCCGCTCTACGAGATCACCGACGCCGCAGCGGGCCAGCTCGGCGACCGCTCCGGCTACACGACCGCCGTGCTGCAGGGGGTGCCTCGATGAGCAACCGCGTGCGTCTCACCCCGACCGTCGGGCTCGCCGTCGTCTGGGTCCTGCTGTGGGGCAACTTCTCCTGGGGCAATGTCCTCGCGGGACTCCTGGTCGCCCTCGTGGTGCAGGTCTTGTTCCCCCTGCCGCACGTGATGTCCGGCGTCCGGGTGCACCCCTGGGGACTGCTCGTCCTGCTCGGCACCTTCCTCAAGGACCTGGTCACGGCCAGCGCCGCGGTGGCCTGGCTCGCCGTGCGGCCGCGGCCCATCGGCCCCGGCACCGTCATCGAGGTGCAGCTCAGGGTGGAGGACGACCTGCTGCGCACCGTCGTCGCGGAGCTCACGTCGCTGGTCCCCGGCACGGTCGTGATCGACCTCGACCCCTCCACGGGCGTGCTCACCATGCACGTCCTGGACCGCACCGACCCCGCGGACCTGCAGGCCGAGCGTCTCCGGGTCGCAGCGCTGGAGGACCGGGTGCGCCGTGCCCTCGGCAAGGACACGGGTCAGCCGGAGCGGCATACCCACGAGCACGAGAAGGCCGACCGATGACCGTGCTGGTCTGGGCGATCGTCGCCATGCTCCTGGCCGCGGCGCTGCTCGTGCTGTGGCGCATGGTGACCGGCCCGACGGTGCTCAACCGCACCCTCGCGAGCGACGTGCTCGTGGCGGTGATCATCTGCGCGCTGGGGGCGGAGGCGGTCGTGCGCGACCACTCGACGACGCTGCCCGTCCTCGTGTCGCTGTCGCTGGTCGGCTTCGTGGCGACCGTCGCGGTGTCGCGCTTCGTCGCCGGGGACTCGGACCTGGGGCTGCGCCAGGCCGGGCAGCCCGGGTCGGACGTGCCCGAGCCCACCGAGGTCAGCGGCTTCGACGAGGACCGGGGCGTGGTCGACGACGACGGGGGCAACCGATGAGCTGGACCTCCGTCGCCGACCTCGCCGCGCTCGTCTGCCTGGCCCTCGGCTCGTTCCTGTGCCTGTGCGCCGCGATCGGTCTCGTCCGCTTCCCCGACCTGCTCTCGCGCATGCACGCGGCGACCAAGCCGCAGACCCTGGGGATCCTGCTGGTGCTGCTCGGCGTGGGCATCGGACGGCACTCGCCCCTCGACATCGGCATGCTGCTGCTCGTCGCGATCTTCCAGATGGCCAGCGCGCCCGTGTCTTCCCACCTGCTCAGCCGCGCCGCGATCCGCACCGGCCAGGTGCCGGGCGTCCGGGACGACGAGAGGGTCGACCGGCCGTAGCCGATCGACCCCCGTCTGCTGGCCCGACCCCGGGTCAGCGTCTCAGAACAGCCCGACCGTGTTGCCGTCCTCGTCGATGTCGATGCGCATGGCGGCCGGCGACCTCGACAGGCCCGGCATCGTCATCATCGACCCGCAGATGGCATAGACGTAGCCGGCTCCCGCGGCCAGGCGGACCTCGCGCACCGGCAGGGTCCAGCCGCGCGGCGCACCCTTGAGGGCCGGGTCGTGGGACAGAGACATCTGGGTCTTGGCGATGAGCACGGGCAGGTGGCCGTAGCCCTGGTCGGTGTACATCGCCAGCGCCTTGGCCGCGGCCGGCTCCAGGGAGATCCCGTTGGCGCCATACACCTTGGTCGCGACCTTGCGGATCTTGACCTCGAGGGAGTCCTCGAAGTCGTAGGTCGGGGTGAAGTGCACCTCGTCGTCGCACGCCTCCACCACGGTGCGGGCGAGCTCCTCGGCGCCGGCGCCACCGTCCTTGACGTGGGTCGACACGGCGCAGCGCGCCCCCATCTCCTCGGCCACGCGCCGGATCACCTCGTGCTCGGACGGGTGGTCCGTCGGGAAGGCGTTGATGGCCACCACCGGCTGCACGCCGAAGTCCTGGATGATCTGGATGTGCTTGCGCAGGTTGTCGCACCCGGCCTCGACGTCCTGCGGGCTCTCGAGCAGCATCCCCTCGGGCAGCGGCTTGCCGGCCTTGACCTCGAAGCGGCCGGAGTGGGACTTGAGCGCCCGCACGGTCGCGACCAGGACCGCCGCCTGGGGAGTGAGCCCGGCCGCGCGGCACTTGACGTTGAAGAAGCGCTCGGCGCCCATGTCGGCCGCGAAGCCCGCCTCGGTGAGCAGGATGTCGCCGGCCTTGATGCCGACGCGGTCGGCGATGATCGAGGAGTTGCCGATCGCGATGTTGCCGAACGGGCCGGCGTGGATGAACGCCGGCGTGTGCTCCAGCGTCTGCATGAGGTTGGGCTTCAGGGCGTCCTTGAGCAGGACGCACATCGCGCCGGCGCAGCCGATCTGCTCGGCGGTGACGGGCTTCTTGTCCTTGGTGAAGCCGACGACGATGCGGCCGAGGCGCTCCCGCAGGTCCCGCAGCGAGGTGGCCAGGGCGAGGATGACCATGACCTCGGACGCCGCGGTGATGTCGAAGCCCGCCTGACGGGTCACGCCGTCGGTCTTGGCGCCGCAGCCCTCGATGATGTTGCGCAGCGAGCGGTCGTTCATGTCCATGACCCGACGCCACTGGATGTCGTCGAGGCCGAGCTCGTTGCCGAAGTGCAGGTGGTTGGACACCATCGCCGCCAGCAGGTTGTGCGCCGCCGTCACCGCGTGGAAGTCGCCGGTGAGGTGCAGGTTGAGCATCTCCATCGGGACGATCTGGCTGTAGCCACCGCCCGCCGCGCCACCCTTGACGCCGAAGACGGGCCCGAGCGAGGGCTGGCGCAGGGCGAGGACGGGCTTGCGGCCGATGCGGGCCAGGCCCTGGGCCAGGCCGACGGCGGTCGTCGTCTTGCCCTCGCCCAGCGGGGTCGGGGTGATGGCGGTGACGACGACGTACCTGGCGTCGGGGAGGTCGGCCAGCTCGTCGATGACCTCGAGCTCGACCTTGGCGACGTGCCGCCCGTAGGGGATGAGGTACTTCTCGTCGATGCCGACGGTGGCGGCGACCTCGGGGAGGGGGGCGAGATCAGCGGATCGCGCGATCTCGATGTCTGAGGGAAACGGCTTTGTATCCACGAGGCGAGTATGCCGGACGTCCTCCGGCGTCCCGACGGTGGGGCCGGACGTCCTCCCGTCCTCACCCCGTGCGGGGCGGACGCTTGCAGACGTAGATCGCCGTCCCCGGCACGAGCCTTCCCCGCAGCGGGCTCCACCCGCCCCAGGTCTCCTCGTGGTCCTCGGGCCACTCCGGCTCGACGAGGTCGACGAGCCGCAGGCCCGCGGCGGTGATCTCGCGGACGCGATCGCCGAGGGTGCGGTGGTGCTCGACGTAGAGCGCCCGTCCCTGGTCGTCCTCCTCGACGTACGGCGAGCGGTCGAAGTAGGAGCTCGTGACGGTCAGGCCCGCCTCTCCCGGCACGTCGGGCAGGGCCCAGCGGATCGGGTGGGTGGTGGAGAAGACGAACCGCCCGCCGGGGCGCAGGACGCGGGCGGCCTCGCGCATCACCGCGGCGGAGTCGGCCACGAAGGGCACCGCGCCGTAGGCGGTCATCACGAGGTCGAAGCTCTCCTGCGCGAACGGCAGGGCCGCCGCGTCGCAGGCGAGCAGGGGGAGCCGGGGGTGCTGGGGGTGCTGGGGGAGCGGGTGAGCAGGGGAGGCCGACGGCTGTCCCGCCCGTATGCCGTCCGCCCGCCCCTCGTCGATCCGGCGTCCCTGCGCGAGCATCCCCGTCGACAGGTCCGTCGAGACGACCACCGCCCCCTGGGCCGCCAGCCACCGTCCGCCCTGGGCGGCGCCACCACCGATCTCCAGGACGCGGAGCCCGGGGAGGCGGTCCGCCGGCGCCAGGATCCGAGCTGTCTCCTCGCGCAGCCCCTCCGGACCCCAGACGAGGTCGGCGTCGCCCAGGAACGCGCCGTGCTCGGCGTAGTAGTCCACCGCCTCGGCGTCCCACCAGCCCTTGTTGGCGCGCGCCGACTCGGCCTGGTCGGTGCCGCGCCGCGTGACGGCGGCGAAGGAGCCGCGCTCGGCGGTCGTCATACAGCCTCCTGCTTTGACCCGTGCGTGACAGGACCGTTAGGGTGGACGAGCACGTTCGTGCGCGGACTCGACCCGACGAGGTCGGCGAGACCCCACGGCGGGCATGCACGATCCCACCTATTCAACCTGTCCACCATCGGAGTTCCTACTACATGACTGCCAGCCCGGTCGAAAAGACCGCCCCTCAGGTCGCGATCAACGACATCGGATCTGAGGAGGACTTCCTCGCCGCGATCGACGAGACCATCAAGTACTTCAACGACGGAGACATCGTCGACGGTGTCATCGTCAAGGTCGACCGGGACGAGGTCCTGCTCGACATCGGTTACAAGACCGAGGGTGTCATCCCGAGCCGCGAGCTCTCCATCAAGCACGACGTCGACCCGTCCGAGGTCGTTTCCGTGGGTGACGAGGTCGAGGCCCTGGTCCTCCAGAAGGAGGATAAGGAGGGTCGTCTGATCCTGTCCAAGAAGCGCGCCCAGTACGAGCGCGCCTGGGGCACGGTGGAGAAGGTCAAGGAGGAGGACGGCGTCGTCACCGGCACCGTCATCGAGGTCGTCAAGGGCGGCCTCATCCTCGACATCGGTCTGCGCGGCTTCCTGCCCGCCTCCCTCGTCGAGATGCGTCGTGTGCGCGACCTCCAGCCGTACGTCGGCAAGGAGATCGAGGCCAAGATCATCGAGCTCGACAAGAACCGCAACAACGTGGTCCTGTCGCGCCGCGCGTGGCTGGAGCAGACCCAGTCCGAGGTCCGCACCACCTTCCTCAAGGAGCTCGGCAAGGGCCAGGTCCGGTCCGGCGTCGTGTCCTCGATCGTCAACTTCGGTGCGTTCGTGGACCTCGGTGGCGTCGACGGTCTCGTCCACGTCTCCGAGCTGTCCTGGAAGCACATCGACCACCCGTCCGAGGTCGTCGAGGTGGGCCAGGAGGTCACCGTCGAGGTGCTCGACGTGGACATGGACCGCGAGCGTGTCTCCCTGTCGCTGAAGGCGACGCAGGAGGACCCGTGGCAGCACTTCGCCCGCACCCACGCCATCGGCCAGGTCGTGCCGGGCAAGGTCACCAAGCTCGTCCCGTTCGGTGCGTTCGTGCGCGTCGAGGAGGGCATCGAGGGTCTGGTCCACATCTCCGAGCTGGCCGAGCGCCACGTGGAGCTGCCGGAGCAGGTCGTCAACGTGGGCGACGACATCTTCGTCCGTGTCATCGACATCGACCTCGAGCGTCGCCGCATCTCGCTGTCGCTCAAGCAGGCCAACGACGCGTCCGTCGTCTCCGACGACTTCGACCCGACGCAGTACGGCATGGCCGCCGAGTACGACGAGCAGGGGAACTACAAGTACCCCGAGGGCTTCGACCCCGAGACCAACGAGTGGCTCGAGGGCTTCGAGACCCAGCGCGAGAAGTGGGAGAAGCAGTACGCCGAGGCCCACTCGCTGTGGGAGGCCCACAAGACGCAGGTCGAGGAGGCCGCCAAGGCCGACGCCGAGGCAGCCGCCAACCCGGAGGCCGCGACGTCCTACTCCTCCGGTGGCAGCGCCACCGAGAGCGTGTCGACGTCCTCGTCGTCCTCCTCGTCGTCGTCGTCCTCCTCCTCGTCCAACGAGGGCACCCTCGCCTCCGACGAGGCGCTGGCCGCTCTCCGCGAGAAGCTCACCGGCTCCAACTGAGCCCACTGACCAGGCGCACACGGCCTGATCACGTCGAAAGCCCCGTCCACCCCTGCGGTGGGCGGGGCCTCGTCGTGCCCGCCCGGGTTGAGCGCCTCTGGTGGCCCCCGGTGCGTCGCCCCGTGCGTCGCCTGGTGCGGCGCCCGGTGCGTCGCCCGGTGCGTCGTCAGGGCCCCGGCGGGTGCCCGGGCCCCGGCGCGAGTAGCCTCGGTGCATGGTTCGCATCGGTCTGACAGGTGGCATCGGGTCCGGCAAGTCGACCGTGTCGCGTCGTCTCGGCGAGCTGGGGGCGGTGGTCGTGGACGCCGACCAGCTGGCGCGTGAGGTCGTGGCTCCCGGCTCGGAGGGTCTGCAGGCCGTCCAGGAGAGGTTCGGCGACGGCGTCGTCGGTCCCGACGGTGCGCTCGACCGCGGGGCGCTCGGTGGCATCGTCTTCGCCGACGAGCGGTCCCGCCGAGACCTCGAGGCCATCACGCACCCGTTGATCGCGCGGCGGACCGCGCAGCTCATGGCCGAGGCGGGGGAGGACGCCATCGTCGTGCACGACGTCCCCCTGCTGGTCGAGAAGCACATGGGACCGGCCTACCACCTCGTCGTCGTGGTGGAGGCCGACCACGACTCGCGGGTCCGCCGGCTCGAGGGACGCGGCCTCAGCGAGCAGGACGCGCGGGCCCGCATGGAGCACCAGGCGACCGACGAGCAGCGGCGCGCGGCCGCGGACGTGCTGATCGACAACAACGGCACGGCCGACGACCTGTTGGCCGAGGTGGACCGGGTCTGGCACGAGCGGTTGCGGCCGTATGCCGACAACGTGCGCACCCGCACGCGCGCCCGGCGGCCCGACGTCCCCACCCTGGTCGCCTACGACGAGACCTGGCCCCAGCAGGCCGACCGCCTCATCGCCAGGATCAGTGCCGCGATGGGCACCCGCGCCCCGGAGATCGAGCACATCGGGTCCACCGCGGTGCCCGGGCTGGCCGGCAAGGACGTCATCGACCTGCAGATCGGCGTGCCGGACCTGCACGACGCCGACGACCCCGAGTTCGTCCGCATCCTCGAGGACCTCGGTTTCCCGCGGTCCAAGGACAACACGATGGACAACGTCAAGGACGAGCTGCCCGACCCCTCGCTGTGGGTCAAGCGCTTCCACGGGTCCTGCGACCCGGGCCGGATCGTCCACGTCCACGTGCGCGAGACGGAGGGTGCGGGTTGGCAGTACGCCCTGCTCTACCGCGACTGGCTACGGTCCGACGCGGACGCCCGCGCGGACTACCTGACCGAGAAGCGACGGCTGGCCGGCACCTGCGCCACGACCAGGGAGTATGCCGAGGCGAAGGAGCCGTGGTTCAACCACATCTGGCCGCGCATGCAGTCCTGGGCCCGCCGGACCGGCTGGCACTCCTGAGCGGCAGCGGGACGGTCGGCAGGCTCCTTGGGAGGCTCAGGAGGTGGCCGGCCGGGGGCGTCGTCCGAACGCCAACCAGCCGCCCCAGCGGGTGCGCCCCACCGTGCGCTCAGCAACGACCGGGACGGCGATGGCGACGGCGATCCCGAGGACGAAGAGCAGCGCCGTCGACGTGAGCCCGAGCTTGGTCAGCACGATGCGGCTGCCCGCGGCCCCCAGGACGTGCCACAGGTAGATGCCATAGCTGTAGGCCCCGAGGCGAGCGAGCGTCGAGGCGTGCAGCCGGCCGCGGACGAGGTAGACGAGCAGCAGGGCGCAGAGCCCGGTGGCCAGGCCGTGCAGCCGCACGACGGCGGAGGGCAGACCCTCGGCGAGGCCGAGCGCGCCCGTGACCAGCAGGAGTGTGGTCACGGCGGCCAGCGCCCCGACTCGCGGGGCCGTCGTCCTGAGGCCGAAGCGCTGCAGGCCCGCGCCGACGAGGAAGAAGGGCCACAGCCAGATGGCCTGGTTGAGGGCGAATACGTTGCCCTGGGCCGGGACCTGGACGAACAGTGCCAGGGCGAAGGCGCCGGTGACGAGGCAGGCGTGGGACCGCGCGGTCCACTGCGGCGCGTGGGCGTCGAGGAGGGCGGTGAGGCTGAAGATCACCATGGCCGCCAGCAGGAACCACAGGTGCTGGTAGCCGAAGACCACGAGCTGCAGGAAGGACTCGGCGCCGGGCTTCTCGTTGGTGCCCGGGACCGCGGCCTGCACGGCCATGGTGGTGAGCCCGACGAAGAGCAGAGGGACGAGCAGGCGATCGACCTTGCGGCGCAGGAAGCCGGGCACCGCGTCGGCCCCACGGACCGGCCGCAGGGCGTAGACGTAGCCGGACAGCAGCGTGAAGAACGGCATCCGGATGTCGTCGAGCAGCAGGTAGGCGGACCGCCAGAGCGAGTCGTCGGCGACCTGGAGCCCACGGCCCCCGTCGTCGCCGATGACGTGGCCGGCGACCATGAGGATGACCGCGAGGCCGCGCAGCGACTGCACCGAGAGGTCGGCGCGTGGGCGCGGCGCGGCGGGCGTCGCGGGGGCGGGCGTGGGCCGGGCGGGCAGGGTCGCACGGAGGGAGGTCGCAGGCACGGGTCGTCGGAACCTTCGGGTCGGGGTCGGGGCAACGGCGCATGCGGCTTCGGATGCCAAACCACCCTAACCGGGATGATTGCCGTATCCGAACGCGTCCGTTGCGTCGCGATGAAGGGGCAGGGACGGGTTGCCCCGTCCCGCCGACTCAGCTCTCGGGGCGGCCCAGGCTCCAGTAGCCCATGAAGGCGACCCGGTCCCGCGGCCAGCCTCGCTCGCCCACCAGGTGCCGGCGCAGCCGCCGGATGAGGCCGCTCTCCCCGGCGAGCCAGGCGTAGTGGTCCGCGCTGGCGTGCTGCGGCTCGTCCCACAGGATCTCCTCCGGGCCGGTGGAGAGCGCCTCCCGCCGAGCCACCTCGGACTCCTCCAGCGGGCTCCAGGCCGTATGCCGGACCGCCTCCTCCAGCGCCTCCCCGTGCGGGCGGGCGCCCCTGGGGAGGACGGAGACGGTGACGCCGGGGGGCGCGTCCAGGGCGAGGTCGCCGTCACTGCTGGCGGTGCTGTCGCTGGTGGAGATGTCGCTGTCGCTGCTCGGCACCTCCAGGAGCACCTCGCCCGTCACGTGGTCACCGAGGCTCTCGAGGATGGAGGCGATGGCGGGCAGCGCCGTCTCGTCGCCGGCGAGCAGGACCTGCGTCGCCCGGCCGGGGTGCCAGGCGATGCCGCAGCGGTCGGCGCCGGGGGCTCCCGCCACGGGGCACACGGCCACCAGGGGATCGCCTGGTCGCGCCGTCGTGGCCCAGCGGCCGGCGGGCCCGGGGTGGTCGTGGAGGACCAGGTCGACGACGAGGGCGCGGTCCTGCGGGCGGACGGCCCGGGCGGTGTAGGTGCGCACCGCAGGTCGAGCGTCGTCGGGCAGCGCGCGCCAGGCGTCGTACCACCTCGCGTCCCTCGGGAGGTCCTGCAGCGTGTCCCCCTCGGCGCGGGGGAGGACGAGCTTGATCCGGCGGTCCAGCGTGGTCGGGTGGACGCGATCCAGGTCGGGTCCCGTGAGCACGACCCGCCGCAGGTAGGGGGTGAGGTCCTCGACGGACTCGACCACGACGTCGCGGGGCAGGTAGAGGTCGGCAGCCACGGGGCGACCCTAGCACCGAGTAGGCAAGGCTTGCCTAACCCGGCGCGACCGCCTGGGTCGAGCGAGGGCGGCGGGTCGCATCGGCGAGGGGGTATGTCGGACCCGAGCCCTAGGCTGGGTCGCATGCGACCGACGACCGACCTCCAGCGCAGCGTGGCCCCCTTCCACGTGGTCTCCGACTTCTCCCCGTCCGGCGACCAGCCGACGGCGATCGCCGAGCTGACCCGGCGGATCAACGCGGGGGAGCAGGACGTCGTGCTGCTGGGCGCCACCGGCACCGGCAAGTCCGCGACGACCGCCTGGCTCATCGAGCAGGTGCAGCGACCGACCCTGGTCATGGCGCCCAACAAGACCCTGGCGGCCCAGCTGGCCAACGAGTTCCGGGAGCTGCTGCCGGACAACGCGGTCGAGTACTTCGTCAGCTACTACGACTACTACCAGCCCGAGGCGTACATCGCCCAGACGGACACCTACATCGAGAAGGACTCGTCGATCAACGACGAGGTCGAGCGGCTCCGGCACAGCGCCACCAACTCGCTGCTCACGCGGCGGGACACGGTCGTGGTCGCGTCCGTGTCGTGCATCTACGGCCTCGGCACCCCGCAGGAGTACGTCGACCGGATGGTCCGCCTCAAGGTCGGCCAGGAGATCGAGCGGGACGAGCTGCTGCGCCGCTTCGTGACCATGCAGTACGCCCGCAACGACCTGTCGTTCACCCGCGGGACCTTCCGGGTCCGGGGCGACACGGTCGAGATCATCCCGCAGTACGAAGAGCTGGCCATCCGCATCGAGTTCTTCGGCGACGAGGTCGAGCGGCTCTACACCCTGCACCCCCTGACCGGCGAGGTCGTGCGCGAGGAGGAGGAGATGTACGTCTTCCCCGCGACGCACTACGTGGCCGGCGAGGAGCGCATGGAGCGGGCGATCGGCGGCATCGAGCGCGAGCTCGAGGCGCAGCTGGCGACCTTCGAGCAGCAGGGCAAGCTCCTGGAGGCGCAGCGGCTGCGCATGCGCACCACCTACGACATCGAGATGATGCGCCAGGTGGGCTCCTGCTCGGGCATCGAGAACTACTCGATGCACATCGACGGGCGCGCCCCGGGGTCGGCGCCCAACACCCTCCTCGACTACTTCCCCGAGGACTTCCTCCTCGTGATCGACGAGTCGCACGTGACCGTGCCGCAGATCGGGGCGATGTTCGAGGGCGACATGTCCCGCAAGCGCCAGCTCGTCGACCACGGCTTCCGCCTGCCCAGCGCGATGGACAACCGGCCGCTCAAGTGGGAGGAGTTCCTCGAGCGGATCGGGCAGACGGTCTACCTGTCGGCGACCCCGGGGCCCTACGAGCTGGCCAAGGGCGACGGCGCCGTGGAGCAGATCATCCGCCCCACCGGGCTGATCGACCCCGAGATCGTCCTCAAGCCCACCAAGGGCCAGATCGACGACCTGCTGCACGAGATCGGGGAGCGCACGGCCAAGGACGAGCGCGTGCTCGTCACGACCCTCACCAAGAAGATGGCCGAGGACCTGACCGACTACCTCCTCGAGAAGGGCGTGCGGGTCCGCTACCTCCACTCCGAGGTCGACACGCTGCGCCGCGTCGAGCTGCTGCGCGAGCTGCGCATGGGGGAGTACGACGTCCTGGTGGGCATCAACCTGCTGCGCGAGGGCCTGGACCTGCCCGAGGTGTCGCTCGTCAGCATCCTGGACGCCGACAAGGAGGGCTTCCTGCGGTCCGCCCGGTCCCTGATCCAGACGATCGGTCGTGCCGCCCGCAACGTCTCCGGGCAGGTGCACATGTACGCCGACACGATCACCCCGTCCATGGAGGAGGCGATCGGCGAGACCAACCGTCGCCGCGAGAAGCAGGTCGCCTACAACCGGGAGCACGGCATCGACCCCCAGCCGCTGCGCAAGCGGATCGCCGACATCACGGACCTCATCGCCAAGGAGGAGGCCGACACCGAGGCGCTCCTCGGCAGCGGGCGCGGTCAGTCGCGGGCCAAGGGCAAGGGCCGCGGCGCCGTCGCGGGTGCTGCCGCCGGCGACAAGGGCGCGCTGCTCCAGCAGGCCCAGTCCATGCCCGCGGCCGAGCTCGCCGAGCTCATCCAGGAGATCACCCAGCAGATGCACCAGGCCGCCGCAGAGCTGCACTTCGAGCTCGCGGCCCGGTTGCGCGACGAGCTCGGGGACCTCAAGAAGGAGCTGCGCCAGATGACGGAGGCCACCAAGTGACCGGGGACGAGTCCCGGCGGCGCGAGGCCGACGCGGGCGACGAGGGCGTGGACGAGGAGCCGGGCACGTCGGAGGGTGGCGATGGCGCGGAGCTCATCGGCTACTGCCTCGCCAAGCCCGGCGCCTGGCGTGACGAGCCGTGGGAGGGCGACGTCGTGGCCAAGGTCGGCGACAAGATCTTCGCCTTCCCGGGCGCGGGCGACGCCGTCGGCGTCAAGCTGGGACGCAACCGCGAGGAGGCCGACGAGTGGCTCCGGCGCTACCCGCAGGACGCCTCGGTCTCGGCCTACAGCGGCCGCCACGGCTGGAACGTCCTGCGGGTGGACGGCCGCATCCCGGCGGAGGAGGTCCGTGACGCGATCGACGAGTCCTACGACCGCGTGGTGTCCGCGCTGCCCAGGAGCAGACGCCCGGCCTGAGCGGGCACGGCGCGAGGAACACCCGTGACTGTGAAAGAATCACGCGATCGACCACGGAGGGGAGTATCCCCAACGCGGTGGCCTCGTCAGCACGGACCTGGGCGGACACGTCGTTCCAGGGGCCCGGGGCACCGGTCCGCCTCGGGCGGGAGAGACCTCCGACGAACGGCCTCCCCCTCCCCACCGAAAGGCCTCGTCCAACCGTGAACATCCCCACCTGGGTCTGGATCGCCTCCGTCGGCGTCACCGTCCTCTTCCTGGTCTTCGACGTCATCCACATGGCCCGCAACCCGCACACGCCGACCATGAAGGAGTGCCTGCGCCACCTGGCCTTCTTCGTCGGCTCGGCGATCGTCTTCGGCATCGGGGTGTGGTCCTTCG
Source organism: Arsenicicoccus sp. UBA6765 (assembly GCF_002453335.1). Taxonomy (NCBI): domain Bacteria; kingdom Bacillati; phylum Actinomycetota; class Actinomycetes; order Micrococcales; family Intrasporangiaceae; genus Arsenicicoccus; species Arsenicicoccus sp. UBA6765. Next base: position 17,373 of record NZ_DKGR01000012.1, read on the forward strand.
CCGGCGCCGACTACGGCCTGCAGTTCTTCGCCGGGTGGTTGACCGAGTACTCCCTCTCGATCGACAACCTCTTCATCTTCCTGATCATCATGAGCAAGTTCGCGGTGCCGGAGAAGCTCCAGCAGACCGCCCTGATGATCGGCATCATGATCGCGCTGGTCCTGCGCGGCATCTTCATCGCCGTCGGAGCCACGCTCATCAACCAGTTCGCCTGGATCTTCTACCTCTTCGGTGCCTTCCTCATCTACACCGCCGTCAAGCTGGCCTTCGAGGGTGAGAGCGACGACGACGAGTACGAGGAGAACGCCTTCACGAAGTGGGTGACCCGTCGCTTCCCCGCCACCTCCGAGTGGCACGGCCCCAAGATGTTCGCGCACGTCGACGGCAAGAAGGTCATCACGCCGATGTTCCTGGTGATCCTCGCGCTGGGCACCACGGACCTGCTGTTCGCCCTCGACTCGATCCCGGCGATCTTCGGCCTCACCAAGGAGCCCTTCCTGGTGCTGATGGCCAACATCTTCGCGCTGATGGGTCTGCGACAGCTCTACTTCCTCATCGGTGGCCTGCTCAAGCGGCTCGTCTACCTCGGGCTTGGCCTGGCGGTCCTGCTGGCCTTCATCGGCGTCAAGCTGATCCTGCACGCCATGCACGAGAACACCCTCCCGTTCATCAACGGCGGCCACCACATCGAGTGGGCCCCCGAGATCCCGATCGGTGTCTCCCTGGGTGCGATCGTGCTGATCCTCGGGGTCACGACGGTCGCGAGCCTGTGGAAGTCCAAGAAGGACGAGAAGGCCGGTCTCGAGCACTGACCGGTCGACGGGCTCCTCGGGCCCCGGGTCAGCCGATGTCGGCGGCCCGGGGCCTGCTCGTGCCCATGACGATCGCGCTCGCGACGACCACGAGCGTCATGCCCACCAGCTGGAGGCCGTCGAGGGTCTGGTGCAGCACCAGGAACCCGGCGAGCGCGGCGGTGGCCGGCTCGAGCGACAGGAGCACCCCGAACACCCGGGCGTCCAGGTGACGGAGCGCGAGCAGCTCGAAGGAGTAGGGGATCACGCTCGACAGCAGGGCGATGCCGACGCCGGCGGCGACGATCGTCGCCGTCACCCGCGAGAGGTCCACGGTCGCGACACCGACCGGGATGACGAGCACGGAGGCCACGACCATCGCGAGCGTCAATCCCTCCAGCTGCTCGAAGTGCCGGCCCACCCGTTGGCTGCAGACGATGTAGGCCGCCCAGAACGCTCCGGCGGACGCCGCGAACGCGATCCCGACGTGGTCCAGCTCCGCCCACGGCACGGTGAGGGCACCGGAGATCAGGGCCACCCCACCCAGCGCGGCCAGGACGGCCACCGAGTCCGTCCAGCGCCGTGACAGCGCCGCGGACAGCGCCAGCGGACCGACGAACTCGATGGTGACCGCGACGCCGATGGGGAGGCGCTCGAGGGAGGCGTAGAAGGTGGAGTTCATCAGCGCCAGGCTCACGCCGAACGCGAGGACGGCCCACCAGGCCCGTCGGCTGTGGCCACGAAGCCGGGGGCGGGCGACGACCAGCAGGATCAGGACGGCGAGGCCGAGTCGCAGGGCCACGGTGGCGATGGGCCCGATCACCGGCACCAGCAGGGCGGCCAGGGCGCCGCCGAACTGCACGGAGACGATGGCGGCGAGCACGAGGAGCAGGGGAGTGCTGCGGCGGGTGGGGGTCGTCATACGGCAGCCTCCAGGCGTCCGACGGCGGTGAGGGTCGCGCGGCGGTCGTCGTCGAGCCCTTCCTCCACGACCACGGCGCCGCGCTGAGGTGCGTGCAGCATGACGCCGGGGCGCACGACCAGGCCGACGTGGTGCGCCGGCTCGTCCGCCCGCGCGAAGAAGTAGAGGTCACCGGCAGTCTCCGCCCCGAGGGCCACGGGCGTCGTGACGGCCTGCTGGTCGTGGGCGTCGCGGGGGACCACGACGCCGAGGCTGCGGGCGGCCAGGTGGACCAGGCCGGAGCAGTCCAGCGCACCGGGGGAGGTCCCACCCCAGACGTATGCCGTGCCCAGGTGCGCCCGGGCCTCCTCCAGGAGGGCCTCGCCGCTCCAGGGGATCGCGGGCCTCGGGGGCTGCGGCAGGACCAGGACCGGGTCCGGCGCGACGTCGGCGACCCGCACCCAGCCGGGATAACCACGAGGGTCGAGGCTGCTGGGCTGCCAGGGCGCCACGACGTGAGCCCAGCCGGCGTCCCGCCCCGTCACGAGGACGGGCTCGGCACGGACGACCTGGGTGGCTCGGGCTGAGTCCTGCTCGTCCAGGTCGGCCTGGTCGGCGTACTCGTCCAGGTCGGCCTGCTGCGGACGGGTCCAGACGTCGGCCACGTCGGTGCGGACGAGGTGGAGTGCGGTCACCCGCGTCATACTGCCTGCATGCAGCCGATCGACGCGAGCCAGACCCTCCAGCGCGACCTCAAGGACATCGTCCGTCACGCCCCCGGGAGGCTGAGCATCCAGGTGGTCGGCCCGGCGGGGGTCGTCGCCGGCTGGGACTCCGACCGCGAGGTGCCGGCCGCCAGCCTGGTCAAGGTGCTCGTGCTGGTGGCGACGCTGCGCGAGGTCGAGGCGGGCCGGCTGAGCCTCGACCAGACCCTCGAGATCCCCGAGGCGCGCGTGGGCGGGGCGGGGGCGCTCAGCCTCCTGCCGTCGGTGGCCGAGCTGTCGGTGGTCGAGCTGCTGCGCCTCATGGTGACGCTGTCCGACAACGACGCGGCCAACCTGCTGCTGCGGCTGCTGGGGCACGACCGGGTCACCCGGTGCGGTGTGGAGCTCGGGCTCCGGCACACCCACGTCCGGCGTGACCTGATGGACGACGGATCGGCCAGGGAGGGCCGGGACAACACGACGACGGCGACCGATCAGGCGGGGCTGCTAGCGGTCCTGCGATCCGGCGAGGCGCTCGGGGAGCAGCAGACCCGGCTGGCGCTCGCCCTGCTGTCGGAGCAGCAGCACGCCTACGGCGTGACCGCGCTGCTGCCCGACGGGGTGGTGCGCGGGTCCAAGCCCGGAGACCTGCCGGGCGTCCGCCACGACGTCGCCCTGATCGAGGCCGGTGGGGCCTGGGCCGCGGTGGCGGTGACAGCCACGGGGATGTACGACGAGCGCTACGGGCAGGACTACTCGGTGAGCGTGCTGCCGGCGCTGGCCGCCGTCGGCGAGGCCGTGCTCGGCTGGCTCACCCCTGCGGAGCAGCCGGCCTGACGCCGATCTCCTCGCGGGCCGCGACGAAGGCCTCGACGCAGGAGCGCACGTCGTCCTCCGAGTGCGCCGCCGACAGCTGCACCCGGATGCGGGCGCGTCCCTGCGGCACCACCGGATAGCTGAACGGGATGACGTAGACACCTCGCTCGAGCATGGCGTCCGCCACCTGGCCCGCCTCGCGGGCGCCGTCCTCGCCGGGGAACATCACGGGGATGATGGCGTGCTCGCCCGGCAGCAGCTCGAAGCCCGCCTCCGTCATCAGCCGGCGGAAGAGCTCGGCGTTGCGCTGCAGCACCTTGCGGGGCTCGGCGGAGTCGCGGGCGATCTCGAGGGCCTTGAGCGACCCCGCCACGACCGAGGGCGCCACGGCGTTGGAGAAGAGGTAGGGGCGCGACCGCTGGCGCAGGAGGTCGACGATCTCCTGGTGCGCGCTGATGTAGCCGCCCGAGGCACCGCCGAGGGCCTTGCCGAGGGTGCCCGACAGGATGTCGACCCGGTCCATCACGCCGAAGTGCTCGGGGGTGCCACGACCGCCGTCGCCCACGAAGCCGACGGCGTGCGAGTCGTCGACCATGACCATCGCCCCGAACTCCTCGGCCAGGTCGCAGATGTCGCGCAGGGGGGCGAGGTAGCCGTCCATGGAGAACACGCCGTCGGTGACGACGACGACCCGCCGCGCATCCTGGTCGCGGGCGGTCTCCAGCTGGGTGCGCAGGTCGGCCATGTCGGCGTTCTTGTAGCGGAACCGACGGGCCTTGGACAGGCGGATGCCGTCGATGAGGGAGGCGTGGTTGAGCTCGTCGCTGATGATGGCGTCCTCGGCGCCGAAGAGCACCTCGAACACACCGCCGTTGGCGTCGAAGCACGAGCTGTAGAGGATCGTGTCCTCCGTCCCCAGGAAGTCGGACAGCGCGGCCTCCAGGTCCTTGTGCTGGCTCTGGGTGCCGCAGATGAACCGGACGCTGGCCATCCCGAAGCCCCACTCGCGCAACGCCTCCGCGGCGGCCCGCTCCACCTCGGGGTGGTCGGCCAGGCCCAGGTAGTTGTTGGCGCAGAAGTTGAGGGCCTCCGCGCGGTTGGTGGTGACGTGCGCCGACTGGGGGCTGGTCAGCTGCCGCTCGGACTTCCACAGACCCGCGTCCTTGATCTCCTGCAGGGTGGTGGCGAGCTCGTCCTTCGTCGTTCCGTACATCGGGTCTCCTTGGGTGCGTGAGGGATCGGGCAGCAGCTCGGGTCGGGGGCGGGTCCGGCCGGGACGGACGGCGCGCGAGGGTCAGTCGGCGATCTCGAGGACGACTTTGCCGCACTCGCCCGAGCGGGCCGCCGCCCAGGCCTCGGGCCACTGCTCGAGCCCGACGCGGTGGGTGATGACCGACCGCACGGCGTCGCGCAGGGCGGCGCTCGTCTGCAGCATGAAGGTCATGTGGTACCACGTCTCGAACATCTCGCGGCCGTAGATGCCCTTGATCGTGAGCATGTGCGTGATCACGGTGCCCCAGTCGACGGGGAAGCCCTCCTTGGGCAGGCCCAGCATCGAGATCTTGGCGCCGAAGTTGCAGTTGTCGATCATGGCCTTCATCGCGGCGGGGGCGCCGGACATCTCCATGCCGAGGTCGAAGCCCTCGGTCATGCCGAGCTCGCGCTGCACGTCGCTCAGGGACTCGCGACCGACGTTGACCACCCGCGTCGCGCCGGCACCGGAGGCCAGGCCGAGGCGGAAGTCGCTGAGGTCGGTCACCACGACGTGGCGGGCGCCGGCGTGCCGGGCGATCGCCGCGGCCATCACCCCGATGGGTCCGGCGCCGGTGATGAGCACGTCCTCCCCGACCATGGGGAACTGCAGGGCCGTGTGCGTGGCGTTGCCGAAGGGGTCGAACAGCGCACCCAGCTCGGGGTCGATGTCGTCGGGCTGCACCCAGACGTTGGCGGCAGGGACGACCACGTGGTCGGCGAACGCCCCGTCGCGGTTGACGCCGATGCTGCTGGTGTGGAGGCACATGTGTCGCCGCCCGGCGCGGCAGTTGCGGCACATCCCGCACACGACGTGGCCCTCGACCGAGCAGCGCTGGCCGACCTGGAGGTTGCCCGACCCGTGGGCCGTCACGACGTCGTCGGCGATGTCGACGATCTCGCCGTAGAACTCGTGCCCCAGGGTCATGGGTGGGCGGACCATCGACGCCGCCCAGTCGTCCCACTGCTCGAGGTGCAGGTCGGTGCCGCACAGACCGGCCCGCAGGACCCTGATCTTGACCTCGCCCGGACCGACCTGGGGCTCGGGGACCTCTCTCAGCTCGAGACCGGGACCGGCGTGGGGCTTGACGAGCGCGCGCATGAGGACACTTCCTTGAGAGATTCTCCGTCGAACACCGAGGACGGCGCCAAATCTAACGGCTGGGCCGGGCAGGTCCCACTGCGGGGTGGGGCCGGTCGGCCGTCACCAGCGGCGGGCGCGCCACTCGTCGAGGTTGGGACGCTCCGCGCCCAGGGTGGTGTCGCCGCCGTGGCCGGGGTAGACCCAGTCCGCGTCGTCGTACTCCCCGAAGATGCGGGTCTCGACGTCGTCGATCAGCTGGTCGAAGGACTGGCCGGGGTTCTTGGTGTTGCCGACGCCACCGGGGAACAGGCTGTCGCCGGTGAACAGGTGCGAGTCGCCCTCGGGGTCGTCGTAGGCGAGGGCGATCCCGCCGGGGGTGTGACCGCGCAGCTCGATGACCGTGAGGGTGCTCTCGCCCAGGGTGATCGTGTCGCCGTGCGCGAGCTCGCGGTCAGGACGGACCGGCAGCGCCGCGCCGTCCGCCGCGGAGGCGGCGGTCTCGACGCCGGTGTCCTCCACGACGTCCTTGAGCGCCCGCGTGTGGTCCCAGTGCTGGTGCGTCGTGACGAGCAGGTCCAGCCGGCCCGTGCCCTCGGCCACCAGGGCGGTGATCCGGCCGGCGTCGTCGGCGGCGTCGACCAGCAGCTGCCGGCCGGTCGCACGGTCGGTGAGCAGGTAGACGTTGTTGTGCATGGACGACACCGCGGCCTTGCGGATGGTCAGGTGCGGCAGCTCGCGCACGTCGCTGGGGCCGCCGGGGGCGACGTCGCCGGTGTAGGTCACGGAAGGTCCTCCATGGGTGTGAGATCGGGGAGCAGGTCGGGGGAGGGAGCAACGATCTGGTCGGGTCGTCCACGGACGAGCCACAGGAGCAGGCCCGCCCGAGGCCCGCTGACGGTGGGGCGGCCGTCGCCGACGGCGACGACGTCGCGCTCGTCGGTGCGCAGGGTCATCGACGGGCACCGGGCGTCGGTCCGCAGGTCCGCGACGGCCTCGTCGAACCAGCGCCGCACGGCCTGGGGCGGGGCGTCGGCGAAGGTGTGGCCCGCGTCGAGGTCGACGTGGTGCCACACGACCTCGCGGAGCCGGTGGCCGGGGAGGTCGGCGCCCGCCAGCCTGGTCATGGCCGCAGGGTCGTTGCCGGCCTGGGCGGTCTGGGTCAGCGCGGCCTTGGGCATGGCCGCGAGGGCGTCGACGATCTGCTGGCAGGTGTCGCGCAGCTCGGTGAGCAGGTCGTCGTACGACGATGCCGCGCCGCGCTCGATGTCGGCGTCCCGCTCCTCGCGCGAGGGGTACATCGGCGTCGGGTCGCCCTCGACGGTCGCCACGAGGTTGAGCATCGCCCGCGCGTTGCGGCTGACGTGGCTGATCACGTGGGCCCGGCTCCAGCCCTCGCACAGAGACGGGTGCCGTATGCCGTCCGCGCCCAGCGCCTCGACGGTGGCGACGAGGCGCGCCGACTCCACCCGCAGCAGCGCGAGGTCGGCGGCGTGCTGCTGGGCCGGGGCATCCGTCATACGGACAAGACTAGACGAGCCGGGGGAGAGGTGCCTGGCAGCGCGCGGGCGCCCGGGGCGAGGTGCCGCGGTGTCAGGGAGGGGGTATGTCGGTGGTGGCCCCTAGCATTGCGGACGTGCCTGATGCTTCTGTCGCCCCTCGCCGCGCCCACGACCGCCTGATCGTCCGTGGAGCGCGCGAGCACAACCTCCGCAACGTCTCGGTCGACCTGCCGCGCGACTCCCTGGTGGTCTTCACCGGGCTGTCGGGCTCGGGCAAGTCGTCGCTGGCGTTCGACACGATCTTCGCCGAGGGCCAGCGTCGCTACGTCGAGAGCCTGTCCGCCTACGCCCGTCAGTTCCTCGGCCAGATGGACAAGCCCGACGTCGACTTCATCGAGGGACTGTCCCCGGCGGTCTCGATCGACCAGAAGTCGACCAACCGCAACCCGCGCTCGACGGTGGGGACCATCACCGAGGTCTACGACTACCTCCGGCTGCTGTTCGCCCGTGCCGGGCACCCCCACTGCCCCGTGTGCGGCGAGCCCGTCGGCCGCCAGAGCCCGCAGCAGATCGTCGACCAGCTGCTCGCCCTGCCCGAGCGCACGCGCTTCCAGGTGCTGGCTCCCGTGGTCCAGGGCCGCAAGGGCGAGTTCGTGGACCTGTTCGCCGAGCTGCAGACCAAGGGCTTCTCCCGCGCGCGGGTGGACGGCGAGACCGTGTCGCTGACCGAGCCGCCGACGCTGGAGAAGCAGCGCAAGCACACCATCGAGGTGGTGGTCGACCGCCTGGTCGCCAAGGGTGACGACAGCACCAGCAAGCGGCGGCTCACCGACTCCGTCGAGACGGCCCTGCGACTGACGGGCGGCATCCTGATCGTGGACTTCGTCGACGTCAAGGGCGGCGACGTCGACGACGACGGCCAGGCCCTCCCGCAGCAGCGGCGGTTCTCCGAGAAGATGGCCTGCCCCAACAACCACCCCCTGTCCATCGACGAGGTGGAGCCCCGGTCCTTCTCGTTCAACTCCCCGTTCGGCGCCTGCCCCAAGTGCACCGGCCTGGGCACCGAGCTCGAGGTGGACCCGGACCTGCTGATCCCCGACGACGAGCTGAGCATCCGCGACGGCGCCATCGCCCCGTGGGCCCAGGGCTCCGGCGCCCAGGACTACTTCCTGCGCGTCATCGACGCGCTGGCCAAGGACCTGTCGTTCAGCCTGGACGCGCCCTGGCGATCCCTGCCCGAGCGCGCCAAGGAGGCGCTGCTGCACGGGCAGGACTACAAGGTCCACGTCAAGTACCGCAACCGCTACGGCCGGGACCGGTCCTACACCACCGGCTTCGAGGGCGTAGTGCCGTTCGTGCGGCGGCGGCACGCCGAGACGGAGTCCGAGTGGTCGCGCGAGCGCTACGAGGGCTACATGCGCGAGATCCCGTGCCCGGCCTGCAACGGAGCGCGCCTCAAGCCGGAGATCCTGTCGATCCTCCTCGGCGGCCGGTCGATCGCCGAGGTGTGCGCCCTGTCCATCGACGAGTGCGCGGCCTTCCTGCGCGACGTGGAGCTCACGGCCCGCGAGCAGCAGATCGCCGAGCGGGTGATCAAGGAGATCCACGCGCGGCTCGGCTTCCTGCTCGACGTCGGCCTCGACTACCTCTCGCTGGACCGTCCGGCCGGCACGCTGTCCGGCGGCGAGGCGCAGCGGATCCGCCTCGCGACGCAGATCGGGTCCGGGCTGGTGGGTGTGCTCTACGTCCTCGACGAGCCCTCCATCGGCCTGCACCAGCGGGACAACCACCGGCTGATCGAGACGCTGACCCGGTTGCGGGACCTCGGCAACACGCTGATCGTCGTCGAGCACGACGAGGACACCATCGCCACCGCGGACTGGGTCGTCGACATCGGCCCGGGCGCCGGCGAGCACGGCGGGCACGTCGTCCACAGCGGGTCGGTGGCCGACCTGCTCACCAACGACGAGTCCCTCACCGGGCGCTACCTGTCGGGCCGTCGCGAGATCCCCATGCCGGCCGTCCGCCGCCCGCAGGAGCCGGGACGCGAGGTGTCCGTCGTCGGCGCCAAGGAGCACAACCTGCACGGCGTGGACGTGTCCTTCCCGCTGGGCAACCTCGTCGCGGTGACCGGCGTGTCCGGCTCGGGCAAGTCGACCCTGGTCAACGACATCCTCTACACCGTGCTCGCCAACAAGCTCAACGGTGCCCGTCAGGTGCCCGGGCGGCACCGCACGGTGACGGGTCTGGAGCACCTCGACAAGGTCGTCCACGTGGACCAGTCGCCGATCGGCCGCACGCCGCGCTCCAACCCGGCGACCTACACCGGGGTGTTCGACCACATGCGCAAGCTCTTCGCGCAGACCACCGAGGCCAAGATCCGCGGCTACCAGCCGGGACGGTTCTCGTTCAACGTCAAGGGCGGTCGCTGCGACAACTGCAACGGCGACGGCACCATCAAGATCGAGATGAACTTCCTCCCGGACGTCTACGTCCCCTGCGAGGTGTGCCACGGCGCCCGCTACAACCGCGAGACGCTCGAGGTGCACTACAAGGGCAAGACGATCGCCGACGTGCTGGACATGCCCATCGAGGAGGCGTCCACCTTCTTCGAGGCCGTGCCGGCGATCTCCCGCCACCTCAAGACCCTGGTCGAGGTGGGCCTCGGCTATGTCCGCCTCGGGCAGCCGGCCACCACGCTGTCGGGCGGCGAGGCGCAGCGCGTCAAGCTGGCCGCGGAGCTGCAGAAGCGCTCCTCGGGCCGCACCATTTACGTCCTCGACGAGCCGACCACGGGTCTGCACTTCGAGGACATCCGCAAGCTCCTGCTGGTGCTGCAGGGGCTGGTCGACAAGGGCAACACGGTCCTGGTGATCGAGCACAACCTCGACGTCATCAAGAACGCCGACTGGATCGTCGACATGGGGCCCGAGGGCGGCAACCGTGGTGGCACGGTCGTCGCGACCGGCACGCCCGAGCAGGTCGCCGAGGTGCCGGGCTCCTACACCGGTCGCTTCCTCGGGCCGGTGCTGGCCAAGACCACCGAGCGGTCCGACGTCTCCATGGCGGCGCCGGTGGAGCGGCCGGTCAAGGGTGCGGCCAAGAAGGCAGCCAAGGCCGCCCAGGCCGCCGCCAAGAAGGCCGCGGCGACGACCTCCGGCAAGGCGGCGTCCACGACCAAGGGCAAGGCAACCGCCAAGAAGGCCGCCGCCACGACGTCAGCACCGCGCAAGGCCGCAGCCCCGCGCTCCGCCTGACCCTCGCGCCGCTTCGGGACGAGGCTGGGGGTCACCTGGGTAGGCATACTCTGGGCGGGGCGTCGCGTCCTGGCCAGCATGTGCTTCATGGCCAGGTTCTTCGACCCCCAGTCCTGCCCCGTCTGCAGCGCCGACCTCCCCACCTCCGTCACCCGGTGTCCCGGGTGCCGCCTGCGGCTGACCCACCCGACGGTGGGCCGGCTCGCGTGGCTCCTCACGGAGGCGGACCGCACCAGAGGCGCCCTCATCGCCGACCCGACCGCCTTCTGCGCGGACGAGCACGTCGTGCCAACGGCGCCCGCCGCCCAGGCGGCCACGTCGGGTCAGGTGGCCGCCTCGGGTCCGGCGGCTGCTTCGGGTCCGGCGGCTGCTTCGGGACACGTGGCTCATGCCGGCCTGGCCAAGGCAGCTCCAGCCAGGCAGGGCGACCTCGCTCCAGGCTCGGAGCCCGTCGGTCACACCACCGTGCGCAGCACCCTCCTCCTGGTGGGGGCGCTGTGCCTGCTGGGTGCGGGCAGCGTCTTCGCCCTGGTCACGTGGATGCTCCTGCCGTGGCAGGCCCGCCTGGTGGTCATGCTGGGGCTCGCGGTGGGTGCCGTCGGGGCCGCGGCGGTCCTGCGTCGCCGCGACCTGCCCGGGTCGGCCGAGACGGCCGGTGCCCTGGCCATCGGCTTCCACCTCATCGGTGTGGCCGTCGCCGCGCCCCGCGCGTCGGAGCCACGGATCGTCCTGGCCGTCGGGTTCGCCGCCCTGTGCCTGGTGGGCTGGAGGGTCCTGCGCCGGGGCCTGACGCACGGGGTCCAGTGGCGCAGCGCGGACGCGGCCGGCGCGCTCGGGCTGGGTGGCCTGGGGCTGCTGCTGTCGGAGCAGGTGCACGGGCACGCGCCGTGGCTCGGAGCCCTGGCGGTCGCCGGCATCCCCGTGGTGGTGGCCGCGCTGGTGCGCCGTCCCGCCCTCCTGCGACGGTCACCGGCCACCGTCGGGGCCGCGTGCCTCGTCCTCGTCCTGGTCTCGTTCGGCACGATGGGGGAGGCCGTCGATGCGATGCGGGCCGAGCGCGTCACCGGCGCCGCCCTGCTGGTCGGATGGGCGCTGCCCTGGCTGGCGCTCGTGCTGCTGGTGGGTGCGCGCACCGCGGCCGGCCGAACCACGCCGGTCGGCCGGTCCACGGGGCCCGGCCGGTCCGTGGTGCCCGGTTGGTCCACGGTGCCCGGCTGGGCCAGGGCCGGTCTGGCTCTCGACGTGGCGGCCGGCATCGTCCTCGCCGGGTGGTGGTTGTCGGCCGCACGGCATCTCTCGCTCGCGGGGAGTGCCTGGACGTCGCTGGTCGTGGTCGCGGCGGTCGGTCTGACCGGGGCGGCCGTGAGGCGGTTGACGGGTGACGGACGCATCCTGCTCGCGATGGCGCCGGGGTTGGCCGTCGCCGCGAGCGCCGTCGCGCCCGGTCTCGCGGTCGGGCTCTGGCGGGCCGCGCGTCCCGTCCCCGAGCCGGGCTCGCTGGTCTGGACCTGGCCCGCGTCGGCACTGGCGCTGACCGCGATCGTCGTCGTCTCTGGCGCGTTCCGTGGCGGGCGCGTCGATCTGCCGCGCCTCGTCGGGCTCAGCCCGGCGACCCCGGTCCTCGCGGCGCTCGTCGTGCCCTGGTGCGCCCACAGTGCCGCCTCGAGCGGGGGCTGGGCCACCGGGTGGGACGCAGGGTGGGCCGCCGGATGGATCCCGTCCGTCGGCGCCGCTGTCGTGGCGGCGGTCGTCGTGGCGGGTGGCGCGCTCCACGCCCGACGCTCCGCCCCCGATCCCTCCGCCATCGTCTGGTGGGGAGCAGCGCTGGCCCTGACCCGAGGTGACACCGAGCAGCTGGTGGCGGTGCTGCTGGTCGGCGCGGCAGGCTGCGCCGCCTGGTCCGCCATGCGGCGGCGGCGAGCCCTGGGCATGGTGGCGACCGGTCAGCTGCTCGTGGCCTGCTGGCTGCTGCTGGCGCGGGCCGACGTCACCACGCCGGAGGCCTACACGCTGGTGGCCGCGTGCTGCCTCGGCGCCTGGGCGCTGCCGGAGACGCTCACGCTCCGCACCCCGTCGATGCCGGCCTTCCCGGCCCTGGTGATGGCCCTCGCGCCCACGACGATGATGGGCGTCGTCGACACGACCTCGGTGCGGGCGCTGGTCGGCATCGTCGCCGCCGTCGCCCTGACCGCCCTCGGCGCTGCTCGCCGGAGGGCGGCCCACCTCTACGTCGGTGCCCTGGCCGCGGGGGCGCTCGCCCTGGCCCTGTGCGCACCGGTCGTCAGCCTGCTGCCGCCGTGGCTGCCCCTGGCCGTCGGTGGCGCCGTCCTCGTCGCGCTCGGCGTGACCTGGGAGGCCCGTCTCGCCGAGCTGCGGAGGGTGAGGTCCTATGCCGCTGCGCTGCGGTGAGCGCCGTCACCCGATGAGCACGTCGTCCATCTGGTCCATGGCCTGGCGGGTGCCGTCCTCGACCCCCATGTCGAGGACCTGCTGCAGGCCCTCCTGGCTGGCGAAGGTCGTCACGGCGGTCAGCGTCGTGCGCCCCGCCTCCTCCGCGAGCGAGATGCGCATCAACGAGCTCGGCAGAGAGGTGGACGGGTTGCCCTCGGCGTCGGCGAAGCCGTCCTCGACGACGAGGAGCTGCGGCTGCTGCACCTCCCGCACCGACCAGTAGCCGTGGTACTTCTCGCCCTCCGGCCCGGTCATGACGTAGCGCACGGCACCTCCCGGGACGAGCGAGTGCTCCGTGACGGTCGTGGGGTGGCTTGGCGGCCCCCACCAGCGCTCCAGCATGCGGGGGTCGGCATACAGCTCCCACACGGCGTCGACGGGCGCGTCGAAGGACGCGGTCACCGTGATGGTGCGCGCCTGCAGGTCCTTGGTGATGTCGGTGACGGTCATGACGACTCCTTGCTGTCGTGAGGGGCGTGCTGAGCGTGTGCGTCCTGGGCGAGGATCTCGCCCATCCGGTCGATCCTGCCGCGCCAGGTCTCCTCGAGCGCCTCCAGCGCCGCCCTGGCGGTCCTGAGCGTCTGCACGTCGGCGCTGACGAGCTGCTCCCGCCCTCGCCGGGTCTTGGTGACCAGGCCGGCTGACTGCAGCGCCGCCACGTGCTTCTGGACGGCGGCGAAGCTCATGGGGTAGTCGCGGGCCAGCTCCGAGACCGAGCAGGGAGCGGCGAGGGTGCGGCTCACGATGTCGCGGCGGGTGCTGTCGGCCAGCGCGCGCAGGACGCGGTCCGTGGCTGCGTCGGCGGAGGCCGCGCCCGCAGGTGCCTGCGTCAGGGGGCCCACGGGTCAGCGCCGGACGTCGGCGACGATCTTGGTGATCCCGTTCCGATAGGTCTGGGACTCCACGACCTCGAGGGGCTGCTTGTCCTTGTCGGTGTCGCTGAACAGTCGCTTGCCCGCACCGAGGAGGACCGGGAACACCAGCAGGTGGTAGCGGTCGACCAGGCCGGCGTCGGCGAGGCCGTGCCCGAGGGTCGCGCTGCCGTGGACGATGATCGGGCCGCCGTCGGACTCCTTGAGGGCGGCCACCTCGTCGAGCGAGCGCAGGATCGTGGCGGGCCAGCGGGGGTCCTCCTGCTCTAGCGTCGTGGACACGACGTAGCGCGGCATCGCGTTGTAGCCGGGGAACTCCTCGGTCATGGACGGCCACACCGGGGCGAACGCCTCGTAGCTCGTGCGACCGACGAGCAGGGCGCCGGCCTCCTCCTGCTCGCGCCCCTTGAGCTCGTAGGCGGCGGGGTCGAGCTCGATGTCCTTGAAGGTCCAGCCGCTGCTGCGGTGACCGGGCTCGCCACCCGGGGCCTCCATGACACCGTCGAGGGACATGAACGCGGTGACGATGATGGGGCGCACGGCTTCTCCTCAGATATACAACAGAATGGTTGTACGTTACGCCCGGCCGGACCGGTACCGCAAGGGTCGAGCGGGTTCCGCGCGCGATGGCCCGGGTCCAGACTGGGGGAGGGCGCACCGGCATACGGCTGGGCACCCGACGAGAGGGGCACCACCATGCAAGGAGTCACCCCGGTCTTCTGGTTCGACGGCGACGCGGTGGACGCCGCCCGGCTGTGGACGTCCGTCATCCCCAACTCACGCATCCTCACCGACATCCCCTATCCCCAGGACGGCGGCAAGGGGGAGCCGGGGTCGGTCATGGTGGTGGAGTTCGAGCTCGACGGCAGGCCGTATGCCGGGCTCAACGGCGGACCTCAGTTCCCCTTCAGCGAGTGCGTCTCCCTCCAGGTCGTCTGCGATGACCAGGCCGAGGTCGATCGCGTCTGGGAGGCGCTGCTCGTGGGCGGGCAGGAGTCGCAGTGCGGCTGGCTGAAGGACCGGTTCGGGTTCAGCTGGCAGGTCGTGCCGCGCCGGCTCTTCGAGCTGTTCTCCTCGCCCGACCCGCAGGTGGTGTCGCGGGTCAACGCCGCCATGATGACCATGGTGCGCCTCGACGTCGCCGCGCTCGAGGCGGCGGCTGCGGGGTGACAGCACGGCGGTGGGCCCCGACCCCCGGGCGATGCGGGGTCGGAACCCACCGTCAGGGTGACGGGGCGGTCACTCCTCGCCGAGGTAGGCCTTGCGCACCTCGTCGGAGGTCAGGAGCTCCTGGCCGGTGCCGCGCAGGACGATCTTGCCGACCTCGAGGACGTAGCCGACGTCGGAGATCTTGAGCGCTGCGTTGGCGTTCTGCTCGACCAGCAGGATGGTCGTGCCCTGGGTCTTGAGGGTCTGCACCGTCGACATGATCTTCTTCATCATGAGCGGCGACAGCCCCATCGACGGCTCGTCGAGGAGCATCAGGCGGGGGCGGGACATCATCGCGCGTCCCATCGCCAGCATCTGCTGCTCACCGCCGGAGAAGGTCCCGGCCGGCTGGGCGCGGCGCTCCCGCAGGATCGGGAACAGCTCGAAGGCCGCCTCCAGGTCCTGCTTGACCGCGGGGGAGCCGTCCCTGCGGGCGAAGGCGCCCAGCATGAGGTTCTCCTCGACCGTCATGCGGGGGAAGATGCGGCGACCCTCCGGCGACTGGGCCAGGCCCAGCGTGACGATCTTGTGCGCCGGGACGTCGTCGATCCGCTTGCCCTCGAAGGAGATCGAGCCGCGGGCGGGTCGCAGCAGACCGGAGATGGTCCGCAGCGTGGTCGTCTTGCCGGCGCCGTTGGTGCCGATCAGCGAGACGACCTGACCCTCCTCGACGTCGAACGAGATGCCCTTGACGGCCTCGATCTTGCCGTAGGCGACCCGCAGGTCCTTGACCTCGAGCATGCTCATCGCCCCTCCTCCTTGTCGGCGTGGAGCTCGTGGCCGATCTCGGCGTCGAGCTCGGCGTCGGACTCGTCCGTGTCCGGGCTCCCGATGTAGGCCTCGATGACCCGCGGGTCGGACTGCACGACCGCGGGCGCGCCCTCGACCAGCGCCTCGCCGCGGACCAGGCAGAGCACCCGGTCGCAGAGGGTGAAGATGAAGCGCATGTCGTGCTCGATGACCACGACCGCCATCCCGTTGTCGCGGATCCGGAAGATGAGCTGCTGCGCCTGCTCGGTCTCGCGCGGGTTCATGCCGGCCGTCGGCTCGTCGAGCAGCACCACCTTGGGGTCCGTGGCCAGGGCCCGGGCGATCTCGAGGCGACGCTGGTCGCCATACGGCAGGTTGCGGGCCAGCAGCTCGGCCGAGCCGCCCAGTCCCACGAACTCCAGCAGCTCCTGGGCCCGCTCGCGGGTCTCGCGCTCCTCGCGGCGGTACTTCGGGCCCCGCACGATGGAGGTGAACGGGCCCGCCGAGGTGCGGCAGAACCGACCCACCATGACGTTCTCGAGGGCGGTCATGTTGCCGAAGAGGCGGATGTTCTGGAAGGTGCGGGCCATCCCCTCCTTGACGACCAGGCCGGGCTTCGGCGGAATCTCCTTGCCCGACAGGGCGACCCGGCCCTCGGTGGGCTTGTAGAGCCCGGTCAGGCAGTTGAAGAAGGTCGTCTTGCCGGCGCCGTTGGGGCCGATGAGGCCCATGATCTCGCCCTCGCGGACGACCATGTCGACCTGGTTGACGGCCGTGAGGCCACCGAAGCGCATGGTGACGCCGCGGGCCTCCAGCAGGACGGCACCGCCGGGGGTGGGCGCGCCCGAGGGCTGGTCGCCCGGGCGCTCGTCGACTCGCGTGCTCATGACACCTTCTCCACGTGAACGTGCTGGACCTCGTCGGCCAGCTCTTCGTCCTCCTCGTGGAACTCCAGCTGCCGACGCTTGTTGGCGACCAGGCCCTCGGGCCGGAAGCGCATCATCAGCACGAGCAGGAGCCCGAACATCAGGAGGCGGTACTCGCTGAAGAACCGGAGCTTCTCGGGCAGCAGCTTGAGCACCACGGCACCGAGCAGGACGCCGCCGATGGTCCCCATGCCGCCGAGGACGACGGCGGCGAGCAGGAAGGCCGACTCGAGGAACTGGTACTGGTCCGGGGTGACGGACTGGTCGTGGTGGGCCTTGACCGTGCCGGCGAGGCCGGCCAGGAACGCGCCGCCGGCGAAGGCCAGCAGCTTGAGCCCGAACACGTTGACGCCCATGGCCTCGGCGGCCTTCTCGTCCTCGCGGATCGCGATCCACCCACGTCCGATGCGGCTGTCGTTGAGACGGCTGAACACGAGGGTGATCAGGCCGATCAGCAGCAGCAGCAAGAAGTAGTAGTTGGCGAACCGTGGGATGTCCACGCCGAAGATGTTGTGCGTGGTCCCGAAGTTGAAGCCGAAGAACTCCAGGTCGGGGATGGCGGGGATGCCGTTGGGCCCGCGCGTGAGGTTGGGCCCGTGGGTGCCGTCGAGGTTGTTCATCGCCAGGCGGAAGATCTCGCCGAACGCCAGCGTGACGATCGCCAGGTAGTCACCCGACACCCGCAGGGTGGGGGCGCCGATGATCAGGCCCATGACGGCCGAGAAGCAGGCGCCGATCAGGACGACGACCAGGAACGGCGGGTGCCACCCGATCGTCGCGAAGGTGGACTCCGAGAGCATCGCCGCGACGTAGGCACCGGCGCCGAGGAAGGCGATGTAGCCCAGGTCGAGCAGGCCGGCCAGACCCACCACGATGTTCAGGCCGATCGCGGTGGCGGCGAAGATGATGACCTGGGTCGCGATGGACATGTTGGCGTTGGACCCACCCTGCGTGAACGGGAAGGCGAACGCCGCCATGAAGGTCGCCAGGAGCAGGACCCGGCTGTGGTGCGCCGCGACGACCGAGAGCCAGTCGAAGAACCCGCCGCCGGACAGGCCGGCTCCGGCCGCGAAGACGAAGGTCAGGAACAGCACGAACACCCAGGCGTCCTCGATGCCGAGGCCGTAGGCGGCGCCGAAGAGCACCAGCGCGACGAGCGCCACGATGATGAGGATCTCGACCCAGCCGGCGAAGCGCTGGTGCGGCTCGGCCCGAGCCTTGTGCACCGGCAGCAGGAAGCCGGCGGCGGCGATCAGGGCGGCGCCCACCACGCCGATCCACAGGCCGGGGTCGGCGGCGGCGATCAGGGCCGGGTCGGAGGTGGCGACCCCGGCGAGCACCAGCAGCATGAACACCAGGGCGCCGGCGCCGAGGCGCTTCAGCCCCGACGGCGAGCCGAGGCGCCGGCCCAGGCGTGCTAGGGGCCCCTTGCGGACCAGGGTCATGAACAGCGCGAGCAGGCCGAGGGCGATCGCCATCAGCTGCACCGGCGCGGGGTAGCCCGCGATGGTCACGTTGCCCAGCAGGGCCGGGTCGTAGGTCCAGGGCAGGAAGGCGCTGGCGATCAGCAGGAGGGACCCGACGATGCCGACGATCCACGCACGGGTCAGTCGGGGCTCGAGGTCCGCCGGAGTGGCGGCGGCCCCGCGTCGCGACATACGGGCGTCGCCCGAGGGAGAGGTGACGGTGCTCATGCCCGGTCCACCACCCGAGCGCCCATGATGCCCTGGGGGCGGAAGACGAGGAACACGATGAGGAGCCCGAAGGCCCACACGTCCTTCCAGTCGGAGGGGAACAGGTTGGTGGCGAAGGCCTCGACGATGCCGAGGGCGATCCCACCGACGACGGCGCCCTGGATGTTGCCGATACCTCCGAGCACGGCGGCGGTGAACGCCTTGAGGCCGTAGAGGAAGCCCATGCGGAAGCCGATGGTGCCGTCCTGCAGCCCCTGGGCGACGCCGGCGATGGCCGCCAGCGCCGCGCCGAGCGCGAAGGACACGACGATGATGCGGTCGACGTCGACGCCCATGAGGCGGGCGGTGTCAGGGTCCTGGGAGACGGCCTGCATGCCGCGACCGGTGCGGGTGCGGTTGACGAACCACCACAGGAAGGCGGCCGAGACCAGCAGGGACGCGATCGTGAACAGGGCGGGACGGGCGAGGCTGACGCCGCCGAGGCTCCAGGCCGCGCCGGTCACGCCCTCGATCTGCGGGAACGAGATCTTGGACTTGGCGCTGGGGAACTCGAGCGGGTTCCAGTCGACGAAGAGCCCGGGTCGGTCGTAGAAGAGGCGGACGGCCTCCTGCAGGAGGACCGAGATGCCGATGGCGGTGATGAGCGGGGCGAGCCGGGGCGCGTTGCGCAGCGGCCGGTAGGCCACGCGCTCCATCAGGACGGCCGTCAGGACCGAGGCGAGGATGGCGCCGATGATCAGGACGGGCAGGATCCAGATCGAGGTCTGGCCCTTGAACAGCAGCAGGTAGGTCGACATGGCGCCGAACGCGCCGATCATGAAGACCTCGCCGTGCGCGAAGTTGATGAGCTGGACGATGCCGTAGACGACGGTGTAGCCGACGGCGATCAGGGCGTAGAGGGAACCGAGGGTCACTCCGTCCACCAGGTACTGCAGGAAATGCATGCGGGCACCTTCGATCGAGTGATGACAGGGGTTGGAGGCGGGGAGGGTTGGCCTCCCCGCCTCCGATGGAGCTCGTCAGGCGATCTCCCGATCAGGCGGTGCCGGTCTTGGCGGCGACCCACTTGCCGGCCTCGACCTTGTACGCCGTCAGGGTGCGCGTCTTGGTGTCGCCGTACTCGTCGAACTCGACCTTGCCGGTCACGCCGTCGATCGCGACCTTGCCGACCGCGTCGGCCATCTTGGCGCGGGCGTCCTCGACCGACTTGGCGTCCTTGAGGGCCGTCTTGGCGCCCTCGATGATGGCGTTCGCCGCGTCGTAGGAGTACGCGCCGTAGGCCTCGGAGGGCTCCTTGTAGCCGGCGGTCTTGTAGTCCGCGAGGAAGGTCTTGCCCTTCTCGAGGGTGTCGGTCGGGGCGCCGACCGAGGTGGCGAGGTCACCCGTGGCCGAGGCGCCGGCCAGCTTGATGAAGTCGGCGGCGAAGATGCCGTCGCCACCCATCACCGGGACCGCGAGACCGGCCGACTTGGCCTGCTGCGACAGCGGGCCGGCCTGCGGGTACTCACCGCCGTAGTAGATGGCCTTGGGGGCCGACGGCTTGATCTTGGAGATGACCGGGCCGTAGTTGGAGTCGTCCGGGTTGATCGTCTCGGCGGCCACCACGGTGCCGCCGCCCTTCTTGAACTCCGCGGTGAAGGCCTCGACCAGGCCCTGGCCGTAGGTCTTCTTGTCGTGGATCGTCGCGACCTGCTTGATGCCCTGGTCGAGGAGGTACTTGGCCGCGAACGGGCCCTGGACCGAGTCGGTGGTGCAGGTGCGGAAGTACGAGGGGTACATCCGCTGCGGGGAGTCGGCGAACTTGGCTCCGCGGGTCAGCGAGGGGTTGGTGTTGGCGGGCGAGATCTGGACGATCTTGGCCGTCGAGAGCACCGGCTGGACGGACTGCGAGGTCGAGGAGTTGAGCGTCCCCACGACCCCCAGGACGTCCTTGTCGGCGGCGATCGCGGTCGCGGCGTTCTTGGCGACGTCGGGCTTGGCCTCGTCGTCCTTGGTCACGACCTCGAACTTCCAGCCGGGGACGGCGTTGCTGTCGTTGGCCTTCTTGGCCGCGAGCTCGACCGAGTGCTGGATGCCGAGGCCCAGCGCGGACAGGTCGCCCGAGACGGGGGCGATGACGCCGATCTTGGCGGTCTTGGTGGCGCCCGAGCCGGAGCCCGCGGAGCCGGTGTTGGTCGTGGATGCCTCGCGCGAGCCGCAGGCCGACAGTGCGAGGGACGCCGCCAGTGCTGTGGCACCGAGGGTCATCCAGGATCGCTGCTGCACGTTTCCTCCCAGAGGGTGTGGGGAGCCGCCGTCATCGTCGACGACCGCTTCAAGTGCGGCTGACAATAGGGCGGCTGGGCAGGTCCTACCAGGGTCCGGTCGAAGCCGCAGCGTGACTGTGACCTCCCCGTGACCAGTGACTTGGCGCGTCACCCCGTGCGTTTGGCTGTGTTTGCCTCCGTATGCCGCCCGGCTGGCGCCGGGTCATGGTCCCGGGTGACCGTTCGTCGCCGCAGAGCGACCGCTTGCGGCAAACCCGGACGCCGCCGCAGGCCAATCGGGTCGTTTGGGCCGAACGAATGACGGGCGCGGGCGGCCGTCGTCGCCGGCAGTGTCGTGCAGGTCGTCGTGGAGGTCGTGGTGGAGGTCGTCGTGGAGGGCCTGTCGGTGCTGCGACATAGGGTTGTCGGGTGGCTGATCCTTCCTCCTACCGACCCCGCCCGGGGGAGATCCCGGTGGACCCGGGCGTCTACCGCTTCCGTGACAAGGAGGGGCGGGTCATCTATGTCGGCAAGGCGAAGTCGCTGCGGTCGCGGCTGAGCTCGTACTTCCAGGACATCGGTGCGTTGCACCCGCGGACCCGACGCATGGTGACGACCGGGGCCTCGGTCGAGTGGACCGTCGTCAAGACCGAGGTCGAGGCGCTGCAGCTGGAGTACTCCTGGATCAAGGAGTTCGACCCTCGGTTCAACGTCAAGTACCGCGACGACAAGTCCTATCCCTACCTCGCGGTCACCATGGGCGAGGAGTTCCCGCGGGCCCAGGTCATGCGCGGCGCCAAGCGCAAGGGCACGCGCTACTTCGGGCCCTACGGCCACGCCTGGGCGATCCGCGAAACCCTCGACCTGCTCCTCAAGGTGTTCCCGGTGCGGACGTGCAGCTCGGGGGTCTTCAAGCGGGCCGCGCAGGTCGGACGGCCCTGCCTGCTCGGCTACATCGACAAGTGCTCGGCGCCCTGCGTCGGCCGGGTCAGCCCGCAGGAGCACCGCGAGATCGCCGAGGAGTTCTGCGAGTTCATGGCCGGCAGCACGACCAGGTTCGTGCGCCGCGTCGAGCGGGAGATGCAGGCCGCGTCGTCCGCCCTGGAGTTCGAGCGCGCCGCCGTGCTGCGCGACAACCTCGGGGCGATGACCAAGGCCCTCGAGAAGTCAGCGGTGGTGCTGGGCGACGCGACCGACGCCGACGTCTTCGCGGTGTCCGACGACGAGCTCGAGGCCGCCGTCCAGGTCTTCCACGTCCGCGGCGGGCGCATCCGCGGCCAGCGCGGCTGGGTGGTGGAGCGCGAGTCCGAGGACGTCGCGTCCCTGCCGCTGCTCATGGAGCGGCTGCTGCAGCAGGTCTACGGCGGGGAGAGCAGCGAGGGCGTCCCCCGCGAGGTGCTCGTCCCCGTCCTGCCCGAGGACGCCGAGGCCGTCGAGCAGTGGCTGACCGAGCTGCGGCAGGCCCGGGTCGAGGTCCGCGTGCCGCAGCGGGGCGACAAGCGTCAGCTCATGGAGACGGTGCGGCGCAACGCCGACCAGGCGCTCGCCCGCCACAAGGTCACGCGCGCCGGTGACCTCACGGCCCGCAGCCAGGCGCTGCAGGAGGTGCAGGACGCCCTCGAGCTCGACGAGGCCCCCCTGCGGATCGAGTGCTACGACGTCTCGCACGTGCAGGGCACCAACGTCGTGGCGTCGATGGTCGTGTTCGAGGACGGGCTCCCGCGCAAGGGCGAGTACCGCCGGTTCATCGTGCGGGGGGACGAGACGTCGGGCGCCACCGTCGACGACACGGCCGCCATGCGCGAGGTCCTCATGCGCCGCTTCCGCCGACACCTGGCGCAGGCGGAGGCGGAGGGCGAGACGCTCACCGAGGGGAGCACCACCGCAGAGGGTGAGGGGGAGGTCGCCGGGGAGGTCGCCGCGGGTGGCACCGCCGCGGAGTCGGCCGGGGACCCAGGGGCCGGGCTCCCCGACACGCCCGCGGGGATCGACCCCGAGACGGGCAAGCCCCGCCGCTTCGCCTACGCCCCGCAGCTCGTCGTGGTCGACGGCGGCCTGCCTCAGGTCAACGCGGCGCAGCGGGTCCTCGACGAGCTCGGCATCGACGACGTGGCCCTCGTGGGGCTGGCCAAGCGGCTCGAGGAGGTGTGGGTCCCGCACCAGGACTTCCCCGTGATCCTGCCGCGGTCGAGCGAGGGGCTCTACCTCCTGCAGCGGCTGCGCGACGAGGCCCACCGCTTCGCGATCACCTTCCACCGGCAGCGGCGGTCCAAGGCGATGACGACGAGCGCGCTGGACGGCATACCGGGGCTCGGCGAGGCCCGCAAGAAGGCCCTGCTGCGGACCTTCGGCTCCGTCAAGCGGCTGCGCGGGGCGAGCGCCGAGGAGCTGCAGGAGGTGCAGGGCATCGGCCCGGCGCTGGCGCAGGTGGTGCACGCCCGGCTGGCGGGGGAGCAGGCGGAGCCGGCAGTGAACCTCACGACCGGTGAGGTGCTGGAGTGACGACGACGGCGTGAGGACCCGAGCGAGGGACGAGCGAGGCCCGGAGCGCCGAGGAGTCGCTCCGAAGGGAATGGAGTGACGACGAGAGCGTGAGGACCCGAGCGAGGGACGAGCGAGGCCCGGAGCGCCGAGGAGTCGCTCCGAAGGGAATGGAGTGACGACGAGAGCGTGAGGACACGAGCGAGGGACGAGCGAGGCCCGGAGTGGCGACGAGAGCGTGAGGACACGAGCGAGGGACGAGCGAGGGACGAGCGAGGCCCCTCGCGCTGCGTCGACGGGACGTCTCCGCTGGCTAGACTGACGCCGACCCGCCCACCCGACAAGGAGCCCACCTGTGGTCGAGCCGACCGAGCAGCGCGAGTCCGACGCCCGCCCGGGCGAACCCTCCCGGCGGTCCGGCGATCCTGACACCGCGGACATGCCGCTCGTGTCGCGGCGCCACGAGTTCGTCGTGGTGACGGGTCTGTCCGGCGCTGGACGGTCGACGGCCTCCAACGTGCTGCAGGACACGGGGTGGTACGTCACGGACAACCTGCCGCCGCAGATGCTGGCGCCGATGGCGACCTTGCTGCGGGACAAGCAGCCGGAGGTGCTGCGGGTCGCGGCCGTCGTCGACGTCCGGTCGAGGGACATGTTCGAGTCGCTGTCGGAGGCGCTGCAGGAGCTGCGCGACCTGGGCTGGCAGCCGCGGGTCGTCTTCCTGGACGCGACCGACGAGACGCTCGTGCGCCGCTTCGAGAGCGTGCGCCGTCCGCACCCGCTGCAGGGTGACGGGGGACTGCTGGAGGCGATCCAGGAGGAGCGGCGCCGGCTGGGCGACATCCGTTCGGTGTCCGACACGATCGTCGACACGAGCGGCTTCAACGTCCACCAGTTCTCGGCCAAGATGGCCCAGATCTTCGACTCCGAGCGAGGGCCGCGCCTGCGGGTGGCGGTCATGTCCTTCGGGTTTAAGTACGGCATACCCCTGGACGCCGACATCGTCCTCGACATGCGCTTCCTGCCCAACCCCTTCTGGGTGCCCGAGCTGCGCAGCAAGACCGGCCGTGACCCCGAGGTGGCCGGCTTCGTCTTCGACCAGCTGGGCGCCGACGAGTTCGTGGAGCGGGCCGTGGCGATGATGGACGCGATGATCAGCGGCTACGTCCGCGAGGGACGCCGTTATGTCACGCTGGCGGTGGGCTGCACGGGCGGCAAGCACCGTTCGGTGGCGGTCGCCGAGCGGTTGTCGCGCGAGCTGTCCGGCCCCGAGGTGGGCACCATCACCGTCCACCGAGACCTGGGGCGCGAGTGAGTCGCCCCCGGGTCGTGGCGCTGGGGGGAGGCCACGGCCTGGCGGCGACCCTGTCTGCCCTGCGCCTGGTCAGCGACCAGATCACCGCGGTCGTGACGGTCGCCGACGACGGCGGTTCCTCGGGCCGGTTGCGCGAGGAGTTCGACGTCCTTCCCCCCGGTGACCTCCGTATGGCGCTGGCGGCGCTCTGCAACGATGACGAGTGGGGCACCACGTGGGCGGCGGTGCTGCAGCACCGGTTCGCGGGGGAGGGGCCCCTCGGCGGTCACAGCCTCGGCAACCTGCTGATCCTGTCGCTGTGGGAGCACTACGGCGACACCGTGCGTGGTCTGGACATGGTCGGCCGGCTGCTCAGCGCCCGCGGACGGGTGCTGCCGATGGCCGCCGTGCCACTCACCATCGAGGCGGTCGTCCGGGGGCTGGACCCGGCGGAGCCCGATGCGCTCAGCACGGTGCGGGGTCAGGCCTCGGTCGCCAAGACCCCGGGCCAGGTCGCGTCGATCGCGGTGGTCCCGCAGGACCCTCCCGCCAGTCCGGAGGCGGTGCAGGCCATCGACGACGCGGAGTGGGTGGTGCTGGGGCCCGGGTCGTGGTTCACCTCGGTCATCCCGCACCTGCTCGTGCCGGAGCTGCGCGAGGCCCTGGTCCGCACCCGGGCGCGACGGCTGCTTAACCTCAACCTCGAGCTGGACACCTCGGAGACGTCCGGCTTCACCGCCGAGCGGCACCTCGAGGTCCTCGCGGCGCACGCCCCGGGGATGCGGCTGGACGTCGTGCTGGCCGACCCCTCGGTCGTCGTCGACGAGCCGGCGCTGCGGCGCGCGGCCGCGACGCTCGGCGCGGAACTGGTCGTGGCCAAGGTGGCGACGGCGGGCAACCCCGGCCAGCACGACTCGCTCCGGCTCGCCGCCGCCTACCGTGACATCATGAGCTGACTACACTGCGCTGTCACCTTTGTACGAAACGTGCCGAATTCGCCCACTCAACGTGCGGCCTACTGTCAGGATGGAACTCATGTCGATGACGGCCATGGTCAAGGACGAGCTCAGTCGGCTCCAAATCACCAAGCCCTCGTGCCGCAAGGCGGAGGTCTCCGCCATCCTCCGGTTCAGCGGTGGTCTGCACATCGTCGGTGGACGCATCGTCGTGGAGGCCGAGCTCGACACCGGCTCCGTCGCGCGGCGCCTGGTCAAGGACATCGCCGACGTCTACGGCTACACCAGCGAGATCGGGGTGCTGTCCGCCGGCGGGCTGCGCAAGGGCAGCCGCTACCTCGTGCGTGTCGCCCAGGACGGCGAGGCGCTCGCTCGGCAGACCGGCCTGATCGACCCCCGCGGCCGTCCCGTCCGCGGCCTGCCGCCCAAGGTCGTCTCGGGCGCCACCGACGACGCGGTCGCCGCCTGGCGCGGCGCCTTCCTCGCCCACGGCTCGCTGACCGAGCCCGGCCGGTCCTCGGCGCTCGAGGTCACGTGCCCGGGCCCCGAGGCCGCGCTCGCCCTCGTGGGAGCGGCCCGGCGGTTCTCCATCGCGGCCAAGGCGCGCGAGGTGCGCGGCATCGACCGCGTGGTCATCCGCGACGGCGACGCGATCAGCCAGATCCTCACGCGCATGGGCGCGCACGACGCGGTGATGGCGTGGGAGGAGCGGCGGATGCGGCGCGAGGTGCGCGCCACCGCCAACCGCCTGGCCAACTTCGACGACGCCAACCTGCGTCGCTCGGCGCGCGCCGCCGTCGCTGCCGGCTCGCGGGTCGAGCGAGCCCTGGAGATCCTCGGCGAGGAGGTGCCCGACCACCTGCGCCAGGCGGGGACGCTGCGCCTCGAGCACAAGCAGGCCAGCCTCGAGGAGCTCGGGCAGCTCGCTCAGCCGCCGATGACCAAGGACGCCGTCGCGGGCCGGATCCGGCGCCTGCTGGCGATGGCGGACAAGCGGGCCCAGGATCTCGGCATGCCGGGCACCGAGGCCAACCTGACCCCGGACATGCTCGACCTGTGAGCTGACCGGCCCACATCTCGGACCGGTCACGGCCCGACCACGCGTCCGGCAGCACTTCCGACTAGGGTGGACAGCGCCAAGTTGAAGACCCTCTAGGAAGGCTCAAGACGTGACTGTTCGCGTTGGGATCAATGGCTTCGGCCGCATCGGCCGCAACTTCTTCCGCGCCGTGGTGGCTTCCGGTGCCGACATCGAGGTGGTCGCCGTCAACGACCTCACCGACAACAAGACGCTGGCCCACCTGCTCAAGTACGACTCGATCCTCGGCCGCTTCCCCGGCGAGGTCACCTACGACGACGAGTCGATCACGGTGGACGGCAAGAAGATCCTGGCCTTCGCCGAGAAGGACCCCTCGGCCCTGCCGTGGAAGGCCAACGAGGTCGACGTGGTCGTGGAGTCCACCGGCTTCTTCACCGACGCCACCAAGGCCAAGGCGCACATCGACGCCGGCGCCAAGAAGGTCATCATCTCCGCCCCGGCGAAGAACGAGGACATCACCATCGTCATGGGCGTCAACGACGACCAGTACGACGGCTCCCAGACGATCATCTCCAACGCCTCGTGCACCACGAACTGCCTGGCCCCCATGGCCAAGGCGCTCAACGACGGCCTGGGCATCGTCAAGGGCCTGATGACCACCATCCACGCCTACACCCAGGACCAGAACCTCCAGGACGGCCCGCACAAGGACCTGCGCCGCAGCCGCGCCGCCGCCCTCAACATGGTCCCGACCACCACCGGTGCCGCCAAGGCCGTCGCCCTCGTGCTCCCCGAGCTCAAGGGCAAGCTCGACGGCTACGCCATGCGCGTGCCGACCCCGACCGGTTCCGCCACCGACCTCACCTTCGAGGCCTCGCGCGAGACCACCGTCGAGGAGGTCAACGAGATCATCAAGAAGGCCGCCGAGGGCGCCATGAAGGGCAAGCTCGTCTACACCGAGGACCCGATCGTCTCCAAGGACATCGAGACCGACCCGGCCTCCTGCGTCTTCGACGCGGGCCTGACCAAGGTCATCGGCAACCAGGTCAAGGTCGTCGGCTGGTACGACAACGAGTGGGGCTACTCCAACCGCCTCGTCGACCTGACCGCCCTCGTCGGCTCCAAGCTCTGATCGGAGTCCCGAGATGAAGACCATTGCCGACCTGGGTGACCTGCGCGGCAAGCGAGTCCTCGTCCGCTCGGACCTCAACGTGCCGCTCGACGGTGATCGCATCACCGACGACGGCCGGGTCCGGGCCTCCGTGCCCACCATCACGGAGCTGACCGACCAGGGTGCCCGCGTCGTCGTGGTCGCCCACCTCGGTCGCCCCAAGGGTGCCCCGGAGGACAAGTACTCGCTCAAGCCCGTCGTCGCCCGCCTGGGTGAGCTGCTCGGCCAGGACGTCGCCTTCGCCACCGACACGGTGGGGGAGTCGGCCAAGGCCACGGTCGAGGGGCTGCAGGACGGCCAGGTGGCCCTCCTGGAGAACCTCCGGTTCAACCCGGGCGAGACCAGCAAGGACGAGTCCGAGCGCCAGGCCTTCGCCAAGGAGCTCGCGTCGCTCGCGGACGCCTACGTGTCCGACGGCTTCGGCGTCGTGCACCGCAAGCAGGCCTCCGTCTACGACGTCGCGCAGATCCTGCCGGCGGCCATGGGCGGCCTGGTCAAGACGGAGGTGGACGTCCTCAAGCGTCTGACCGAGGACCCCGAGCGGCCGTATGCCGTGGTCCTCGGCGGGGCCAAGGTCGCCGACAAGCTCGCCGTCATCGACAACCTCCTCGGCAAGGCCGACCGCCTCCTCATCGGCGGCGGCATGGCCTTCACCTTCCTCAAGGCCCAGGGCCACGAGGTGGGCAAGAGCCTGCTCGACGAGGACAACGTCGAGACCTGCAAGGGCTACCTCGAGCGGGCCGAGGCGTCCGGCGTCGAGATCGTCCTGCCGGTCGACGTCGTCTGCAACGCCGAGTTCAGCGCCGAGGGCGAGGTCACGACGGTCGACGCCGACAAGATCCCGGCCGACCAGATGGGCCTGGACATCGGCCCGAGGTCCGCGGAGCTCTACGCCTCCAAGGTCGCCGACGCGAAGACGGTGTTCTGGAACGGCCCGATGGGTGCGTTCGAGATGGCGCCCTTCGCGGACGGCACCAAGGCGGTGGCCCAGGCCCTGGTCGAGGCGACCGCCAAGGGCGCGCTGACCGTCGTCGGCGGTGGCGACTCCGCTGCCGCCGTGCGGCAGCTGGGCTTCTCCGACGACCAGTTCGGCCACATCTCCACCGGTGGCGGCGCGAGCCTGGAGTACCTCGAGGGCAAGGACCTCCCGGGCATCTCCATCCTCGGCTGACGCCGGCTGCACGACACGAGGCGGCCCCGTGACCCCGACCCGGGTGGCGGGGCCGCCTTCTCGTCATAGCTCCCAACACTGTTGACTCCCAAGGAGACCCACATGGCATCCCGCACGCCGCTCATGGCCGGCAACTGGAAGATGAACCAGGACCACCTGCAGGCCACCCACCTCGTGCAGAAGCTCGACTGGACCCTGCGCGACGCCAAGCACGACCACGCCGCCGTCGAGGTCGCGGTGCTCGCGCCGTTCACCGACCTGCGCTCGGTGCAGACCCTGGTCGAGGGCGACAAGCTGGACCTGCGCTACGGCGCCCAGGACCTGTCGCAGCACGACTCCGGCGCCTACACCGGCGACATCTCCGGCGCGTTCCTGGCCAAGCTCGGCTGCACCTATGTCGCGGTGGGCCACAGCGAGCGCCGCGAGGGCCACGGCGAGACCGACGAGCTGCTCAACGCCAAGGTCAAGGCGGCCTACAAGCACGGCCTGACCCCGATCCTGTGCTGCGGCGAGGCCCTCGACGTCCGCAAGGAGGGCCGTCAGGTCGAGCACGTGCTCGCCCAGATCGAGGCCGACCTCGCGGGTCTGCCCGAGGAGCAGGCCAAGAGCATCGTCATCGCCTACGAGCCCATCTGGGCCATCGGCACGGGCGAGGTCGCGACCCCCGAGGACGCGCAGGAGGTCTGCGGCGCGATCCGCGGCAAGCTCGCCGAGCTCTACTCCGCCGAGCTCGCGGACGGCGTCCGCATCCTCTACGGCGGCTCGGTCAAGTCCGGCAACGTCGCGCAGATCATGGCCAAGGAGGACGTCGACGGCGCCCTCGTCGGCGGCGCGTCCCTCGACCCCGAGGAGTTCGCCAAGATCGCTCGCTACCAGGCCCACAACGCCTGACCCGACGTATGCCGAGGCCCCGGGACCGGTCGCCTGACGGTGACCGGCCCCGGGGCTCGTCGTGCTGGGGGCGCTCAGCCGCGTCGGCGGGCCCTGCGCCGGTGCCACCACAGGACCAGGGGCACGACCACCACGGCGAGCGGCAGGACCAGCGGGAGGCTGAAGCCCAGCAGCGCTGCGAGGGCGGTGAGCAGGCCGAGGACGGCGTGCCACCCCACGTGCCAGCCGGCCTGGAACCCGGACCGGTCCTCGGCGGCGCGGGCCTCGGCAGCGGGCTGGGTCAGCGACAGGGTGATCGTCGACATGGCCGCCTGCGACCGCAGCGTCACGAGCTGCGCCTGCAGCCCCTCCAGGTCTGCCTCGCGACGGGTGAGCTCCGACTCGAGCCGGGTGATGTCCTCGATCGACGCCGCGCGGGCCATCAGGGCCCGGGTGCGCTCGAGGCTCGCCTGCATCGTCTTGACGCGCCCGGCCGTGTCGGCGACCTGGCCCGTGACGTCCTCGGCCCGGACGGTCCGCGCCGTGACGGTGCCGACCGTGGCGAGGTCCTCGACCGCCGCGTCGAACCTGGCCTCGGGCACCCTCAGGGTGAACGTGTCGGTGGCCGAAGAGCCGGGTCCGGTGGAGCGGCGTAGCTCCTCGTTGGCGACGACCCCGTCGTAGGAGGCCACCAGCGTCCGCACCCGCGCAGCGGCCGCGCCGAGATCGGTGACGGTGGCCTCAAGGGTGCCGGTGCGGACGACGTCGCGCTTCTGGACGGCCCGCGCTCCGGACGACGCCCCGGGTGCCGTGGCCGCGACGGAGCCGGTGGGGGTGGCCCCGGGCGTGGCCGCCGAGGAGGCGAGCTGTTCCCGGCCGGGGTCGCCCGGTGCGGCTCCGGAGGTGGACGACCCGGACCCGCCGGTGCAGGCGGTCATCGCGATCAGTGCGGCGACCCCGAGAGCGAGGGGTGCGGCATACGGCCTGGGAGCTGCGTTGCGCCTCATGCCAGGTGAGACCGGACGGCCGGGCGAGAGCGTTCCGACCTGCGCGGTCACGGACGGGTGACGATCCCGGTGCCGGGCTGTCAGTCCCGGATGGGATGATGCGGGCATGAGTCTGAAGCCCCAGCAGCACCGCCGTCCGTCCCCCGCCGAGGTCCGCGCGATCAACGACTCGATCCGCTACACCATGTGGTCCGTCTTCCAGGTCACCGACTCCGTGGGTGACGAGGCGGAGCGCGAGGCGCTGCTGACCGAGGCGCAGCAGTTCTTCGCCGGGCTGGCCGAGGCCGGTCAGGTGACGGTCCGCGGGATCTACGACGTCGCTGGGCTGCGGGCGGACGCCGACTTCATGGTCTGGTGGCACGGCGAGTCGGTCGAGGCCGTGCAGCGCGCCTACCACGTGTTCCGCCGGACCGGGCTGGGCCGGGCGTGCGACCCGGTCTGGTCCAACGTCGCGATCCACCGCCCGGCCGAGTTCAACAAGAGCCACATCCCGGCCTTCATGGCCGACGAGACGCCGCGCGCCTACGTCTGCGTCTACCCCTTCGTGCGGTCCTACGAGTGGTACCTCCTGGCCGACGAGGAGCGTCGCGACCTGCTCGTCGAGCACGGCAAGATGGCCCGCGACTACCCGGACGTGCGCGCCAACACCGTCGCCAGCTTCGCCCTCGGCGACTACGAGTGGCTGCTGGCCTTCGAGGCCGACGACCTGCACCGGATCGTCGACCTCATGCGTCACCTGCGCGGGGCTGCCGCCCGTCGGCACACGCGCGAGGAGGTGCCGTTCTTCACCGGCCCGCGCGTGGAGCTCGAGCAGCTCGTCGCCGACCTGCCCTGACCTACCTCAGGTCGTCACGTCCGCCTGGGTTGGCACCCCAGGTGGATGTGTCGAAGGCGGGTCGATCTCGTCATACCGCAGGAGGACGTATGCCGACGCGAACCATCCTCACGGGGGATGACCCACGCCGCCGGCCCGCCTAGCGTCGTGGGTATGACGACGAACCAGCCCACCACGACCACCTCACTGTTCCTGCTGGTCCTCAAGGACGACGGCAGGCCCGAGTCGATGGGGCAGCAGACGGGCTACGGCCTCGCCGGGGCGCTGCTCTCCGACCTCGTCGCGGCCGGACGGCTCGGCGTGAGCGACGACGGCAAGAAGCTCCGGGTGCTCGACGCCGGACCGACCGGGGACGACCTGCTCGACGAGGGTCTGCGCAGGTTCGGTGACAAGGACGGCAAGCGTCTCTCCTCGGTGATTCCGGGCGCCGCCCGCAAGCTCGAGCGCGAGGTCGGCGACTACCTGGCACGACGTGGGGTCGTGCGCGTCGAGGAGGGCGGGATGCTGGGCCTCAAGCCGCAGCGCTACCCGATCGTCGACACGAGCCGCGAGGCCGAGCTGCGCCGCGGGCTGGTCGAGGTCCTGCGCGGAGCCTCGCCGACGGTCGAGCAGCACGCGCTGATCGGGCTGGTCCACGGCCTGGAGCTGGGCACCAAGGTCTTCGACCACGAGGAGGTAGGCCTGGACAAGGGTGACCTCAAGCGACGGATCAAGGCCGTCGCGGAGTCCGCGGGGCCCGGCGCGGACGGCGTCGCCCGGGCGGTGCAGTCCGCCAACACCGCGATGATCACGGCGATCACGGTGGCGACCGTCTCCTCCACGAGCGGCTCCAGCTGATCTGGGAGGCGCGGCGGGCCTAGCGGGCGATCCTTAGGCTCGCCGCATGATCACCGCCGTGCACACCCTCATCTACTCCGACGACCCCGACGCGACCCGGGCGTTCCTGCGCGACGTGCTGCAGCTGCCCAGCGTCGGCGGCGACGAGTGGCCGATCTATCGGACCGGTCCCTCGGAGCTGGGCGTCCACCCGACGGTGTCGGAGCAGGACGGTCAGGCCTGGACCACCGGTACCCACCACGAGATCGCGCTGATGTGCGACGACGTCGCCGCCACGCGCGCCGAGCTGGAGGCGCGCGGAGCGACCTTCACGGGCGACACCCAGGACATGGGGTGGGGGATCGGCGCGACGGTCGAGGTCCCCGGCGCGGACGGGATCCTGATCTACCAGCCGCGCCACGAGATCGCCCACTCCTGACGGAGCAGACGCCCCTGTCCGTGTCGGGGAGCGGGCGGGGACGGCATACGGGCACGACCACGAGATCCGCCGGCCCTCGGATCATCAGCCTGGGGAACGAAGGCCGGTCGATGCCTCGGCCCCCGGCGGGTCAGCGGGGGGCGAGGCGCATCGAGACGGAGTTGATGCAGTAGCGCTGGTCGGTGGGGGTGGGGTAGCCCTCGCCCTCGAAGACGTGGCCGAGGTGCGAGCCGCACTGCGCGCACAGCACCTCGATGCGGGTCATGCCGAGCGAGCGGTCCTCGTGCAGCTCGACGTTGTCCGCGTCGGAGGGGGCGTAGAACGACGGCCACCCGCAGTGCGAGGGGAACTTCTCGGTGTGGGTGAACAGCTCGGCGCCGCACGCGCGACAGCTGTAGACGCCCTCGGTGGTCGTGTCGGTGTACTCGCCGACGAAGGGCCGCTCGGTGCCGGCCTGGCGCAGGACGGCGTACTCGCTCGGGCTCAGCTCGGCCCGCCACTGCTCGTCGGACTTGGTCACGGGGTACTCGCGCTGGGTCATACTGGGTCCAACCGCGCGGGGTCGCCGCAGATTCCGCTCAACCGGGCCGACAGGAGCACGTCGTGGCGAGCAAGGCCATCTCGATCGAGGTCCCGGGGCCGGACGGCGAGACGCGGCAGGTGCGGGTCTCGAGCCCGGACCGGGTGATGTGGCCGGACGACGGCATCACCAAGGAGGACCTGGCCCGCTACGTCGTGGCCGTGGGGGACCGGCTGGTGGCCAGGCTGGCGGACCGTCCGGTGACGCTGCAGCGCTTCCCCGAGGGCGTCACCGGCGAGGAGTTCTACTCCAAGAACCCTCCCCGCGGCGTCCCCGACTTCGCCCGCACCGTCGTGTGCACCTATCCCTCCGGCCGCCAGCACCCGCAGCTCGTCGTCGACGAGGTAGCGACCGCCGTGTGGGCCGTGCAGATGAACACCGTGACCTTCCACCCCTGGCCCGTGACCACGGCGGACACCGACGACCCGGACGAGCTGCGCATCGACCTCGACCCGCAGCCCGGCACCGGCTTCGCGCAGGCCGTGGAGGCGGCGACCGTGCTCCGCGAGGTGATGGTCGAGGCGGGCCTCACTCCCTTCGTCAAGACGAGCGGCAACCGCGGGCTGCACGTGTTCGCACCGATCGAGCCGACGCACGAGTTCCTCGAGGTGCGGCACGCGGTCATCGCGATCGCCCGCGAGCTCGAGCGGCGGGTCCCCGACCTGGTCACCACGGCCTGGTGGAAGGAGCTGCGGGGCGAGCGGATCTTCGCCGACTTCAACCAGGCCTGTCGCGACCGCACCCTGGCCGGCGCCTACAGCCCGCGCCCCCTGGCGGGTGCGCCCGTCAGTATGCCGATCGCCTGGGACGTCCTCGGCGAGATCGCCCCCGGCGACTACACCGTGCGGACGACGCCCGAGATCGTGGCCTCGCAGGACGACGCCTGGGCGGGCTTCGACGACGCCCGGGCACGCGTGGACACCGCCCTGCAGTGGTGGCAGCGCGACGTCGAGGAGCACGGGCTGGGGGAGCTCAACTTCCCGCCCGACTATCCCAAGATGCCGGGGGAGCCACCCCGCGTGCAGCCGTCCCGGGCCCGCAAGGTCGACGACGCCTGAGCCGCGGCCGGGGGACGCGGATGGGGTCAGCAGGAGTCAGCAGGCGAGGTCGTTCTCGGCCTGCATCGCGAGCATCGCGGCGCCGATGGCGGTGACGTGGCCGATGCGGGTCCGCTGACCGTCGAGGACCTCCACCCGGACGGCGCGCAGGGTCTGGAGCGCCTCGAGCGCGGCGAGCACCTCGTCGCCGCGCAGACCTGTGCGAGCCACGACCGCGGAGATCTCGTGGGTGGGGCCGCCGAGCAGGTCCAGCTGCTCCACGGCGCGGAGCACCGGGAGGTCACGGCTGGCCCAGGTGGCGGCTGACGAGGTCATGACTCGACTGTGGCACGGCATATCCGCAGGTCGGGGCCACTATCGGGGAACGCGGACGGGGTTCACCTGGATGCAGAGTGACCCGGTGACGTTCGGTCGCGAGAACTTGACTGGCTGTCGTGCGTCACTCGACCAGGACGCGCCCCAGGTCATAGCTCGGCGCCCGGCTGACCTGCGCCAACGTGCACGACATCGGCTCGCGGTCGGGGCGCCAGCGCAGGAAGGTCACGGCGTGCCGGAAGCGCGACTTCTCGAGCTGGTCGAAGGCCACCTCCACGACGCGCTCCGGTCGCAGCGGCACGTAGGACACGTCCTTGGACGAGCTGAACCGCGACCGATCCGTCTCAGCGGCGACCACGGAGCCGTCCTCCTCGCGCAGGACGTACGGCTCGAGCTCGTCGACCAGCTCGAGGCGCCGCGCGGCCGTGAACGCCGCGATGCCACCGACGTTGACGATGCGGCCGCCCTCGTCCACGAACCCGAGCAGCAGGGACCCGACGCCCTGACCGCTCTTGTGCACCCGGTAGCCCACGACGACCGCCTCGGCCGTCCGCTTGTGCTTGATCTTGAGCATGGTGCGCTTCCCCTGCTCGTAGGTCCCCTCCAGCGGCTTGGCGACCACCCCGTCCAGCCCCGCCCCCTCGAAGTCCTCGAACCACGTCCGCGCCAGCTCGGGGTCGTCCGTGACCCGGGTCAGGTGGATGCCGGACGCGGGTGAGACGTCCTCCAGCAGCGACTCCAGGGCCGCGCGGCGCTCGCGGAAGGGCCGCCCCATGAGGTCCTCGTCGTCGGCGGCCAGCAGGTCGAAGCAGATCAGCTCGGCGGGCGTCTCCTGCGACAGCTTGTTGACGCGGGAGACGGCCGGGTGGATCCGCTGCGAGAGCAGGTCCCAGTCGAGGTGCTCGGCGCCGGCCTCGCCCGCGCGCACCACGATCTCGGCGTCGACCACGCAGCGCGCCGGCAGGTGCTCGCGCACGCGCTCGACGACCTCGGGGAAGTACCGCGTCAGCGGCTTGGACCCCCGGCTCGCCAGCTCGATCTCGTCGCCGTCGCGGATCACGATGCAGCGGAAGCCGTCCCACTTGGGCTCGTAGGACAGCCCGCCCGGGACGGAGTCCGCGGCCGGGACCGTGGGGACGGCCTTGGCCAGCATGGGGGAGACCGGGGTGGCGATCGGCAGCGTCATACGGCCCATTGTGTCCCTCGCCCGAGGGCCGTATGCCGCGCCACGCTCGCGCCACCTGCCCCACCCGCACGCCCGCGGATGTCACGATGGACGGGTGAGCACGCGCGACAGGGCCGGGGGGCCCGCCGGGGTGCTGCGCGCGCACCCTCGGGCGGTCGCGGCAGCCGTGGCGGGCGGCGTCGTGGCGGCCGGAGCCGCGACGGGGTGGCTGAGCGCCGCGGTCTACCTCGCCAAGAAGGTCGTGACGCCGGAGCGCCGACGGCCCGACGACACCGAGGTGGTGGCCTTCGACGACCGCAGCGTCACGCTGAGCCGCACGGCCGAGACGGTGATGCCCGGCAAGTACGGCCTGTTCCTCGACGGCGGGCAGTCGCACGTGAGGTTCGGCCGGATCCTCGCCGACCACCCCGGGCAGGGCACGATCACCCGGCGGCTGCACGGCGTCGACCTCGGGCGCCTGCGCACCGGACCGGCCCGGTTCCACTCCTACTACTACGCGCTCGGGCCGGAGCAGGCGCTCGGTCTGCCGACCCTCGACGTGGACGTCCCCAGCGAGATCGGTCCGCTGCCGTCCTGGTTGGTGCCCCCGCCCGACGGCCCCGTCGACGGCACCCGGTGGGCCGTCCTGGTGCACGGCCGTGGCGCGGGACGCGAGGAGACCGTGCGCGGGGTCGCCGCGCTGCACCGCGCCGGTCTGACCTGCCTGACCCCGTCCTACCGCAACGACCAGGTGGCGCCCGCGAGTAACGACGGGCTCTACGGCCTCGGGCTGTCCGAGTGGCGCGACGTGGACGCCGCCGTCGCCTACGCCCTGGAGCACGGCGCCCGCGACGTCGTGCTCGTGGGGTGGTCGATGGGCGGGGCGATCGTGCTGCAGACCCTCATCAACTCCACCCACGGGGACCGCATCTCGCAGGTCGTCCTGGACGGGCCCGTGGTCGACTGGCCGGACGTCCTGCACCACCACGCGCGCGCGATGCGGGTCCCCGGCCAGCTCACCACGCTCAGCATGCGGCTGCTCGGCGTGCCGCCCGGCCGCCATCTCGTGGGGATCGAGTCGGTGATCGACCTGGCGGCGACCGACTTCGTGCGGCGGGCCGACGAGCTGCGGCACCCGATCCTGCTGATCCACTCGCTCGACGACGAGTTCGTGCCCGCCCAGCGCTCGATCGACCTCGCGGCGGCGCGGCCCGACCTCGTCCAGCTCGAGACCTGGCAGGTCGCCCGGCACTGCAAGGAGTGGAACGTGGACCAGCAGCGGTGGGAGCGACTCGTCGAGGCCTTCGTGGCCCAGGATGCCGCCCCACCTGCGCAAAGGGTGCAACCATAGGCCGCATGGCAAAGACCTCCAAGAGCAAGAAGGCCGCCGATCGGGCCGACGAGGCCGTCGAGACCCTCGTCCGGGGCGCCGGCACCGCCGCCGCCACCTCGGACGCGGGGGACGCAGCGTCGGACGACGCCAAGCCCGGCACGGCGTCCAAGGGCACGGGCAAGGACAAGGACCAGGGCACGGCCGAGCAGGAGATCGCCAGGGACACGGCGAAGAAGTCCAAGAACGACAAGGGCAAGAAGGCCAAGGACGGCAAGGCCAAGGACGACAAGGCCAAGGACGACAAGGCCAAGGACGACAAGGCGTCGAAGAAGTCCAAGGACGACGACAAGGGCAAGAAGGCCAAGGGTACGAGGGACAAGAAGGACAAGGGCGCGAAGCGCGACGCCGCGCTGGACGGTGCCTCCTCGGCGGCGACCACCGGGTCGCTCGCCTTCGGTGACCCTGACTTCACCTTCAGCGAGACCCTGCGCGCCGAGCGGGGACTCGTGCTGGCCGACGTCGACACCCGGGCGACCCCGGGCTACGAGGGCGACAAGAAGTCGGCTGCGATGGACCTCGTCGAGGGTCAGACCGAGCTGTCCGACCTGCAGGAGCGCCTCTGGGCCAACGGCAAGGACGGCGACGGGCCGTCGGTCCTGCTGCTCGTGCAGGGCATGGACACCTCCGGCAAGGGCGGCATCATGCGCCACGTGGTGGGCGCCACCGACCCAGGCGGCGTCAAGTACACCGCGTTCAAGGCGCCCACGCCCGAGGAGCGCGCCCACGACTTCCTGTGGCGCATCGACCGGGCCCTGCCCGACCCGGGTCAGCTCGGGGTGTTCGACCGCTCGCAGTACGAGGACGTGCTGGTCGTGCGGGTCAACGAGCTCATTCCGCGCTCGGAGTGGATGCGGCGCTATGCCCAGATCAACGCGTTCGAGCGGGCCGCCCTGGCGCGCGGCATCACCGTCGTCAAGGTGATGCTGCACATCTCCTCCGACGAGCAGAAGGCGCGGCTGGGGGAGCGGCTCGACCGGCCGGACAAGTACTACAAGTACAACCCCGGCGACATCGCCGAGCGCGCGCGCTGGGACGACTACATGGAGGCCTACCAGGCGGTGCTGGCCAAGACGAGCACCAAGGGCGCTCCCTGGCACGTGGTGCCGGCGGACCGCAAGTGGTACGCCCGCCTCGCGGTCCAGCAGATCCTGCTCGAGCACCTGCGGGGTCTCGACCTCGAGTGGCCGGCGGCGACCTTCGACGTCGCGACCGAGCAGGAGCGCCTCGCCCAGACCTGATGCGCGCCGCGCCCGGCGCCCACGCCAGGTGCCGGGCGCTTCGGCATACGAAGGAGCCCGCCTCGTCCAGGACGAGGCGGGCTCTCTCGTGCGAGCTGCGTCAGGCCTTCTTCTTGCCGGCCTTCTTGGTGCCCGTGGACGAGTCGGCCCCCGAGCCGTCCGTGTCGTCACCCGTGGCGCCGTCCGCCTGCTCCTGCGCCTGCGGCTCCGCCTTCGAGGTGGCGGGCTCGGTCGGAGCCGGGCGGGCGGCAGGATCGGTCGCGACCTGGCCGACGATGCCGACGCCGGTCTTTGCCGTGAGCGGCGAGGCCAGGCCGGGGGAGGCCTGCTCAGCCGGCTGGTCCGAGCGCAGGACCACGACCGAGCGGGCCGGGACGCGGTTGACGCTGCGGGCCGCCCAGACGCGGGGCTCGGTCAGCTCCGGGTCGGCGGTGTCCAGCACGACGGTCCACTCGGTGCCGTAGTCCTCGGGCGGCATCGTGAAGTCGATGCCGTCGTGGTGGGCGTTGAACAGCAGCAGGAAGTCGTCGTCGACGACCATCCGGCCACGCTGGTCCGGGGCCGAGATGGCGTGGCCGTTGAGGAACACGCTCAGCGTCTTGGCGTAGCCCGACTCCCAGTCCTGGTCGGACATCTGGGTGCCGTGGGCCGTGAACCAGGCGATGTCACCCAGGTCGGACATGCCGCCGTGGGCGGCGTCGCCGGCGAAGAACCGGCGGCGGCGGAACACGGGGTGGGACGAGCGCAGGGCGGTCAGCCGGGCCGTGAACTGCTGCAGCGCCAGGTCGTCCGCGTCGAGGTCCCAGTCGATCCAGGAGATCTCGTTGTCCTGGCAGTAGCCGTTGTTGTTGCCGCCCTGGCTGCGACCGAGCTCGTCGCCGTGCGCGAGCATCGGCACACCCTGGCTGACGAGCAGGGTGGTGAGGAAGTTGCGCTGCTGCTGGGCGCGCAGGGCGTTGACCTCGGGGTCGTCCGTCGGACCCTCGACACCGCAGTTCCAGGAGCGGTTGTGGCTCTCGCCGTCGTTGTTGCCCTCGCCGTTGGCGTCGTTGTGCTTCTCGTTGTAGGACACGAGGTCGCGCAGCGTGAAGCCGTCGTGGGCGATGACGAAGTTGATCGACGCGATCGGCTTGCGCGCGGAGTGGGCGTAGAGGTCGCTGGATCCCGTGATGCGCGAGGCGAACTCGCCGATCGTGGCCGGCTCGCCGCGCCAGAAGTCGCGGACGGTGTCGCGGTACTTGCCGTTCCACTCGGTCCACAGGGGAGGGAAGTTGCCGACGTGGTAGCCGCCGTCCCCCACGTCCCACGGCTCGGCGATCAGCTTGACCTGGCTCACCACCGGGTCCTGCTGGATCAGGTCGAAGAACGCGGACAGCTTGTCGACCTCGTGGAACTGGCGGGCCAGGGTCGCCGCCAGGTCGAACCGGAAGCCGTCGACGTGCATCTCGGTGACCCAGTAGCGCAGCGAGTCCATGATGAGCTGCAGCACGTGCGGGTTGCGCATCAGCAGCGAGTTGCCGGTGCCGGTCGTGTCGTAGTAGCTCGCGAGGTCGTCGCCGACCAGGCGGTAGTAGGCGTTGTTGTCCAGACCGCGGAAGGCGAGCGTGGGGCCCATGTGGTTGCCCTCGGCGGTGTGGTTGTAGACCACGTCGAGGATGACCTCGATGTCGGCCTCGTGCAGCGCCTTGACCATTGACTTGAACTCCGTGACCTGCTGGCCGCGGGTGCCCGACGCGGAGTAGTCGTTGTGCGGGGCCAGGAAGCCGATGGTGTTGTAGCCCCAGTAGTTGCGCAGCCCCTTCTCCTGCAGCGAGGTGTCCTGGACGAACTGGTGCACCGGGAGCAGCTCGATCGCGGTGATGCCCAGCTGCTTGAGGTGCGCGATGACGGCGGGGTGCGCGATCGCGGCATACGTCCCGCGGATGTCCTCGGGCACCTCCGGGTGGGTCATCGTCAGGCCCTTGACGTGGGCCTCGTAGATGATCGTGTCGTGGTACTCCCGGCGCGGGGGACGGTCGTGGCCCCAGTCGAAGTAGGGGTTGATGACGACGGACAGCATGGTGTGCCCGAGCGAGTCGGTGTCGTTGAACGCCGACGGGTCGTCGAACTTGTAGGAGAACAGCGCCTCGTCGTTGCTGATCTGGCCGTCGATCGCCTTGGCGTAGGGGTCGAGCAGCAGCTTGGCCGGGTTGGACCGGTTGCCCTTGGCGGGGTCGAACGGGCCGTGCACGCGGTAGCCGTAGCGCTGCCCGGGCTGCATCTGCGGGATGTAGCAGTGCCAGACGTAGCCATCGACCTCGGTGAGCGAGACGCGCTGCTCGGCGCCCTCGTCGTCGATGAGGCAGAGCTCGACGTGCTCGGCGACCTCCGAGAAGACAGCGAAGTTCACGCCGCTGCCGTCGAACGTGGCGCCGAGGGGATACGGCTTGCCGGGCCAGATTTCCATGAAGGGGTCGTCCTCGTGGGAGTGGGGATGGAGATCGATCAACCCGCCACTTTACGCGGTCCGAGAGACCCCCCGGGGGATTGAGCCTTGCGGCGAGACGACATCACGTCTCGACAACAGGCCCCACCCGCCCCTCGTGTCCCACCCGTCCCAGCCCCGGGCGGGCCCTAGCGTCGTGCCCATGACCACTCGGACCGCCCTGCGGCACCTGCTCCAGCAGGTGCCCGGTGGCCTGTCGGTCGCGCGTCTCGTGCGCGAGACCGTCCGGGTCTGCCTGCGCTACCGCGTGACCGGGCTCGCCTCCGAGGCGGGCTTCTTCGCCCTCCTCTCCCTGCCGCCTCTGGTCCTCGGCCTCATCGGGGGACTGGGGTATGTCGGAGCATGGGCCGGGCAGGGCACGGTCGACCAGGTGGTGGCCGGCCTCGCGTCCTACGCGCAGCGGTTCCTGACCGACGAGAGCGTGGGAGCCGTCATCGTCCCCACGATCGACGAGGTGCTGCGAGGTGGCCGTATCGACCTGGTGTCGCTGGGCTTCGTCCTGTCCCTGTGGTCCGGGTCTCGGGCGCTCAACGTCTTCATCGACACGATCTCGATCATGTACGGCCAGAGCGGGGTTCGCGGCATCGTCCGCACCCGCACCCTGTCCTTCACGATGTACTCGATCGCCGTCCTCGTCGGTGCCGTCGTGCTGCCGCTGGTCCTCCTGGGGCCCCTGGTCCTGTCGCGCGTCCTGCCCGGGCCGTTCGACGGCCTCGTCTACTGGACGCTCGTGACCGGTGCCGTCATGGGGGCGGTGACCTCGCTCTACCACGTCGCCACGCCACGGCGCTCGCCCTGGCGCCGCGACCTGCCGGGGGCCGCCCTCACGGTGGTGCTCTGGGTGGTCGTGTCCTATGTCGTGCGGACCTGGCTGGGCGCGTCCATCGGTGGGACGTCCGTCTACGGCCCCTTGTCCGCACCCATCGTCCTGCTCGTCTGGCTCTACTTCCTCGCCATCGCCGTCCTGATCGGAGCCGCCATGAACGCCGCCGTCCGCCACCTGTGGCCCGTCCCCGACCGTCCCAGCGCCCGCGCGCGGGTGGTCGAGGCGGTGCGGACCGAGCTCGAGGTGCGCCGCGAGCCACGCCCAGGGACCTCGCCGTTCGGGCCCGTGATCGCCGGTCTCGTGGCCGACGCGCGAGGTGCTCAGGAATTGGACGTCCCGCGCCGGCATCGGTTAGTGTCGGTCAGCACGCACGGCGGGTGAAGTTACACGCTTCGGATTCACCAAGATCCAGCGACCGCACGGCAGCACGCGGACATAGCTCAGTTGGTAGAGCGCAACCTTGCCAAGGTTGAGGTCGCCGGTTCGAGCCCGGTTGTCCGCTCTGGGGGTCCTCGGACCTTCCGGCGATGCGTTTGTTAGCATGACGGATGCATCGGCACGGTGGAGTGGCCGAGAGGCGAGGCAACGGCCTGCAAAGCCGTGTACACGGGTTCAAATCCCGTCTCCACCTCGGGCGATTGGCGCAGCGGTAGCGCGCTTCCTTGACACGGAAGAGGTCACTGGTTCAAACCCAGTATCGCCCACCACCTCCCAGCAGGCCCCGGACCACGCGGTCCGGGGCCTGCTGCTGTGGAGGCCGGGTACGCATCGCCTGCGCGTCCGCGCACTGCCTCCGCCTGCCACGCAGGCGGAGGCAGCCTCGCGCCCCTCGGCGATCAGCCGGGGAGCAGGAAGTCCCTGACGGCGCGGGTGAAGGCGTCGTTGTCGTCAGCGGCCGCGGTGTGCGCGGCGTCCTGCAGCCGGACGACCTGCGCACTAGGAGCCAGACCCCGGAAGTGCTCGACCCCGTCGTCGCTGACCACGTCGCTCAAGGCGCCCTGGAGAAGCAGCGTGGGCATCGTCAGCTCGCGGGCGGCCGTCTCCAGCTGCTCCTGGATCCGCTCGGGGTCGGGGTGCGAGTCGGTGGTGAACATCGCCGGGTCCCAGTGCCAGTACCAGCGGCCGTCCTCCCCCTGACGGAGGTTCTTGCGCAACCCGTCGGTCGATCGGGGCCTGGTGCGATGGGGTAGGTAGGCGGCGATGGCGTCGGCGGCCTCGTCAAGATCGGCGAACCCATGGGGAGCACTGCGCATGAACCCGGTGATCCGGACGGCCCCAGCTCGTTCGATGCGTGGGACCACGTCGACCAGCACCAGGCGTGAGACGAGCTCCGGTCGCTCGTGGGCCACGAGGAGCGAGGTGAGCCCACCCATGCTGGCTCCGACCAGGGCGGCGGGGCCGCCTATCTGGTCGAGCACACAGATGACGTCGTCGCGTATCGCTTCGAGGCCGTAGTCCGCGTCCGGGGCCCAGTCAGAGTCGCCGTGACCACGGAGGTCTGCTGAGACCGTGTGCAGCCCGGCCGCGGCCAGGTCGGCGCCCGCGCTCTTCCACGAGTGCCGCGTCTGACCCCCACCGTGCAGGAACAGGACGAGCGGGTCGTCAGGGCTGCCCCACTCGTCGACGGCGATCCGGACACCGCCCACGCCATCGAGCTGTCGGGTGCGGGCGGTGAGCTCCGAGCTCCTGCGGGGTTGCATGGGTCCTCCCACGGTATAGAGTGCAATTGTCCAACTAATTCGGCCATTGTAGGCCCGAGTGGCAAGCAGGAGGCCTTCGTGAGGTTCGCCTTCGAGTATGTGGTGGATGGCACAGCCGACGGCGGCTCCCTGGCGTCGGCTGACGGGCTCGCCGCCGTCGCCCGGGCCGCCGACGAGCTGGGGTACTCCGGGCTGGCGCTGCCGGAGCATCCGGCCCCGTCGTTGAAGTGGTTGACCCACGGTGGCCACGAGACGTTCGACCCGACCGCGGCTCTCGGTTTCGTCGCCGGCATCACCCGACGCATCCAGATCATGACCCATCTGCTGGTCGTGCCCTATCGCAGTCCCTTTCTCGCAGCCAAGGGCCTGGCGACGCTCGACCGACTCTCCGGCGGACGCCTCGTCGTCGGCGTCGGGAGCGGGTACCTGAGCTCGGAGTTCCTTGCACTGGGCGTGGACTTCGAGCAGCGCAACGCACTTTTCGACGAGGGGATCGAGGTCATGCGGGGAGTGTGGACCACGGTGCCGTACGACCATGTGGGCGAGCACGTGACGGCCAAAGGTGTGGCTGCGGTGCCCGGACCCATCACGCCCGGTGGCCCACCCATCCTCGTGGGTGGGAACAGTGGCCTCAGCAGGCGACGGGCGGCTCGGCTGAACGGCTGGTCACCGATGCTGCTGTCGGAGGAGGTGGCGACCTCCACCAGGACCCGGCCGCTCACGTCCATCGCGGAGCTGGCCAGGGGGATCGCTGAGGTCAAGCAGCGTGCGGCAGATCTCGGCAATCCCGGCCCGTTGACGTTCAACGCGGCCACTCCGCACCTGGAGTTTCCCACCAGCGGAGGATCCATCGAGGAGCACCGCGACCACGTCGGCCAGCTGGAAGAGGCGGGGGTGGATCAGTTCCTGGTCCGCCCCAGCCACGCGGGCGCTGCGGCTGCCGTCGACTCCCTCCGCGGGTACGCCGACCTGATGGGAATCTCATGACCGTCGACGCGCGCGTCCTGATCGAGCGTGATGGCCCGGTCGCGCGCATCACGTTGAACTCGCCGAGGAGCCTGAATGCCGTCGACGCACCGATGCTCGGGTCCCTCGCGGACGCCGTTGAAGAAGCGTCGGCCGAGGACGGGGTCAGAGTCATCGTCGTGACCGGTGCGGGCCGGGGTTTCTGCTCGGGGGCGAACCTGCTCGACCCGTCGGTCCCTGTCGACCTG
This sequence comes from Arsenicicoccus sp. UBA6765, assembly GCF_002453335.1. Taxonomy (NCBI): domain Bacteria; kingdom Bacillati; phylum Actinomycetota; class Actinomycetes; order Micrococcales; family Intrasporangiaceae; genus Arsenicicoccus; species Arsenicicoccus sp. UBA6765. Next base: position 61,877 of record NZ_DKGR01000012.1, read on the forward strand.
GCCACGTTGCAGGCCGCCGGTCGCGTCGTGCGTGCCCTCACGACGGCTCCGCAAGTAGTCTTGTCCCGGGTCAACGGCGTGGCCGCAGGGGTCGGACTGCCGATCGCGCTGGCGGGCGACATCGTGCTGGCCGCCGAGTCGGCCACCCTGACGCTCGCCTTCAGCAACATCGCTCTGCTTCCTGACGGCGGTGCGACCGAGCTCGTGGCGGCCTCCATCGGCCGGGCCCGTGCCGTTCGCCTGGCCCTGCTGGGTGAGCGGTTGACCGCACGGGAGGCCGAGGGGATCGGCCTGATCAGCGAGGCAGTGGAGGACGCCAGGCTGGAGGAACGCACGACCGAGCTGGTCGCCGTGCTGGTCTCGCTGGGGGCGCGGGCGACCGCGCTGACCAAGGAGGCCATCAACGGGGCGACCCTCGACCTCGAGCGGACCCTCGCCCGCGAGGAGGCGGGCCAGGCCGAGCTGCTCGACGCCCCGGAGTTCGCCGAAGGAGTGGCAGCCTTCCGCGAGAAGCGATCGCCGCGTTTCCACACGACCTGAGCCGGACGCACCGACCCGAGGAGATCGCATGGGCGCGCCCATGGACCTGACATCGCTGGCGAGCGAGCTCGCCGACAAGCCCGCCTACCTGCTCGCCGAGACCGGAGAGACCCTCAGCTATCGCGACCTCGAGGACCGCTCCAACCAGGTGGCGCACCTGTTCCGGTCTCTCGGACTCGGTCGCGGAGACCACGTGGCCGTCCTCATGGAGAACCGCCTCGATCTCTTCCCGATCTACTGGGCCGCGCAGCGCAGCGGGCTCTACTACACCCCGGTCAACTGGCACCTGACGGCCGACGAGGCGGCATACATCGTGGACAACTGCGGGGCCACGGTGCTCGTGTCCTCGGCAGACCGGGAGGAGCTGGCCGCGCATGCGGCGAGTCGGGCGTCCGCGCTGCGACACCGGCTCGTCGTAGGCGGCGACGTCGACGGTGTGGACTCGCTCGCGGACAGGACGGCGGACCTCCCCACCACCCCGGTCCACGACCAGTCCGAGGGTTACTACATGTTCTACAGCTCCGGTACCACGGGGCGACCCAAGGGGATCCTCCCGGCCATGCCCGACGTTCCGTTCGGGACAGGTCTGACGCTGGATCACCAGCTCTCGCAATTTGGGTTCTCGCACGATGCCACCTACCTGAGTACCGGCCCGCTGTATCACGCGGCCCCCGTGGGCTGGTCCATGGCCGCGGTCCGCCACGGAGCCACCGCGGTCGTCATGACGAGGTTCGACGCGGAGCTGACCCTCGCGGCGATCGAGGACCACCAGGTCACTCACGCGCAGTTCGTGCCCACCATGTTCGTCCGCATGCTCAAGCTTCCTGCGGAGGTGCGCAGCCGCTACGACCTCTCGTCGCTGGTGCTCGCCATCCATGCTGCGGCCCCCTGCCCCGTGCCGGTCAAGGAAGCGATGATCGAGTGGCTGGGGCCGAAGGTCCTGGAGTACTACGCGGGCAGCGAGGCCAACTGCTTCTTCGCCATCTCGGCGCCGGAGTGGTTGTCCCACAAGGGTTCCGTCGGCAGAGCCGTCATCGGCGCGGCCCACGTCCTCGACGCTGGGGGCGACGAGCTCCCGGCCGGGGAGGTCGGCCAGCTCTGGTTCGACGGGCCTGGCTTCGAGTACCACCGCGACCCGGACCAGACTGCCGCTGCGCACGACGCGCGGGGGTGGAGCACCATGGGCGACCTCGGCTGGGTCGATGGGGAGGGCTACCTCTATCTCGCCGATCGGCGGACCGACCTGATCATCAGCGGTGGGGTCAACATCTATCCCCGCGAGGTCGAGGAAGCGCTGGCCATGCACCCTTGCGTGCAGGACATCGCGGTCATCGGCGTGCCGGACGACGAGATGGGCCAGCGTGTGCACGCCGTCGTGCACGCCGTCCAGGGAGTGGCGACCGGGACGGAGCTGGCAGCCGAGCTCGTGGGTGCGGCTGCGAGGACGATCGCGGGATTCAAGCTGCCCCGGAGCGTGGAGTTCGTCGAGGACTTTCCGCGTCTCCCGAGCGGCAAGGTGCTGCGCCGCCGGCTCGTCGACACGTACTCACCCGAGAACGCTCACCGCGTCCCCCACCCCCCCAAGAAGGAGCAGTCATGAACCAGCCAGCCCGTCATCGCCTCGGTGCGCGCGACAAGGCCGCCGTCGTGGTCGTCGAGTGCCAGGAGGGAGTGCTCGGGGAGAGCTCCATGCTCCCGGCGCTCAGCGGCCCGGCTGGGGACATGATCGGCCCGTTGACCGCCCTGCTCGAGGAGGCCCGGCGCGCGGGTGTCCCTGTGGTCCACGCGACCTACGCGGGTCCGCTCGGTGGCTCGGCCAGGGGCACCGCACCGCTCTGGAAGGCGCTCGCGCCGGCGACCGACGGGTGGACCGACGATCACCGCGGGACCCAGGTCCTGCCTGCGCTCCTCGGTGAAGGGGATCTGGTGCTGCCTCGGCACCATGGGCTCAACCCGGCCAAGGGAACCGAGCTTCTGCCCGTGCTGCGAGGCAAGGGAGTGGACACGATCATCCTGACCGGCGTCTCGGTGAACCTCGCGCTTCCGCTGATCGCGGGGGAGGCGACCGAGGAGGGCTTCTACGTCGTCGTTCCCCGGGACGCGGTTGCGGGCACTCCCGCGGACTATGCTCGGCAGGTCCTGCCCAACACCCTCGGGATGCTGGCGACGTTGACGACGGTCAGCGATCTGGCTGACCACTGGCACGGAGCCTGACCGACGAGCCCGACCCCTGCGCGTCCACGGACACCCCCCCCGGGAGCGTGGGTGGGGATCACGGCCCGATCGAGGGGTACGTGGACCCAGGCGGGATCCACCGCCCGGCGACATGGCCTCGCCGGGCGGGTGGAGTCAGCCGCCCATGCGCAGTCCGGGAGCCCGAGTGCCGAAGACGTCCACGGCGAAGACGCTACCGAGCTTTGTCGCGTCCCAACGCTTCTCGCCGTTGCTCGCGGTCCGCACCGGTGCCCATCCGCTCATGAGCTGGATGTTCTCTCCGATGGCCTTGATGACCTGTCCGCTCACGTGGCCGGCTTCCGGGCTGGCCAGCCACGCGACCACCGGTGAGGCGAGTGACGGGTCGAAAGGATCGAAGTCGTCCTCTCCGCGCTCGTCGGGCTCCACGACCTCCGCCTCCGCCATCGAGGTCGCCGAGATGCGGGTGATGCCGCCGGGGCCGATGCAGTTCGCGGTGACGCCGATGCCGGCGAGCTCGAGACTCATGCTGAGGGTCATCCCAACGATGGCCGCCTTGGCCGCCGCGTAGTTGGTCTGCCCGAAGTTTCCGGAGAGCCCGGCGCCCGAGGTGGTGTTGATGATGCGTCCGTAGGTCCTGCCGTCGCCGGCCTTGGCCGCGGCGCGCCAGCGCGCGGAGGCCTCCTGACTGAGCAGCCAGGTGCCACGGGCGTGCACTCTCATGACCAGGTCGAAGTCAAGGGTCGACATGTTCCAGATGGCCTTGTCGCGCACGATGCCAGCGTTGTTGACGAGAATGTCGAGCTGCCCGTACTCCTCGTACGCCTGGCCGACCAGTGCCCGCGCAGCCTCCTCGTCCCCCACGTCGGCGAAGTTGGCGCTGGCTCGGCCACCCCGCGATCGGATGATGTCGACGACGACCTCGGCATCGCGCCCCGCTCCGTCTCCCGATGCGCTGGAGCCCAGGTCGTTGACGATGACGGTGGCGCCATGCTTGGCCAGCTCCAGGGCGTGGCCACGACCGATGCCGTGCCCCGCGCCCGTGACGACGGCCACCTTGCCGTCGAGCAGTCTGGTCATGAGGTCTCCTTGAGGGTGCGCGATGTGGTGGGCTGGAACTGCACGATGGTCGTGTCCTCGTCGAGGTCCGCGAAGACGGCCTCGACGCTCATGCCGATCCGGAGGTCGGCGGGGGCGCAGCCGACGATGCGGGTGACCACTCGCGGCCCTTCGTCGAGATCGACGACCGCAGCGACGTAGGGGACCTGCTCGTCGAAGGGGGGCAGGTCGTTGAGGTGGACCGTCGAATGGGTGTAGAGGGTCCCGCGGCCGCTGGCATCCTCCAGCACGACGTCGGTGCTCCAGCACACGACGCACATGGGCCGGGGGTAGTGGTGCGCCACGCCGCACGTGCGGCAGCGCGCAATGACCAGTCGGTGCTGCTTCGCCGCGGCCCAGGCTGCGGTGTTCTCACCCTCGATGGTGGGTAGGTCGCTCCTGCTCGTCATCATCGTCCCTCGAACGTGGGTGTGCGTCGCTCCATGAACGCGGTCACGCCCTCGGTGGAGTCCCGGGCCCCGGACTGCAGCTCCTGAGCCATCGCTTCCAGGGCGAAGGAAGCAGACCGGTCGCCGTCCAGGGATCGGTTGAAGAGCCGCTTGGTGAACGCGAGGGCCGTGGTCGGGGCCGCGGCCAGCTGCGTCGCTAGCGCCTGGGCCGTCGCTGCGAGGTCGGCTGCAGGCACCACCCTGTTGACCAGTCCGAGGGCTGCCGCATCCGCGGCGGACAGCTTGCTGCCGAGCAGGGCGAGCTCCTTGGCGCGCTGCATGCCGATGAGCCGTGGCAGCAGATAGGCGCCCCCGGCGTCCACGACCATACCCCGGAGCGCGAACGACTCGATGAAGGTCGCATCCTCCGACGCGACCACCAGATCGCTGGCGTAGGCGATATGAGCGCCCAGACCCGCCGCCGTTCCCTGGACCACGGTGAGGATCGGCTTGTCGCAGTCGAGGATCGCCGCGACCAGCCGTTGCGCTCCCTGCATGATGAGCCGCGCTCCTGCACCCGTCAGTCGTGGCCCGGCCTTCATGCCACCGATCCGCTCCACATCTGCCCCAGAGCAGAAGTGACGACCGGTGCTGGCGATCACGACGACGCGCACGTCGGCCCTGTCGCCGGCCTCCTCGAGCAGCGAGATGAGGTGCTTGCGTTGCTCCGGCGCGATCGCGTTGGCAGCGTCGGGGCGGTTGAGCGTGATGCGACCGATCCCGCCTTCCACGGACCATAGGACGGGTGTTTCGTCGGCGACAGGTCGCGCGGCGTCGGGCACTGGGCTCATGTGGACCTCACGGATGGGTGGGATGTCCTGTCCCCCGAGGAGGAGGATGAGATCAGGGTACGCCTGACAGGGCGTGCTGTCATCTGTTGACAGTTCCCGGCGTCAACAGTTGACGATATGCTGACGTGGATGGCCCGAACGGTCGGGCCGGGCGAGAGGGCCTCATGCTGAACACCCCCGGCGTCACCCCGATCGGAGGGGCACGCAACACCTACAGCTCCTTGGCCGAGGGCGCGATCCGAGCCATGATCACGGACGGTCGCCTTGCGCCCGGGACACGGGTCAACGAGGTCGAGCTTGCCGAGTCCCTCCGGATCAGCCGTGGGCCCTTGCGCGAGGCGATCCAACGGCTCGCGACCCAGGGCCTTCTGACGACGCGAAGTCACCATGGCTCGTACGTCGCCTCGATCAGCGCCCCCGAGCTCGCCGATCTGTACGACCTCCGCACGGCGTTGGAGACGCATGCGGTCCGCACCATCGGTCACGCCGGATCCGCGCAGGTCGCAGGAGCGGTCGCCGATCTGTTGACGGAGACGGAGACGTTGCTGGCGGCCGCACAGGTGTCCGGCGACGCCTACCAGCTCGACTTCCACCACGCGCTCGTCCGGCTCGCCGGCAACGCCGCCATCACCCGCGTCCATGACGACGTCCTGCAGCAGATCGCCCTGGCGCGCTCGCGCGCATCGGGTGAGCAGCTCGTCGTGAGGCACGCGCTCGAGCAGCATGTGCGCGTGCTCGTGCCCTTGGCCGCAGGGGACGGCGATGCCGCCGCTGCCGCGCTCGCCGAGCACCTGACCTCGTCGCGCGACGAGGCAGTCGCCCTCCTCGCCCCTCACGACTGAGTCAGCGCGGGCTCGGCAGCTCGATCAGGCGTCCTAGGAGCCCCGCTCGCGGCCCGAGCAGATGGGTCAGGACCTCGGCGCGCTTCACATAGAGATGTGCGTCGGCCTCGGCCGTGAACCCCATGCCCCCGTGCAGCTGCACGTTGGCCGCGGCGTTCTCGCGAGCCGCCGTCTGGGCCATCAGGAGAGCCGAGACCGCGTGGAGCTCGGCATCGGGGCGGCCCCCTTCGAAGGCTGCTGCCGCGAACGCGGTCTGGCCGGCTGCGGCCTCGGCTCGCAGTGCCATGTCGGCGCAGTGATGCTTGACGGCCTGGTTGACCCCGATGGGGCGGCCGAACTGCTCCCGCACCTTCGCGTGCTGGGTCGATGCGGCAAGGGCGCCTTCCGCCACGCCCGTGAGCACGGCGGCCGTGAGGACCATCGCACGGGCGAAGATGTCGGAGGCTCCCGACGTGACCTCCGTGAGCGGCTCGGCGCCGAACATGGAGACCCTGGCCAGGGTGCTGGCGGGGTCGAGGCTCGGCGCAGGGTCGAGCGCGGCCAGACCCTGGGTGTCGTACAACGCGGCGCGCTCCCGGGCGAGCATGATGACGAGACCCTCGGGCCGGGCGTCGAGGGCGTAGGCCGAGTCGCCGCTCGCAGCGGTGACCATGTCTCCCCTCCGCGCCGGCCCGGGCAGGACCAGGCCGGCCCGGGTCTCGCCAGTCACCAGGGACTGGGCGAGTGACATGTCCCCCGACGCCGCCGCCACGTGGGCGGCAAGGATCGTGGAGACGAAGGGGCCGGGGGAGGGAATGCGTCCCACCTCGCGCAGGACGAGGTACTCCTCGACGAGCCCCAGCCCAAGGCCTCCGGCCGGCTCGGGCAGCCCGGCTCCGAGCAGCCCGAGATCAGCGGTCCGGCGCCAGAGCTCGGCAGACACGACCTGCGCGTCGTTCCGTCGGTGGACCAGCTCCGTGCCCAGCTGCTCGCCCAAGAACTCGGCTGCTGCTCTGACCAGCTGGTCCTGGTCATCGGTAGGAATGAGTCGCACGAGCGTCCTCTCAGCGTGGGAGACCGAGTACGCGGTCTCCGATGATGTTGCGTTGCACCTCCGAGGTGCCGCCGCCGATGGTGTAGGAGAAGGACTCCAGGAACCGTCCGGACCAGCCGTCGGGGGCCGACAGGGGGACGAGCTCGAGGCCCCGTGATCCGACGAGGTCCATGGCCAGGCGGGCCACCGACTTCTGCAGCTCGCTGAAGTAGAGCTTGACGATCGATCCCTCCGGACCCGGGACCCCCGTCGCGTCGGTGCGCGAGACCCCGACATAGGTCATGGCCTGGAGGGCCGCCACCTCCGCCCGGGCGGTCGCCAGTCGACGCGCCATCTCGTCGTCGGCCAACGCACTGCCTCGACCGAGCGAGGACGGGAGCTCACGAGCCAGCTCGATGAGCTGCTCGACCGTCGTCGCGAGGCGCACCTGGCCGGCGGTGAATGCGGTGCCGCGCTCGAACGCCAGCGTGGACATGGCCACGCTCCAGCCGTTGCCGAGGCCTCCCACGACATTGGTCAGCGGGATGCGCACCTCGTCGTAGAAGACCTCGCAGAAGTGATGCGCGCCGTCGATGGTCTCGATGGGCCGCACCTCCACCCCGGGAGAGTGCATGTCGCAGATCACCCAGGTGATGCCCTGGTGCTTGGAGCCCGAGTCGTCGGTCCGGACGAGGAGCTCCTGCCAGTCGGCGACGTGAGCGTAGCTGGTCCATACCTTCTGACCAGTGACGACCAGGTCGTCGCCGTCGACCACGGCCCGAGTCCGCAGCGAGGCCAGGTCAGATCCGCTCCCAGGTTCGGAGAAGCCCTGGCACCACAGGACGTCCCCCCGCAGGATCGGCGGAAGGTGCTGAGACTTCTGCTCGTCGGTGGCCCGGGCGATGAGAGTGGGGCCGGCGTGGTTCAGCCCCACGAACCGCGTGTCCATCGCCGGCAGGTCTGCGCGGCCGTACTCCTCGTGCCAGATGAGCTGCTCCAGCAGGGACAGCCCCCGACCGCCATACTCGACCGGCCAGTCGATGCCCGCCCACCCTGCCTCGTGCAGGGTGCGCTGCCAACCGAGGTCGTACTCCCGTGCATCTTCGTCCTCTGGACGGGTGTCCCGGGGTTTGTGCTCCTCGAGCCACGTACGAACCTCCTCGCGGAAGGCGTCCTGGTCGGGGGTGAAGTCGAGGTTCATGAGCTCGCTCCAGGTCGAAGGTTGCGTTTGAGGATCTTTCCCATGGCGTTGCGGGGGAGAGCGTTGATGAGCTCGACCGTCTCGGGAAGCTTGCGCTTGTTGAGGCCCTGCGCCAGCAGCTGCGGCGTCAGCGACTCGAGCGACGGAGGGTTTGCCGGGTCGGCCGGCACGACCACAGCCACGACTCGCTCGCCGGTGATGGGGTCCGCGCGGCCGACGACGGCTGCCTCGGCCACCCCCTCGCAGCGAACGAGGTGCTCCTCCACCTCGCGGGCCGAGATGTTCTCCATGTTGCGGATGATGACGTCCTTCAGCCGCCCGGTGATGGTGACGTACCCATCGACGTCGATGGTGGCGACATCACCAGAGCAGAAGAACCCCAGCTCGTCGAAGGCCGCGGCGTCCAGGGCGGGGTCGACGTATCCCCTCATCAGCTGTGGTGCGCGCACGCGCAGCTCGCCCGGTTCGCCGACGGATGCCAGCCGACCGTCAGCCCCGACGATGCGGATCTGCACGCCGGGGCTGGCGCGCCCGTCGCTCAGGGCAAGGTGGTCGTCGTCGTCCGTTGGGCTTGCCCAGGAGATGTACGGGCATTCGGTCAGGCCGTAGCCGGAGACCGTTCCCACCCCGCCGAGCCCCTCCTTGACCTCTCGGTGCAGGCTCGCGACGCGGGGCGCGCCCCCCATCATGAAGGCCTTCATCTCGGGGAAGAGGCGGCGGTTCGGGTCGGCCTTCTGCTGCGCGATGAGCATCCGGGCAAAGGGCGCTCCCGTTCCGCCGTGGGTCACTCCCGCCGAGGTCAGTGCTCGAGTCGTCGTCTGTGGATCGAAGATGTCGGCGAAGATGAGGCTGCAGCCAACCTGGAGGGCTTGCAGGAGGTGGACGATCCCACCGATGTGGGCGATGGGCGCCAAGGCGGCCAGCCGGTCGGTCGGCACGGGGCGGATCGCGTTGCAGTAGGCGTCCGAGGCCGTCAGGAGCCCCTGGTCGGTGTGCTGGGCACCCTTGGGGTCCGAGGTGGTGCCCGACGTGTAGAACGCCCAGCGGATCTCCGGCTCGGGCGCGGGAGGAGGAAGGGTGGCCGGGTCGCCGTCCGGGAGGTCCCGATCCACCACGAGCACCGCGACGGAGCCGTGATCCGTCGCCAGGCTGCGTGCCATGTCCAGGTGGCCGAACCCCCGGTACTCCACGGGCACGATGATCACCTGGGACCGCAGCTGTCCGCAGATGAAGCGGACCTCTTTGTCGCGCAGCATCATGATGAGCGGATTCTGCACCGCGCCGATCCGGCTGAGGGCCAGGGTGAGGACGGCCGTCTCCAGCCAGGTGGGGAGCTGCCAGGAGACGATGGACCCCCGAGAGATGCCCAGCTCGTGCAGGCCTGCCGCCGCGCGCTCCGCCTTGAGGAGCAGCTCCTCGAAGGTCAACCGTCGGTCGTGCTCGTCGACGGCGAAGACGTCCTCGGGGGTGGCCCGAGCCCGCTGGACCGCGAGGTCCCAGAGACTGTTCGCCTGGATCCCGAGCCGAGGCTCGGTCGACGTCCCCAGGGCTGAGAGCGTGATGTCAGCGTCTGCCATGTCAGCCTCCGGGGCGTCGGTCACGAGGGATCAAGCTTGCGTCTGCGAAAGCCATCCACCACGCATGCTGCCCCGGCGGCCGTCATCTGTCAACAGTCGACAAACTCTGCTAGAGTCGCCGACGACCCGCTCCGATCAGGACGACCAAGCAGGAGCTGGTCCACAGGGAGAGGGGCAGGACATGACCAACGTGGGGTCTCTCCTCACCACGGCGGCGGTTCACCATGGCGAGCACGTGGCGCTGCGGTTCGGCTCGCAGCGCTGGTCCTTCGCCGAGCTGGACGCCCGGGTGGATGCACTCGCCGCGGGGCTGCGGGAGCTCGGCGTCCAGCCGGGCGACCGGGTCGCCTGCCTGTCGTGGAACCGGCCCGAGGTCATCGAGACGATGTTCGCCGTGTTCAAGCTCGGCTTGGTCCTGGTGCCCCTCAACCCCCGTTACACGGCGGGGGAGGTGGCCTATCACCTCCAGGACTCGCAGGCTGCGGTCCTCGTGCACGGTCCGGGTTTTGCGACGGTGGTCATCGAGGCGGTGCGCCAGTCGACAAGCGTGCGGCACGTCCTCGCGGTGGGCGGCGAGACGGCCGACCCTTCCGCCGGCGACCCGGCCGACCCTGGCCGCATGCTGGACTACGAGCGCGAGATCGCTCGCCACGCAGGGGCGGTCCAGGAGGCGGCGGACGTCGCCGACGACGACTGCTGCTGGCTCTTCTACACCTCGGGCACCACCGGTCGGCCCAAGGGCGCGATGCTGACGCACGGCAACCTGCTCTTCGCCGTCGTGGGCTGGGTGGCGGACCTCACCCCCCTGACGCCGGACAGCGTGGTGCTGCACGTGGCGCCGCTGAGCCACGGCGCCGGGTTCCACGCCCTGGTGGCCGTCGCCAAGGCCGCCACCCAGGTCATCCCGGCACCCGAGACCGTGACCGCGGCCGAGACACTGGAACTCCTCGTCGAGCATCGCGTGACGGACACCTGGATGGTGCCGACCCAGATCACTCGGATGGTCGCAGAGATCGATGCGCGCCGGGTGAGCGGCCAGCCGCCGGACCTGAGCTGCCTGCGGTCGATCGTGTATGGCGGCGCGCCCTTCCACGTCGAGGACCTCAGAGCGGCGATCAGCTCGCTCGGGCCCGTCCTCGTCCAGCTGTACGGACAGGGAGAGACTCCGATGACCGCCACGTTCCTGTCCCATGCAGAGCACCGACTCACCGGGCCGGAGTCGTCCCGCCTCGGGTCGGCGGGCCACGCTCGGACCGGCATGCAGGTGCGGGTCGTCGACGCCGCCGGCCGGCAGGTGCCCGACGGCGCCAGAGGTGAGATCGTCGTGCGTGGCCCAGCCGTGATGAAGGGCTATTGGGGCCGGCCCGAGGAGACCGCTGACACCCTGCGAGGCGGCTGGCTGCACACCGGTGACGTCGGCACCTTCCAGCGCGGCTACCTGTACGTCCTCGATCGCTTGAAGGATCTGATCATCAGCGGCGGCTCCAACGTGTACGCCCGGGAGGTCGAAGAGGTCCTGCTCGAGCACCCGGTCGTCCACGAGGTCGCCGTCGTCGGCATCCCCGACCGGGACTGGGGCGAACGCGTGGTGGCGGTCGTCGTGCCCGTGGGCGGATCCACCGTGAGCGTCGGCGCGCTCCAGGAGCATGTCCGGTCCCGTCTGGCGTCCTACAAGCGGCCGAAGGACTACGTCAGCGTCGACAGCCTTCCCCGAAGCGGCTACGGCAAGGTCCTCAAGCGGGACCTCCGGGAGCGGCTGACCGCTGATCGTCCGATCGATGTCCACTCCCCGGAGGAATCGTGAACCGCAGAGTCGCCGTGGCCGGTGTGGCCCTCTCCGACGTCGGCAGGGTCGACGACCTGTCTCCTTGGGCGCTCGTCGCCCAGAGCAGCCAGCGAGCACTGGCCGACGCAGGGCTGCAGCCCGCAGACATCGACGGCGTAGCGTCGACCTCTCTCGGCATGCTCCCCCCGGCCGACGTGGCCGAGTACCTCGGCCTGCGGCCCCGCTGGTTGGACTCCACCGCCGTCGGGGGTGCCTCGTGGGAGGTCATGGCTGCCCATGCCGCCGACGCGATCTCGGCCGGGCACGCTGACGTCGTCCTGCTCACCTACGGCTCCACGGCCCGGGCGGACATCCGCAAGCGGCTGCGCACGGCCAGCCTGGCCTGGGGAACCCGCGGGCCGGTCCAGTGGGAGGCGCCGTACGGTCACACGATCATCTCCAAGTACGCCATGGCCGCCCGCCGCCACATGCACGAGTACGGCACGACCATCGAGCAGCTCGCAGACGTCGCGGTGTCTGCACGCTTCAACGCGGCCGACAACCCGGAGGCCATGTTCCGGGACCCGATCACGGTGGAGGATGTCCTCGCCGGTCCGATGATCGCGGACCCCTTCACCAAGCTCCAGTGCTGCATCCGCTCGGACGGTGGCGCCGCCGTCGTCCTCGTCGCGGAGGATCGGGTCCCAGACCTCAAGCACGAGCCGGTCTGGATCCTTGGGTCAGGTGAGGCGACGAGCCACGTGTCGATGTCGCAGTGGGACGACTTCACCGTGGGTCCGGCGACCATCGCCGGCAAGCGCGCCTTCGAGCGCGCGGGCGTCACCCCTCAGGACATCGACGTGGCGCAGCTGTATGACGCCTTCACCTACATGCTTCTGCTGACTCTCGAGGACCTGGGGTTCTGCGAGCGTGGTGGAGGAGGAGCATTCGTCGAGTCGGGCGCGCTGCGTCTGGGCGGGAGTCTCCCCACCAACACCGATGGTGGCGGGCTGTCGGCCTGCCACCCCGGCCAGCGCGGGCTCTTCCTCATCGTCGAGGCGGTTCGGCAGCTTCGTGGTCAGGCCGGGCCGCGCCAGGTGAACGACGCGCGTCTGGCCTGCGTCAGCGGTACCGGCGGCTGGTTCTGCACGAACGGGACCATGATCCTGGGTACCGAGTAGGCGATCGTCGTGTGCATCCCCACCCCGACACCAGGCCCTCCGCTCACGTTCGGCGAGGCCATGCGGGCTGCCGTGAGGGAGCACGGTGATCAGCAGGCCTACGTCGAGGGTGCGCGCACCCTGACCTTCGCGGAGTGGGACCGAGCGGCCGCCGGGGTGGCCGAGCGGCTCGCCGGGCGGGGCGTCCGGCCCGGCGAGGTCGTCGCCCTTCTCCTGCCTTCAGGGATCGACTTCGCGATCGCGTATGCCGCAGTGCTCAGGCTCGGCGCGGTGGTCACCGCCGTCAACACCCGGCTGGGCGCGCACGAGGTCGGCGCGATCCTGCGCGCAAGCTCGCCGGCGCTCGTCGTGCGCGACGACACCGTGCCCTGGCCGGCGATCGACCCGGGCACGAGGGTGATTGGCCACGACGACATCGACTGGGCGGCAGCCCCGACGTGCGAGCCGGGGCCGGCGTCGACATCGCGACCGGACGACGCGGCCGTCATCATCTGGACGAGCGGGACGACGGGGGTCCCCAAGGGGGCGTGGTACGACCACCGTGGCCTGGCCGCGGCGGTGGCCTCGGCAGGCGCCATCGGGGGTCGGCGTGAGCGCCGACTGTTCAGCACCCCCTTCGCGCACGCTGGATACCTCGCCAAGGTGGTCGAACAGCTCGTCAGCGGCTCGACCCTGGTCGTCAGTCCCCAACCGTGGAGCGTGCAGGACATGGCACGGCTCCTGGTCGACGAGCGCATCGACCTCGCGGGCGGGGTGCCGACCCAGTGGGCCAAGCTGCTGACGGTGCCCGGCCTGGACCGGGCGGTCCTCCCGCACCTGCGTGTCGGTGTCGCCGCCACGGCTCCGGCCTCGCCCGAGCTCGTCGAGGCGGTTCGTGAGCGGCTGGGGTGCTCGCTCGTGGTCCGCTACGCGATGACCGAGGCGCCCAGCATCACCGGTACCGATCCGGCCGACCCGCCGGCGGTGCAGAGCCGGACCGTGGGGCGCCCCCAGGCGGGCATGGCGGTGCGGATCGTCGACGCGGACGACGTCGAGGTGGGTGGTGGCGAGACGGGTCACGTCCAGGTCCGGGGTGCCTGTGTGATGCGCGGGTACTGGCAGGCTCCCGCCTTGACGGAGGCCGCCTTCTGCGGCGACTGGCTCCGAACGGGCGACCTCGGCTGGATCGGCCACGGTGGCAACCTGGTCCTCGTCGGCCGCAGCAAGGAGATGTACATCCGTGGCGGCTACAACGTCTACCCGCTCGAGGTCGAGCACGAGCTGGCCGACCATCCCAAGGTGGCGAGGGTGGCGGTCATCGGCGTGGAGACGCCGGTGCTCGGCGAGCGGGGCATGGCCTGGGTCGTCCCCACTGATCCGGATGACCCGCCGACCCTCCGCGAGCTGAGGGAGCACGTCGGTGCCCGGCTCGCGGACTACAAGTCCCCAGACGATCTGCGCCTCGTTCCGGAGCTTCCGGTCACCGCCATGCTCAAGGTCGACAAGACGGCGCTCCAGCGGCTCGGCGACCCCGGGTCGGTCGACGTGCGCGTCGGGGGCGCCCCCACCGCGCCAGGTTCCACACCCCCTGCGCCAGCACCCCCACGAGGAGACTCATGACAACTACCGCACCGACCGACGCGCCATTCGACATGCTCGTCGAGAAGGGCAAGGTGCGCGAGTTCGCCACCGCGACCCTGGCCACCGACCCAGAGCTGCTCTCGGGCGCGGTGTCGCCACCGACCTTCCTGGTGTCCTCGGTGTTCTGGAGCGGAGTCTCGCCCGTGGCCCTCGCGGGGTTCGACCGCAGGCGACTCCTCCACGGTGAGCAGGAGTACCTCTTCCACGGGCCGCCACCAGGAGCAGGTCAGCGACTCACCGGCCGGCACCGCCTCGACAAGACCTACGAGCGCCCGGGCAGACGAGGCGGCACCATGCGATTCGCGGTCGTGGTGACGGAGTTCGTGGACGACAGCGGGAGGCTGGTGGCCGAGCAGCGGATGACCTTGGTGGAGACGGAGCCGATCGGGGAGGACCAGCCATGACCGGACCGATCACGATGGGATCGGGGGCCGAACGAGCCTTCGGACCCATCACGCGCCAGATGCTGGTCCGCTACTCCGGGGCCTCAGGTGACTTCAATCCGATGCACTACGACGACGGCTTCGCGCGCGGAGCCGGGTTTCCCTCGGTGTTCGCCCAGGGGATGCTGACGGCCGGTCTGCTCGGGACCTTCGCCAGCGAGTGGCTGGGTCCGCACAACATCCGTGGCCTCAAGGTTCGCTTCAAGGAACAGGTCTGGCCGGACGACGTCCTCACCTTCGCCGGACGGGTCGTCGCCATGAGCGAGAGCGACGAGGGTCCGCTGGCGACCGTCGAGGTGACCTGCACGCGTCAGACCGGCGCGACGGCGCTGTCCGGCACGGTGCGCTGCATCGTGCCGGAGACGACGGACGGAGCGCCGTGAGCGACTCGTCCTCGGCGTCCAGCAGGCAGGGGGTCACCCGCGAGCGGGTGGGCTGCTACGTCCTGCCCGGTGCTGCTACCGATCCTCGGCGCGGCCTCGACGAGGCTCGCGCCGCCGAGCGGCTGGGCCTGGGGACGGCCTGGCTCGGCGAACGCTACGACACCAAGGACCTCCCGTCCTTGGCCGGAGCCATCGGCCAGGTCACCGACCGGATCCGGATCGGCGCGGCCGTGACCCACCCGGTGCTGCGTCACCCGATGGTGCTCGCCTCGATGGGACAGACCCTCCAGGCGTTGACGGGCGGCCGCTTCGTCATGGGGTTCGGCCGGTCGGCCGCCTGGCGGTGGGCCGCGTACGGGGCCCAGGCTCCGACCCTGCGGGCTCTGGAGGACATCGCCTCGATCCTTCGTCGCCTGTGGGCTGGTGACACGGTCAGCCACGAGGGTCCGCTGGGCAGCTTCCCCCGGTTGCGCCTGGCCCAGCATCTCGAGCTGCCGCCGCCACCGCTCCTCCTCGCGGCCATCGGGCCCAAGACCCTCGACCTCGCCGGGCGGGCCTACGACGGCGTGATCCTGCACCCGCTGCTCACGCCGGAGGGCGTGCGGCGGTCGATCCTGCGGGTGCGCGACGCCGCGGCCGCGGCAGGTCGGGACCCGGACGCGATCCGGTGCGCGGCAACGCTCGTCGTCGCGCCAGACCTGGCCCCGGAGGCGGCCAGGGCGGCGGTGGACGCCCGTGCGGCGGGTTACCTCTCGGTGGCGGGTCTGGGGGACGCCATCGTTGGTGCCAACGGATGGGCGCGGGACGCCCTCGCTGCCTTTCGCGACCAGCCGGCGCTGAGAGATCTCGCCGGGCTGCCGGCCGACAAGAACCTCTCTCGGGACCAGCTCGCGGAGCTGGCCGAGGCGCTCCCGCACCACTGGCTGCCCGATGCGACCGCCGTCGGCTCTGCGGACGCCTGCGTGGCGCGGATCGGCGACTACCTGCTGGCGGGGGCGGACGAGATCATCCTGCACGGCGCCCGGGTCACCGAGCTGGATGCGCTGGTCGGGGCGATCCCGGCGCGACCGTCATGACGCCTGATCGACCGGGGCACGACACGCTCGTCGCGCGACTCACCCCCTGGTTGCTGGACCGACTCGTCGAGGACCACGGTCACGGTGTCGACGAGGTCTCCCTGCACGACGTCGCGCGGCCGGTCGTGGGACAGTCGTCCGACTTGTGGACCTACCGGCTGACCTGGCAGCTGCGCGGCCGGCAGCACGAAGCTCGCCAGGTGGTCCGGCGTGAGCCGGCTCCCGACGGAATCTTCCTGCGGCCGGACGTCCTCCGAGAGGCGGCGATCCTGCGAGGCCTGGCCGGGTCGAGCGTCCCGGTCCCGAGCGTGCGGTGGACGGAGCAGTCGGGTCGCGTGCTCGACCGGCCCTTCTTCGTCATGGACCTGGTGCCGGGTCGAGTGCCCGGCGCCAAACCGTCCATCCACTCCACCGGCTGGCTGACCGGCCTGTCGCCGACGGAGCGCCGGACCTTGTGGGACAACGCCATGGACGCGCTGGTGGGCGTCCACCAGGTGCGATGGGAGGACGACCTGGGGTTCCTCGCCCCAGCCGGGGACGCGACAGGTGCTGGCGCTCACCTGCGTCGGCTCACCGCGTGGTACCGCTGGGCCGCCCGAGAGCGGAGCTTTGCGATACCCGACGTCGCGCTGCGGTGGCTGCAGGACAATGTCTCGCGCGCCGGTGGCGGCCCGGACGCCTTGGTGTGGGGCGACGCGCGCGTGGGCAACATGATCTTCGGACCGGACGGCACCGTCGAGGCGGTCCTGGACTGGGAGGTCGCCAGCATCGGACCACGTGAGATCGACGTGGCCCACTGGCTCGTCTTCGACGAGCTCGCGACCGACGCCATCGGCGTCACGCGGCTCGAGGGTCTCCCAGGCCGGGACGAATCCATCGACACCTACGAGGAGCGCAGCGGTCACGCCCTGGCGAGTCTCGACTTCTTCGAGGTTCAGCAAGCCTTCTTCCTGGCGACGACCCTGATCAGGCAGGCGGACCGGCGCGTCGCCAAGGGCGAGCTGGAACCCGGCACCCGCATGGCGCACGAGAACGCCGCGACCATCCTCCTCGCGCGGCGTCTCGGCCTCGAGGTCCCCGAGCTGTCCGCGGACTACCAGCGCCACCGAGGCGGGTCGTGAGCGCGCAGATCGACGTGGCTCAGCTGCAGCATGCCCGCGGGCAGTGGCCCGCTCATCGCTGTGAGCTCGTCGCAGGAGCGATCACCATCTCGCCGCCCAGGGGGCGCTGGCAGGAGCTCGCCGTGTCCCGCCTGTCGACCCTGCTCGACCGGGCGACGCCCGCCGGTGACGGTCAGGTCCTCGTGGACGCCGAGGTGGTCCTCGGTCCCACCACCGTGGTCCGGCCCGACCTCGTCGTGGTTGGCGGGGGTCACCCGCACGGGCTGCCGGAGCTCGTGGTCGAGGTCCTCGACCGATCCCGACGTGCGGTGGTGACGGCCAACATGCGGGCGTACGCCTCGGCCGGCATACCTGCTGTGTGGTTCGTCGACCCGTTGGCCCCGTCCTTGACGGCGTTCGCGCTGACCACCGATACGTCCGGCGTCGTCGACCTGGTCGAGCGGGCCTCGGCGCGCGGGGACGAGGTGCTCGTCCTCACCGAACCCTTCCGAGTAGCCGTCCGGCCGTCCGGCCTGGGGATCGAGTAGCCGCAGCACACGAACAAATGTAAACTGTTGACAGTTAGCTCTCACTGCGGGAGGATGCGTTCATCCGCAACCGCGACGGTTCGACCGGAGGTGCCACGTGCAGGCCGATCTCGAGGAACGCCTGATCCCGGTTCCCATGGACGCGTCGGGGGCCGTGGACATCTACTCCGGCGTCGCTCGCATCTCGGGTCGGGTCTGGGCTCGTGAGGTGCGCGTCAAGGGGTCGAAGCCGCGCACGGCGGTCGTGCTCTGCCACCCGACCGCGAACTTCCTCGGGCACTACCTGCTCGATGATCTTGCGCGGTCGGGAGTGGCGGCGGTCGGCATGACCACGAGGTACATCGGCAATGACAGCGCGCTACTCCTGGAGAACTGTGTCCTCGACGTGAGTGCGACCGTGGCCCGGCTGCGGGCGGACTACGACAAGGTGGTGGTCCTCGGCAACTCGGGGGGAGGGGGACTCGCCCCCCTCTACCAGTCGCAGGCCGAGCGGCCCACCATCCGCCAGGCTCCCGGGGGAGGAGGGCCCGACCTCACCACATCCGGCCTGGTGGCGGCCGACGCCCTGATCCTGCTGAACGCCCACCCCAGTCGCGCGTTGCTGCGAGCTGAGTGGATCGACCCGGCCATCGTGGACGAGGCGAAGCCGTTCGTCCGCACACCGTCCCTGGACATGTTCGACCCGGCCAACGGTCCGGCCTACCCGGAGCACTTCATCGCCGCCTACCGTGCGGCCCAGACGGCTCGCGTCGAGCGGATCACCGCGTGGGTCCTGGGCCAGGTCGAGGGTCTGGCGCGTCGTGGGGACGGCCTCACGGACCTGCCCTTCGTCGTGCACGGGACGACCGCGGACCTGAGGTTTCTCGATCCCGCGATCGACCCGAACGACCGTGACCTGGGGGTCACCTTGTGGGGTCCTCCGCAGACGGCGAACTACCTACCCGCGTCGCTGGCCCACTTCACGACGCTTCGTTCATGGCTGAGCCAGTGGAGCCTGGAGCACACCAATGCCGGTGTGCAGAACTTCTCAGAGATCGCGGCGCCGATCCTGGTCGTGCTCGGCACGGCGGACCCGACGGTCATGCCCTCCCACACCAGGCAGATCACCGATGCCATCGTGCACACGGACTGGGAGCGGATCGACGTCCCGGGCGGGACGCACTACTTCGAGGGACGGCCTGATCTCGTGCGCGACGTCGCCAGGTTCATGGCGGACTGGCTGGGGCGCCACGACATGCTCTGACCCGTCGCCTCACCGGGTCGCCGGAGCCCGGTCGAGTGCGCAGGCGACGAAGTCCGACTGGGCTGCGGAGAGCTGGACGCCTCTGCGCGTCAGGATGCTGAAGGGCATCTTCAGGTCCAGGTTGGAGACCGTGAGCTCGGCGAGGCTGCCGCACTCGAGCTCACGTGCGACGCTGGGCCGTGGGAGGCAGCTCAGGAGGACCCCTCCGGCCACCGCGGCCTTGATGATCGAGATGCTGTCGCTCTCGAGAGTGATGTCGATGGTCTCGAGCAGGCTCAACAAGGCGTAGGTGAACTGGCGGCGGGAGTCGGAGAACCGCGGTTGGAGGCACCATGACTCGCTGGCTAGATCCGTGGCACTGAGCGCTGCCGATGCCGTCAGCCGGTGGCCAGGCGCGCACACGATGGCGAAACGATCGTTGAACCATCGCTGCTGCGCCAACGATCCACGGGCGGTCACCATCTCGATCAGGCCCACGTCCAGGGACATCTCCTCCATCCGCTCGATGACCGCCAAAGAGGGGAGGGCCGCAACGGTCACGTGCACCCGGGGGTGCATGCCCATGAAGGAGAGCAGGACCTCCCCGAGAAGGTGGTCGGCGACAGTGGGGCTCGCGCCGACGAGAAGGGACTCCCGAGCGGAGTCCGCGGCGACCTCTCGGTCGAGCTCGCCGGCGGACGTCAGCATCGATCGGGCTCGCGGCTGGAGCGCGCGGCCCTGCTCGGTGAGCTGGAGCGAACGCCCCTCTCGCCGGAACAGGGTGCGGCCCAACGCCTTCTCGAGCGCGTGGATCGCCATGCTGGTCGCGGACTGCGTGAGGTGCAGCTCGTCGGCCGCTCGGGTCACGCTGCCATGGCGAGCCACGGCGTCGAAGACCTCGAGCTGGCGCAAGGTGAACCGCATCCGCCCTCGAATCATCAGGGATGTTGATCTGCTGAATCAATAATATCAGTTGGACTAATGCGTTGCGCGGACCTAGGTTCGAGGGAAGCAGCTGGGCGGGCGCGTCCCGTCGAGGGTCGTCCGAGCAGGAGTGAAGCCCATGGAACTACCGGGGACGTTCGAGCATGTGCGGTACGCCGTGGCCTCCGGTGTGGCCCAGATCGTCCTGGCACGTCCCGAGAGACGCAACGTGCTCGGCGTAGGTCCTGGGTCCAGCCGCACCGAGATCCTCCAGGCGCTGCTCGTGGCAGACCATGATGACGCGGTGGGCTGCATCCTCCTGCATGCCGAGGGGGACGCCTTCTGCGGAGGCGGGGACCTCACCGGCGCGGCCCTGCCCGAGGGGATCGACGGAGACCTCTGGCTCGTCACCCAGGTGGACGACTTCCACGCTCGCGTCCGTGCGGTGAGCAAGCCGGTCGTCGTGGCGGTCCAGGGCAGCTGCTTGGGCGCGGGTCTCGGCATGATCGTCCAGGCCGATCTCGTGCTGGCTGGCGACGATGCCCGCTTCGGCCTGCCCGAGGGCCGGTTCGGACATCCCGGCGGCGCCGAGCTGGCTGCCGTGGTCGGCGCCTCCTGGGCGAAGTTCCTGATCTTCACCGGGGAGACGATCGGCGCCCAGCAGGCGGTGGAGTGCGGTCTTGCTCTCGCCGTGATCCCCCGCGAGATGCTCCTGACAAGGGCTCTAGACCTGGCGCAGCGCATCGCGACGATGCCCCCCACCTCGCTCCGGCTGAACAAGCGCGCCATCGACGCCGCGGTGGAGTCGGCCGGCAGGGCGGCGGGACGTGTCGCGGGGCGCGCGGTCGACGTCCTGACCAAGTCGGCGAGCCACGCAGCCACGGCTCCGGACGGTCGCCGGTTCGAGGACATCGTCACCGCCCAGGGGGTGCGGGGCCTGAGGACCGCGACGGCGCAGCAGGTGCGGGGGAGCTGGTTGGACAGTGTCGCTGGTGACGGTGGAGGGGAGCAGACCTCATGACGACTCCGTTGGACGGCCTACGCATCCTCGACCTGACCAATGTGGTCATGGGCCCCTACGCCACCCAGGTCCTCGCCGACTACGGCGCGGACGTGATCAAGGTCGAGACCCCGGCGGGGGACACGACGCGGCAGATCCCGCCCATGCGCAACCCCGACATGGGCACGACCTTCCTGCACCTGAACCGCAACAAGCGATCCGTGGTGCTGGACCTGCGGGAGCCCGACGGTCGCGACGCCTTCCTGACGCTCGCCGACTCGTGCGACGCCTTCATCAGCAACGTCCGTCCCGCTGGCCTCGCCCGCCTGGGGATCGACTACGCCACGCTGTCAGCCCGGAACGCCCGCTTGATCTGGGTGGGGCTCACCGGGTTCGGGGAGGACGGACCGTACGCCGGCCGGCCGGCATACGACGATCTCATCCAGTCGCTCACCGCGGTGCCCGACATGCTCGTTCGCACCGGGTCCGACCACCCGCACTTCGTGCCCCTGGCCTTCAACGACCGTGCCGTGGGGCTGCACGCCGCCGTCGCCCTGCTCGCCGCCGTGCACCAGCGCGCCTCGACGGGGGTCGGCCAGCAGATCGACATCCCCATGTACGAGACGATGGCGCAGTTCACCCTGGGCGATCACATGGGTGGTCATACCTTCGAGCCGCCGATCGGGCCGCCCGGCTACCAACGGACGCTCAACCCGGCTCGGCACCCCTATCGGACCCTGGACGGCTACATCACGGCGATCGTGTACACCGACGCACACTGGCGCTCCTTCTTCGACCTCGTGGGCCGTTCCGAGGAGTTCTCGACGGACCCCAGGGTGGCGACCCTGCGCAGCCGCACCGAGCACTCCGAGGCGCTCTACCGCGAGGTGGGGGAGGCGGTGGCGACGGGCACGACGCAGGAGTGGCTCGCCCGGTTCGACGCGGCGGACATCCCGGCTGCTCCGGTCCACAGCCTGGAGTCGGCCATCTACGACGAGCACCTGGAGAGGGTCGGCTTCTTCCGTCTGGCCGAGCATCCCACCGAGGGTCTGGTGCGTGAGATGGCCATCCCGAGCCGCTGGCCCGACGTGAGCTTCCCGGCCCCGCGACCGGCCCCCTCGCTGGGGCAGCACACGGTCGAGGTGCTGCGCGAGGCGGGTGTCTCGTCCGAGGTCATCGCCCGGCTGGAGAGTCCCGCGGCGTCGGCGGAGCACTGCTCATGACGACCGACGTCCGCACCAGTCCTCCCGTCCTCGTCGTCGGCGCCGGTCCTGTCGGCCTGGCCCTGGCCCTGGACCTCGCCCAGCGAGGGGTCCGATCCGTCGTCCTCGAGCGGGGGACGGCCCAGTCCGCGCTGATGCCGGCCAAGGCGGGAACCCTCAACGAGCGAACCATGGAGCTGATGCGCCGGTGGGGACTGCGAGACCAGATCGTCGGCTGGGGTTGTGACGACGAGTACCCCAGAGACACGGTCTACCTCACCAGCCTCGTCGGCGGCCACCTCGTGGGGCGCTCGGCGATGCCCTCGGCCGCCGAACGCTGCGAGTCGCCCGGCAGCCCTGAGATCCTGCGCAAGTGCCCGCAGTTCGTCCTGGACCCCCTGCTGGCGGCGGCAGCGACGGCCACCGGTCTGGTCGACCTGCGTCACGAGACCCGCTTGGTCGACGTGGTCGACCTGGGTGACCACGTCGTGGCCGAGGTGGTGGATGGTGACGGACGCCACGAGCGCCTTCGGGCTGACTACCTCGTCGGCTGCGACGGGGCCGGCAGCACGGTTCGTCGGCTGATGCACATCCCCTTCGAGGGACGCACGCTGGACCACTCCGTGACCGTCGTCGTCGAGATCGACGAGCTCGAGCGCCACCACTCTCATGGCAAGGCCGAACGATTTCTCTTCCTGGGCCCAGACGGCGCGTGGTCCAACGCGACGTCGATGGACTACGACCGGATCTGGAGGTTCACGCTGCTGGGCTTCTCCGAGGCGCCGGACCTGGACACGATCGATGCAGCAGCCCAGGTGCGTCGGGCGCTCGGGAGCGACGAGATCCCGTTCCGCATCCTCGGGGTGGTGCCCTGGCGCCGGAGCCAGTGCGCTGCCAGGACCTTCGACCACGGGCGGGTCCTGCTCGCCGGCGACGCTGCCCACACCACATCCCCCACCGGCGGTCACGGCCTCAACACAGGCCTCGGCGACGTCTCCGACCTCGGTTGGATGCTGGCTGCCTGCCTCGAGGGATGGGGTGGTCCCGGGCTCCTGCACGCCTACACGCAGGAGCGGCGGCCGGTCGCCGTTCGCAACAGCACGCTGTCGAGCAGGAACTACGAGCAGTGGGTCGAGCCGCTCGACTACTCGCAGATCCTGGCATCGGGAGCCGAGGCCGATGCAGCCCGCCGCACCGTGGGGGACCGGCTCGTGACCTCCCTGCACGGCGAGTTCAACTCTCAGGGGGTCGGCCTCGGCTTCCGCTACGAGGGGTCGCCCATCGTCGTGCCGGACGGCACACCCGAACCTCCGGACGAGGTGAGCACGTTCGTCTCCACCGACCGCCCCGGTCACCGGGCCCCCCATGCTTACCTCGAGGACGGCCGGTCGACCCTGGACCTGTTCGGCGAGGGTTTCGTGCTGCTCAGGCTGGGGCCCAGGCCGCCCGACGCCAGGGCACTCGTCGTGGCCGCGGCCTCCGGGGGAGTGCCTCTGACGGTCATCCACATCGATGAACCGAGTGTCGCGAGGGCCTACTCGCGCGCGCTGGTTCTCGTGCGCCCGGATGGCCACGTCGCGTGGCGCGGTGACGTGGCGCCCGACCTCGACGACGCCGCCGCCATCATCGACACGGTGCGCGGCGCGCGTGTCGATGACCGTCGCCCCAGCACCACTCAGCCTCTCTCACGTCCCACCAAGGAGCATGCATGAACAGCACCGAGCCTGCACGACGCTGGCCCGCCTATGTGATCCGCGAGCCTGGCCCGGCCGCGCTCGTGGAGCTGACCGAGGCCGACCTCCCCCCGGGCGACGTCACCGTGGAGATCAGCCACTCGTCGTTGAACTTCAAGGACGGGCTGGCGGTGACCGGCAAGGGCCGGATCGCGCGCCGCCTCCCCATGGTGTGCGGCATCGACCTGGCGGGCACCGTGGCGGCCTCCGACAGTCCCGACTGGTCGGTCGGTGACGACGTGATCGTCACCGGGCACGGTCTCTCGGAGACGGAGCAGGGGGCCTACACCGCTCGTCAGCGGGTGCAGTCCGGATGGCTCGTGCGTCGTCCCGAGACGCTCACGGCCGAGCAGGCGATGGGGATCGGGACGGCGGGCCTGACGGCGATGATGTGCATCCTGCGGCTGGAGGAGGCCGGGGTGGTGCCAGGAGGCGGACCCGTGGTGGTCACCGGAGCGGGGGGTGGTGTCGGGAGCGTGGCCGTCGCCATCCTAGCCAAGCTGGGCTACGAGGTCGAGGCCGTGACCGGCCGCAGCGAGACCCATGACTACCTGAGTGCCCTCGGTGCTGCGGCCATCGTGGACCGGGCCCAGCTCGCCGAGCCCGGCAAACCCCTGCAGGCGGAGCGGTGGGCGGCGGCGGTGGACACGGTCGCGGGAGTGACCCTGGCCAACGTCCTGAGCCAGATCCGCTATGGCGGGTCGGTGGCGGCGTGCGGCCTCGCCAGCGGCAACGACCTGCCCACGACGATCCTGCCCTTCATCCTGCGCGGCGTGAACCTCCTCGGTGTCGACTCGGTCATGGCCCCCATGCCCGTGCGGATCGAAGCTTGGCGACGTCTCGGGACCGACCTGCCGGCACCCGCGCTGGCCGAGATCTCCCGCGTGGAGCCCTTCTCCGCCGTCCCCGCCCTGGCCGAGGACATCCTCGCCGGCCGAATTCGTGGCCGGGTCGTCATCGATATCGCCGCCGAGTCCGGCACGACCGACTCCTCCACTGACTGATCCACCGGCCCCACCAACGATCCATCCACGAGCAAGGAGAGACCCATGAGCACCCATACCTCGGTCGCCACCTCGGCACCAGCCCTCGTGCCCACCACCCCGACGATGTTGAACCACCTGGCGTACGTGACGCCGTGCGCCGAGGACACCGTCGACTTCTACACCCGGGTGATGCAGATGGACTTCGTGCAGGCCGTCATGGACGACCGCGTGCCCTCCACCGGCGAGCCCTTCCCCTACTTCCACATCTTCTTCCGGATGCGGGACGGGTCGACGCTGGCCTTCTTCGAGGCCCCCGAGCTGCCGCCGCGGGCCAAGCCGAGCCACCCGGCGTACGACACCTTCGACCACCTGGCGCTGCACACCGAGTCGGTCGAGGACGTCGACCGCTGGCACGCGCACATCACGGCCCAGGGCATCGACGTCGTCGGGCCGGTCAACCACGGCATCATCTACAGCATCTACTTCTACGACCCGATCAACGGGATCCGGCTCGAGATCACCACACCGCTCGACCCCGACTGGAACAACCAGGGGGCGGAAGCAGCCGTGGCGCTGAAGCGGTGGGTGGACGCCAAGGACCGGGCTCGGGCCAAGGGCACCTCGGTGCTCGACGAGATCGAGCTCAAGCACCGGATCACGACCGCCCTGGAGTCGGACTCGTGACCGGGGGGACTGGCCGTTGCCCGGTCGCTCATGACGTCGACCTGATGGACCCCGACTTCCTCAGCGTCCCTTTCGACTACCTGACGCAGCAACGGCGCGAGACCCCGGTGTTCTACGTCCCCGAGGTCGATCTCTACTTCGTCACCAGGTACTCGGATGCCGAGCGAGTCTTTCTCACGCGGGGTACGTACAGCGCCGGGAATGCCTCCTCTCCCATCTGGCAGCCGTGCGAGGCGGCCAAGGAAGTCATGCGCGCGATACCGCTCGTGCCGACCTTGAACAACGCTGACCCCCCTCGCCACGGCTTCATGCGCAAGGCCGTCCTCAAGGGGTTGACGCCGCGCAGGGTCGCTGCCATGGAACCCGTTCTGCGCTCGATCACCGAGGAGCTCGTCGCCGCGCTCTCCACGGAGCCCGTCGCTGACCTCATGAGTGGGCTGGCCGTTCCTCTGCCGGGATATGCCGGCTTCTCCCTGCTGGGTTTCCCCGAGCAGGACTGGGACATGGTCAAGGGATGGTGCCGGGGTCGGGTCCAGCTCACCTATGGTCGGCTCCCGGAGGACGAGCAGGTCGCCGTCGCCCGGACCAACCTGGCGTTCTGGACCTACTGCGAGGACCACGTGTCTTTGCGGGAGCGACAGCCCGGTGACGACATGACGACCGAGCTCCTGGCGTATGCCGCCGGCCGTCCGGACGAGGAGATGTCGCGCCTGGACGTGGTCCGCATCGTCTATGCGCTCGCTCTCGCCGGTCATGACAGCACGACCGCCGCCATTGGTGGTGGCATGCGGTACCTGCTGGGTCACCAGGACCAGTGGGCGGCCCTTGTCGGCGATCCCGACCTGATTCCAGGCGCGGTCGAGGAGATGCTGCGCTACGACCCGCCCATCCTCGGACACCGCCGGATCGCCCTCGAGGATGTCGAGATCGGCGGGGTGACCATTCCCGCCGGGTCGGGCATCATGCTCACCCTGGCTTCCGCGCACCGCGACGAGGCACGCTTTCCCGACCCGGACGTGTTCGACGTCACCCGGGAGGACGCCAGGGCCCATCTCTCCTTCGGCAAGGGCGTGCATCTGTGCCTCGGTGCGCCGCTCGCGCGTCTCGAGATGAAGGTCATGCTCGAAGTGCTGGTCTCGCGCCTGCCGAGGCTGCGGCTGGTCGAGGACCAGGCATTCGCCATCGTGCCGAACCTGGTGTTCCGCAACCTGGAGCAGCTGCTGGTCTCGCCTCAGGGCGACGCTGAGCTCGCCGAGGCGCGTCATGGGTGAACGCCTCTCATCCCAGGGCGCGGACTTCCGCCGCACCGAGCGGGAGGGGGTCCTCACGGTCACCTTCACCAGGGATGCCAAGCTCAACGCGGTCAGCCAGGAGATGGTCGACGCGCTTCGATCGGCTGCAGTGGACCTCGGAGATCGCGACGACCTTCGGGCGCTCCTCATCAGGGCCGAGGGCAGGTTCTTCTCCGCAGGCATGGACATCGGCGGGACGATGGCGGGCCGCGACGACACCGATGGGCGCGACACCCGTCGGCTTCGTCGTAGCTATCGCCGGCTTCATCTGCTCTTCGACGAGCTGGAGGCGATCGAGAAGCCTGTCGTCGTCGCCGTCCAGGGTCCGTGCTGGGGGGTGGGGCTCGAGCTGAGCTCGTCCTGCGACTTCCGTCTGGCCACACCTCGGGCGACCTTCGCGTTGCCCGAGGTGCCCAACCTCGGCGTCATCCCTGGGTCGGGGGGGATCAGTCGGGTGACCCGACTGATCGGCCCTCACTGGGCCAAGTGGCTGGCCATGGCCGGTGAGGTCGTCGACGCCGACCGGGCTCTGGCCATCGGCCTGGTTCACGCCGTCCACCCGGAGGATTCCTTCGACGAGGAGGTCGACGCGTTCATGCGCAAGCTCGTCGACCTCCCCGGCGATGCTGTCGGGCTGGCCAAGCTCGCGGTGGATACGGCGGCGTCGGTCGACCGCGGGACCGCTCGTGACTTCGACCGGGTAGCGAACACCGTCCTGCTCCTCTCCGAGGACCACAAGGCTCGCGTACGAGCCTTCGAGGAGCGACAGCACCGCGCCTGAGGCCCCTGCCAACCGTGCTTCAACCTGACACTGGCGGGTCAACGAGTCGTCAAAAATCTGGCTCTTCTGACGCTTCCGTG